>CAJLWO010000006.1 GCA_905210435.1 uncultured Bacteroidales bacterium
TCAAAATATATGAGGCTATGCAGGTGGAAAATTGCATTTCGACTTTGACTTTAGGGCAAGTTTCCGCGACCGGCCGCCCCACTCTCTTCTGATGTCAGGATATTAACCCTCGATTGCTTTTTTATTGATATAACCGGAAACTGCTTTCCAGCAAAGCACAGCGGCAATAGCACCGATACAGGGACCTACGACCATAATCCAGAAATCGCCGAATGCACCGGGGCTGAATACTGCGGGACCGAATGAACGCGCAGGATTGACCGAACAGTTGTCGACAGGGATTCCGACAATGTTGACAAGTCCGAGACCGATACCGATAGCGAGGCCGGCAAATTTACCTGCTCCCACTTTGGCATCAGTGGCGCCAAGGACAATCATTACAAAGAAGAATGTCAGCAATGCCTCGGTTATAAGTGCCATTCCCGAAGTAGCTCCGGGTTGAAGCACGTTGGTAGCTAAAGAATTTTCTCCCGTAGTGCCACCGAAATTATAACCTTCACCCGATTTGTAAAGCAAATAAAGGAATGCACCGCCAATCACGGCACCTATCAGCTGTGAAATCACATACCCCGCACATTCCTTCCCGCTCATTCGGCCACTCAACCACACTGCCAGTGACACTGCCGGATTGACATGGCAACCGGAAATATTGCCGATGCAATAACACAGACAGATAAGCACCAATCCGAAGCACAATCCGATGCCGAGGACACCTATTGCAGGGCCGGCGAGAACAGCGCTTCCGCACGCGAGCAGCACAAGAAACATAGTGCCGACGCCTTCTGCTAAATACTTTCTCATAATTTAATAATTAATGAAACATTTAATTGAAATTACGTTTATAATTGAAAACGTTTTTTATTTAAAAATAGTTGACTAATTTTACGCTATGAATCATACTGAAGCAACAATCGAACGCCATCCTTGGCCACCTTTCATTCCACAAGACGCGCGAATTTTTATCATGGGTACATTTCCTCCGGGACAACACCGCTGGTCAATGCCGTTTTTCTATCCCAATACCATCAATGACTTCTGGAGAGTGATGGGCATAATATACTTCGGGAACAAAGATAAGTTATATCTGCCTCATATCAAAACTTTTGATTTGGAAAAAATAAAAGAAATGCTTGTCACTCATCATATCGCGCTTGGCGATACGGGTCTGGAGGTCAGGCGTCTCAAAGGCAATGCAGCCGACAAATTTCTTGACATCGTCACCCCGATACCGCTCGCCGAAACCCTCGCTTTAATGCCTGAATGTGCCGCAATAGCCACTACCGGCGAAAAAGCGGCTCAGGTCATAGCCGAAATAACAGGCACGGAGGTGCCTAAGACAGGAGCATACACGGAAACCGATTTTGCGGGCCGGCATTTGAAAATTTACCGCATGCCATCCACCTCACGGGCTTACCCTCTCCAATTGGCGAAAAAAGCTGAAATATATCGTAATATGCTCATGGAATTGAATCTTTGTGACTAACCCGGAATCGTCATCCTGCTTATGCCGAATCCGAGAGCCATAATGACGCAGCCAAAACCTGTTGCCAAATAAAAAAAAAAAGCTACATTTGCATAAAATTTATAAACCATTAACAATATTGCTCACGTATGGAGGAATTAACCTTGCCCCTTTCAATTGGCTTCAACGCCTTGGATATAATGAATTTTGTCGACGCGCACGCCAGTTATCTGTTTGTATTTCTGCTTATGGCAGTCGAGAGTTCTTTCATCCCGTTTCCATCGGAAGCAGTCGTGCCTCCGGCCGTATATTTCATGCTTGGAGCCATCGGCACATTCAATTTCGGGGTAGTATTGCTGATTGTCGTTGTGGCTACTGCGGGAGCGTTGGTAGGGGCTTTGGTCAATTATTATCTGTCATTGTGGCTCGGACGTCCGATTGTATATCGGTTTGCCAACAGCCGTGCGGGACATTTTTTCCTTGTCACTGAAGATAAAGTAAAGAAATCGGAAGCCTATTTCGACAAGCATGGCCCGATAGCCACTTTCATAGGCCGTCTGATACCTGCAGTACGCCAGCTGATTTCTATCCCGGCCGGACTTGCACGAATGAACATAGTTAAGTTCTGCACATTCACTTCACTCGGCGCATTTGTCTGGAACGGCATTCTTGCCGGGCTTGGAGTATGGCTGTTCACTGCCGTTGACCGTCAGGCTCTTTACGCTACCGTAGAAAAATACAACGGATATCTGACCATCGGCGGTCTCTGCCTGCTCGGCGCCTGCGTCCTGTATATGATATACAAAGCCGTAACAGCAAAAAAGGTGAAATCCGAAGCCTGATTGCCGGTTTTACCGATCAGGAATGCTTTTATATCAAATTTCTGTCACATCAATTATTAATCAACAGTTCGACCACATGTTAGTATCTCCATCATTATTATCGGCTGATTTCGGCAATCTCGACCGTGAAATCGACATGCTCAATAATTCTAATGCCGACATGATACATCTTGATGTGATGGACGGGGTGTTCGTCCCGAATATTTCATTCGGATTTCCGGTAATAGAAGCTGTAGCCAAAAGGTCATCCAAGCCTCTTGACGTACACCTCATGATAGTACATCCCGAAAATTACGTAACGCGTATGAGAGATGCAGGCGCCACTATAATGAATATCCATCAGGAAGCCTGCGTGCATCTCGACCGTACAATTGACGCGATAAAGAAAGCAGGCATGAAAGCTGCCGTCACTCTCAATCCTTCGACTCCGGTAATAATGCTTGAAGATGTGATAGCCGACCTCGACATGGTGTTGCTCATGTCGGTAAATCCGGGGTTCGGAGGTCAAAAGTTCATACCCAACGCCATTGAAAAGACTCGCCGTCTTAAAGAACTCATACAAAAATCAGGCTCGAAAGCCCTTATAGAAGTAGATGGCGGCGTCAACGACGCGACAGGTCGTAGCCTTGCACACGCCGGAGCTGATATATTAGTAGCCGGAAGCTATATTTTCAACAGCGACAATCCTGCCGCCAATATTGATTTACTGAAATCTCTATAAATTCAAAGGAAAACAGTTTCCGACCAAAAATATTATCATATAAAAGCTGAAAATTAGATGTTATTTTCGTAACTTTGTCATGAAACACCCAAACATTACGAAAATCTCATACGCATATACATAATGAATGACTATTCATATTCGGGAGCAGACTTTGAGCCCGACAGAAGGACACGCAACAACAGGCGTCCCGACTCCGACACAGTCGATTCTGCATCATCTACACTCAACGATTATAACCGACCGCGCAAACGCCGCAAATCCGGCATGACATCGCGCGAAGAAGCCGAATCCGGATTGCCTCGTTTCATATCCGGACCGATAGCATTTTTCACAAGCCGTAAAATGAAATCGGTTGTCGGTATAGCTTTGATTCTTTTGGCCGCATACCTCTCGGTGGCGGCATTGTCATTTCTTAAACATAACGGCAATGACCAAAGTGAAATCATAACACAGACAGTGGAACAGATGGCTCAGACGCAGGATGCTGTGGAAAATATTGCCGGCCCGGCCGGAGCCAAGGCATCCCATCATCTGTTTGTCGAAGGCCTCGGACTTGGCTCCATTGTCCTTATCATCTATATGGTAGTGCTCGGACTTGGATTGCTTGGACTCAAAAGGATAAATTTCTGGTCGCTTACTTTCAAATCGTTGATATTTGCCATTACAATATCTTTTGTACTCGGGCTCCTTTCAATCAACTCTACGGCCGACATACCACCGGGAGGCTACCACGGACGATATATCAATATCTTACTGATATCTCGCATAGGTTGGATTGGAGCATTCATAGTAAGTTGTATGCTTGTGGCCGTACTCGTTACCATATATATTGCCGAGCTTACCCGTTTCTATCAGAAATCAAGGGAAAAGATACGTATAGTGCAAGCTAAAAAAATACATGAACAGGACCGTAAAGTATACGAGCAGGAGGTCATTGACACAGCACTTGCAAGCGGTCCTATAAATGTAGTCGTGCATGAACGTGATGATGAAAATATCGCGGCCACACGCTCTGCGGCTGCAACAGAAGTATCAAGACAGGAATTCGACAATATTGAAACAAAAGCCGCACTTGACGATGACGACCGATATATTGCCAGGACAAAAGGACCGGAGCCAAAGGTCGAACCTGTAATAGACAGAACGAAACCGGACGCTTCTCAAAACAATGGTAGCTCAGACGACAATATGACGTCAGCTCCCGGATTTGAAATCAATGCCGCGACTGAAATCGAGCAGGCGAACCATGACGATAGTGCCGTGCGGCTCCAGGGACCGTACGATCCGCGTGCCGAACTGTCACGTTACCGTATGCCGACACTCGAATTGCTTCATGACCGTCCGCGCAAAACAAATTCCGTAGATTTATCCGAGCAGGAAGAAAATAAGGAACGTATCACCAAAACGCTCAACGACTACGGCATACAGATAGTGAAAATCGAAGCTACAGTTGGTCCTACTGTCACATTATACGAGATAATTCCGGCCGAAGGAGTGCGTATCGCCCGTATCAAGCGTCTTGAGGATGATATTGCCATGAGCCTTGCAGCACTCGGCATACGTATCATCGCGCCTATCCCCGGCAAAGGGACTATCGGTATAGAGGTCCCAAACAAAGACCCTCAGACGGTATCAATCCGCTCCATTCTCGGCTCGCGTGCATTCCAGGAATGCAAATACCCTCTCCCTATGGCATTGGGTGCAACCATATCAAATGATGTCTATATTGCCGACCTCACAAAAATGCCTCACCTGCTTGTCTCCGGTGCTACCGGTCAGGGCAAGTCGGTCGGTCTTAACACAATCATAGCATCATTGCTTTACAAGCGTCATCCTTCGGAATTGAAATTCGTGCTTGTCGATCCCAAGATGGTCGAATTCAGCCTTTACGCACGCCTGGAAAAGCATTACCTTGCCAAACTTCCCAACGAAGAGGAACCGGTTGTGACCGACCCCAACAAAGTAGTCGACACGCTCAATTCCCTCTGCGTGGAAATGGACTCGCGATATGCACTGCTCAAAGATGCAGGCTGTCGTTCGGTGATAGAATACAATGAAAAATTTGTCAACCGCCGTCTCAATCCCGAGAAAGGGCACCGTTATATGCCTTACATAGTGATGGTAGTCGACGAGTTTGCCGACCTTATCATGATGGCGGGTAAAGCTGTCGAAACACCTATTGCACGCATAGCGCAGAAAGCCCGTGCTGTCGGGATGCACATGATAATTGCGACACAGCGTCCGTCGACCAATGTCATAACCGGTATCATCAAGGCAAATTTCCCCGGCCGTATAGGATTCCGAGTAAGCCAGATGGTCGATTCACGCACCATTCTCGACGCTCCGGGAGCTAACCAGCTTATAGGCCGCGGCGATATGCTTATATCGACCGGAGGAGTCGTGGAGCGTGTGCAATGTGCGTTTATCGATACTGACGAGGTTGATGCCATCTGCCGCCATATCGACGACCAGATTGGCTTTGAGCATGCATATCTGCTGCCCGAGCCACCGTCGGAGGCAGGAGAAATACCTACCGGTTCACTTGCCGAACGTGACGCGCTTTTTGACGAAATAGCCCGTCTTGTAGTACAGGGTAATACGGCTTCGACATCAAATATCCAGCGCAAATACTCAATCGGATATAACCGTGCAGGTAAAATCATGGACCAGCTCGAAGCAGCCGGAATCGTAGGCCCCGCACAAGGAGGGAAGCCCCGCACAGTTCTGGTTGACCCGACTCAGCTTGAAATGATGCTTGACTCGCTTTAACTTTTATTAAAGGCTGTCGGTGCAACCTTTAGGCTGCACCGATGTCATATATAATAAGTAATTAAAAAAAACAGCAACAGTCGTAAATAATATGAAGATTAAATCCATACTGATATGGCTACTTATGGTGGTTGGCGTGAATTACGCAGGCGCGGCAATCAGTGCATCCTCCTTTATGAAAGAGGCTTCCGCACTGCTCACTTCGTCAAAATCGATAACCGCATCATTCAAAATAGAAAGCGCGGGGCAGCAGCCGGTCACCGGTGACATTGCAGTCAAAGGAGATAAATTTGCCGTCACGACAACCGTCAGCTCCACGATATTTGACGGTAATACCCAATGGACAATTTCGGCCAACGACCGTGAAATATCCATATTCGAGCCAACGGCCGACGAAATTGCGCAAATCAATCCGTTCGCTATTATAAGGAGCTACGAACAAAACTACAATCTGAAAGTACTGTCATCCGACAACTCTACTGTCAAGATGCAGCTTATACCGAAACACACCGACTCATCCATAAAAAAAATAATAATAGTATTCGGGGCGACATCCAAGATGCCGAAACAGATGACAATCACGCTTGACGACGGCACAACGCTACATGTGACGATAAATGACATCAGAACCAATGCCGGAATTCATGACTCCCGTTTTGTAGTCGCCACGAAGAATTATCCGGGATATGAAGTAATCGATCTCCGTTAAGCACGTATAAATAAAGCATAATAATTATAACATCAATATAACTACACCTACATCATGGAAATATCAAAATGTCTGATTATCGGTGCCGGTCCTGCCGGATATACCGCCGCGATATACGCCTCCCGTGCCAACCTCTCCCCTATCCTCTTTGAGGGCATGCAGCCGGGCGGACAGCTCACCACCACTACCGAAGTGGAAAATTTTCCCGGTTATCCCGACGGCATTACCGGTCCGGCACTGATGGACGATCTTCGTCGCCAGGCCCTCAAATTCGGATCCGAAATCAAGGCTGGCAATGTAACCGGTATAGATTTTTCCAAGCGTCCTCTTGAAGTGACGATAAACGGAACCGATAAATATTATGCACATACAGTCATCATAGCGACAGGTGCGTCGGCACGCTATCTCGGTTTGCCCGACGAACAGAAATATATGGGCATGGGAGTGTCGGCATGTGCTACCTGCGACGGATTTTTCTATCGCGGCAGGACAGTAGCCGTAGTAGGCGGAGGCGACTCGGCCTGCGAGGAAGCACTCTATCTGAGCAACATTGCCAAGAAGGTATATCTTATCGTGAGAAAACCGATGCTGCGGGCATCAAAAGTGATGCAACAGCGTGTTTTGAAAAAAGAGAACATTACCGTACTGTTCAATTGCAATACAGTAGGACTGTTTGGCGATGAAGTTCTTGAGGGTGCGAAACTGGTGGAACACAAAGGCACCGAGATGGAACAGATATTCGACATAGCCATCGACGGTTTCTTCCTTGCTATCGGACATACTCCCAATACAAAAATATTTGAAGGTTCAGTCACACTCGACAACGAAGGCTATATCGTGCTGAAAGGCAATACTTCGGCTACCAATATCGCCGGCGTATTTGCGGCCGGCGACGTAGCCGACCCGCGTTACCGTCAGGCTATATCAGCTGCCGGAATGGGTTGCCGCGCCGCCCTCGATGCCGAAGCCTATCTTCTGGAAAACGACTTATAAGGGAAATGATGTTATCGGACAATTCGATAAGGCTTAGAGCACTCGAGCCCGATGACCTCGACATGCTGTATCTGTGGGAGAATGATACGTCAATGTGGCGTTACGGCAACAATATAGCCCCGTTCTCCCGCAAGATGCTTGCCGACTACATCGACAGTTATGACGGCGATATATTCAAATCGCTGCAACTACGGTTTATGATAGTATCTGTGGGTACGGACATACCGGTAGGAATGATTGATTTATATGATTTCGATGCTGTCAACCGTCGGGCAGGTATTGGCATAATGGTCGATGAAGCACACCGTTCAAAAGGATATGCAGCCGATGCGTTGAACCTGCTCTGCCGCTACTGTTATGAGCGGCTCGGCATGCATCAGCTCTATGCCATCGTGGCGATTGACAATGCCCCAAGCATATCGTTGTTTCAAAACGGCGGATTTAAAATATCAGGCAAATTGCGTTCGTGGCAGAGACAGGGCGAAAGCTATATCGACGCATACATACTCCAGCGTCTTCTTACCAGTGAGGGTCTTACAGAACTATAATTTGCTGTGACACCATCTTAGTATATACCATTCGGACGCGGACGCGATGAATCGCGTCCCTACAATTTCGTCAGTATATTTTGAGCTTTGCAACACCATCGGCAACGCATATAATATCGGTCAAAATCACACTTATTGAGATGAATACTTATTGAGTGGACGCAACCCCTGATTCCTGACTTAACTAACGTTTGAAAGAATCCGCAAAAAGCGTACGGTTGACAAGTGAACGCCCGAGCGTCACTTCATCGGTATATTCGATTTCATTACCGATAGCCACACCGCGTGCCAATTGGGTTATCTTGACACCGGTAGGCCCCAAGAGCCTGTATATGTAATAATTGGTTGTATCGCCTTCCATTGTCGCGCTCAACGCAAGAATAACCTCCTCCACATCATTGCTTTTCACACGTGATACAAGCGAGGCAATCTCCAGCTGGTCGGGACCGATACCGTCCATCGGAGAAATAAGTCCGTTAAGCACATGATAGAGTCCCCTGAACTGACCGGTGCGCTCGAATATCATCACATCATTTATATTCTCGACAACGCATACCACTTTTGAATCACGCGCCGGCGAAGCGCATATCTGGCAGACATCGGTCTCCGATATATTGTGGCATACCGAGCAATATTTGATTTCTTTACGGAGCTTTATTATTGATTCCCCGAGCTTTACGCTCATCGATTCGTCCTGGCGCAACAGATGTAGCGCAAGCCGTAAAGCGGTCTTGCGCCCTACTCCGGGCAGTCGGGATAATTCCGTCACCGCGTTTTCAAGCAGAGAAGATGATAATTGCGAATCCATCAATCAATATTTTTGTATCAGTCAGCTTATTTTTTGTAAAGTTACGGATTTATCATGAATAAAAGCATAATGTGGGGTATATTTTTCAGTTTATGAATTGTCAATTGCAGATTGTTTATTACCTTTGCACTCGTATTTATAAATACAAGTAAAATGGAGATAATAAGAACAGTCAATAATATCTCGGAGCTATGCGCCCGAGCCCGCAAAGAGGGTAAAACCATCGGCCTCGTGCCTACAATGGGTGCGCTCCACGCCGGACATATCTCGCTTATCGAACGTGCCCGCAAGGAAAACGATATCGTAGTGGTAAGCATATTTGTCAACCCGACACAATTCAACAACCCGGAGGACCTGCGCACTTATCCGCGTACTGAAGAGGCTGACTGCGAAAAGCTTGTAGCTGCCGGAGTAGACTATGCGTTCATACCCTCGGTCGAGGAAATATATCCCGAGGAGGATACTCGAGTATTTGATCTCGGACCGGTCGCCGAGGTAATGGAAGGCGCTATGCGTCCCGGTCATTTCAATGGAGTGGCACAGATTGTAAGCCGTCTGTTTGCAATGACCGGTCCCACACGTGCATATTTCGGCGAAAAGGATTTCCAGCAGATTGCAGTCATACGACGCATGGCCGAACTTGAAGGATTTGACAATCTCGAAATAATAGCATGTCCTATCAAACGTGAAGCCGACGGACTTGCTCTCAGTTCGCGCAACGTGCGGCTGACGCCCCAACAACGCGAGGTAGCGCCCATCATACACGCCACTTTGGAATTAAGCTCACGGAAAGCACCCTCTCAAAATGTAGAGCAGACGATAAAGGCTGTCGTTGACAAAATCAATTCATACGAGGATATGGAAGTGGAATACTATCAGATTGTCAATCCTCTTACCATGCAGCCTATTGCCGACTGGAGCGAGGCTCCCGACGGAATTGCGGTCGGCTGTATAACTGTCTATCTTGGAGATGTACGTCTTATTGACAACATAAAATATACTGTAAAGTAATGGTTCAGGTACAACTCGTAAAATCAAAGATACATCGCGTGACGGTAACAGAGGCGCGTCTTGACTATATCGGCAGCATTACCATAGACGAAGAGCTGATGGAAGCTGCGAATATATTTGAGGGAGAGCGTGTATATATCGTCAACAATAACAACGGAGAACGGTTTGACACCTACACTATCAAAGGTGAACGCGGCTCGGGAGTAATATGTCTGAACGGCGCCGCAGCCCGCAAGGTACAGCCCGGCGACATAGTCATAATTATGGCATACGCCATCGTGCCAATCGACGAAGCGAAAGACTTCAAGCCCACCGTCATCTTCCCCGACACAGCGACAAACAGAATTATTAAGTAATACCATACCCCATTTCAATATATGTTTGAAAATCTAAGCGAGAAACTTGAACGCAGTTTTAAGATACTTAAAGGCCAAGGAAAAATTTCGGAAATAAACGTTGCGGAAACATTGAAAGATGTGCGCCGCGCGCTCCTTGACGCCGACGTAAACTATAAAGTAGCCAAGACTTTTACCGATACCGTCAAGACAAAGGCTATCGGTCAGAACGTAATCAACGCCATCAAGCCGCAGGAGCTGATGGTCAAAATCGTTCATGACGAGCTGGCTGCCCTTATGGGCGGAGAGACCGCACAGGTCAACCTTTCCGGCAATCCCACGGTCATACTCATGTCGGGTCTGCAAGGCTCCGGTAAGACTACGTTCTCCGGAAAGCTCGCCAAGAAGCTCAAAAGCGAAAAGGGTAAACGACCCTTGCTCGTGGCATGCGACGTATATCGTCCCGCCGCTATCGAGCAGCTGAAAGTGCTCGCCGGACAGATTGATGTGCCCGTATATACCGAAGACGGTAATAAAAACCCCGTTGAAATCGCGGAGAATGCTATAAAATACGCTAAGCTCAATCATCTTGATCTCGTAATTGTCGATACGGCCGGACGTCTGGCTGTCGACGAACAGATGATGAACGAGATTGCAGCTATCAAAAAAGCCATCAAACCGCAGGAAACACTGTTTGTCGTTGACTCGATGACCGGTCAGGATGCTGTCAATACCGCCAAGGAATTCAATGACCGGCTTGATTTTGACGGCGTAGTCCTCACCAAACTTGACGGTGACACCCGAGGCGGTGCAGCCCTCTCGATACGCACGGTAGTGACCAAACCTATCAAATTCGTAGGTACGGGAGAGAAACTCGACGCAGTCGATCTGTTTCACCCCTCGCGTATGGCCGACCGTATTCTCGGCATGGGCGATATCGTATCTCTTGTGGAAAAAGCACAGCAGCAATTCGATGAGAAGCAGGCATTGGAACTTCAGCGCAAAATAGCAAAGAACCAGTTTAATTTCAACGACTTCCTCGCCCAGATACAGCAAATCAAAAAAATGGGCAATCTGAAGGAGCTCGCATCGATGATTCCGGGCGTAGGAAAGCAGATAAAGGATATGGACATCGACGACAACGCGTTCAAGAGCGTTGAAGCCATAATCGGTTCGATGACAGCCGCCGAACGCCAGAATCCGGCCATCATAAACGGCAGCCGCCGCAAACGTATCGCCAAAGGTTCCGGGACATCGCTTCAGGAAGTCAACCGCCTCCTGACTCAGTTTGAGCAGACTCAGAAAATGATGAAAGCCGCTACATCAAAAAATCCGCTTAAGGCTATGAATGCAATGCGCCAGATGCGCCGCGGACGTTAAGTAAAATTATAATTCAAAGAGATATTATATGCAACTAATCGACGGTAAGAAAATTTCGCAGCAGCTCAAGGAAGAAATCGCTGCACAGGTTGAGAATATGGTGGCAGCAGGATGTCGTCGTCCGCATCTTGCAGCCGTACTGGTGGGCCACGACGGCGGTTCCGAGACATACGTAGCCAATAAAGTAAAAGCCTGCGAGGCTTGCGGTTTCAAGTCAACCCTTATCCGCCGCGAAGACGACATCACCGAGGATGAGTTGCTTTCGATTGTCGATTCCCTTAATAAAGACCCGGAAGTCGACGGCTTCATAGTGCAGTTGCCGCTTCCTAAACATATATCGGAGCAAAAAGTGATAGAAGCCATTGATTACAGAAAAGATGTCGACGGCTTCCATCCGATTAATGTCGGCCGCCAGTCGATTGGCCTGCCATGTTTCCATTCGGCTACTCCTGCCGGCATTCTCGAACTTCTCGCCCGCTATGAAATACCGACCAAAGGGAAACATTGCGTAGTACTCGGACGAAGCAATATCGTCGGCAAACCTGTTGCAACCCTGATGATGCAGAAAGGCTATCCCGGCAACGCAACCGTCACCGTATGCCATTCGGCCACTCCCGACATAAAAGAGATATGCCGCACAGCCGATATTATAATTGCAGCCCTGGGACAGCCCGGATTTGTAACGGCCGACATGGTGAAAGACGGCGCAACCATTATTGATGTCGGTACAACCCGCGTGCCCGATGCTTCGAGAAAAAGCGGATTCCGTCTATGCGGCGATGTAGATTTCGAAAATGTCGCGCCTAAATGTGCATATATCACTCCGGTGCCGGGCGGCGTGGGACCAATGACAATCGCCTCCCTTATGAAGAATACCCTTCTTGCCGCCGACGGGCAGTTATTTAAATAACACCAGGCACGAAATAACCAGTTTTAGAAATTTCAACCGGTAGTTCCCGATGCTTCTTTCGTTAATCGCAAGCCTGTCAAAGACGGTCTTGGCCGTTCTGACGCAAACCGAAGCCGTTCTGCTTTTTGCCGGCGATGCCATGCAGCATAAGGCTCAGCTTGACGCGGCTTCGTGCGGTGACGGCACTTACAGTTTCACGGAATGTTTCGAACCGGTAAAAGAGATTGTCAGCAACGCGGATTACGCTATTGTCAATCTGGAGACTCCGCTTGGAGGACGCCCCTACCGCGGCTACCCTTGCTTCAATGCTCCCGACAGCTATGCGGAAGCTCTTGCCCAAAGCGGGTTCGACCTGTTCCTTACGGCCAACAATCATACGCTTGACGCTCGCGACCGCGGGCTGAAACGTACGGTCGCGACTCTCGATTCAATGACTATATCGCATATCGGGACATATAAAAACGCGTCTTCCCGTGCGAAAGAAATCCCCTTTGTCGTAAATATAAAGGGATTTAAAGTCGGATTTCTTAATTACACTTACGGGACAAACGGAATAGAAGTTCAAGGCGATGCCGTAGTCGATTATATCAATCGGGAAGTCATAGCCGGAGATATTATCGCCACGCGCAATGCGGGAGCGGAAATACTGTGTGTTGCAGTACATTGGGGCGATGAATACAAACTATTGCCCAACAACAGCCAGAAAAGTCTTGCAAAATGGCTGTGTGACCAAGGTGTCGATATAATATTCGGCGGTCATCCGCATGTCATACAGCCGATGGAACTGGTCGACAATCCGGCTACGGGCCGCAAGACAGCCATATTCTATTCCCTCGGCAACTTCATATCCAATATGAAGACACGCGATACACGGGGAGGAGCCGTATCACGCGTGACTTTAAAACGAGATCAAGCAGGACGTGCCTACGTAGATAATCTGAGCTATCAGCTGGTATTTACCGTACCTCCTACAAAACCGGGTACTAACTTTGTGCTCTACCCTGCCGACCACGCCGTGTTCACGTCGACTCCTGTGCCCGAGCAAACCTCCGGCGAGACAACAATGACACCACTCCCCGCATCGGTAATATCAAACAGGGATGCGTTCGTATCATCGGCGAGCAAAATATTCGACAGTCACAATAAAAACGTAACAGCTTATAATGCAACCAGATAATAAGTATGTCGAATTTTTACGCAAATTAAAAGCATATTTCAGTGTAAAAATTTTAACCAAAAGTATTGCGAATTAAAAAATTATTCGTACCTTTGCAGCGTTGAAATCAAAATCACAAGTCAACAACTAAAGATTTCAAGTGAATTTGAGATTAACATATACAGATGGTGAAATTAGCTCAGCTGGTTAGAGCGTCGGATTGTGGTTCCGAAGGTCGTGGGTTCGAAACCCACATTTCACCCCCAAAATTTCAAGCTGTCTAACTTTTTAGGCAGCTTTTTGTTTAATTACAAGAAACGTATTTCCAACTATAAGATACCATGCTTCAGTTCATAACATCCGCGTCAGTCAAATACAGTATTGCAGAAGAAGCCCAGATGGCCATCGAGGGCGGTTGCCTTTGGATTCAGGTTTCGCAAAGCCTGCCTGAGAATACCACGCAAAAGGAAGTTCTTCAGGAGCTACAGCCCATGTGCGAAGAAAGCGAAGTGTTCCTGATGGCCGACTCGGATGTGGAGCTTGCCAAGGAAATGCGCATACATGGAGTGCACCTGAAAAAAGACGATATGAAGCCTGCCGAAGCGCGCGAACTGCTCGGGCCACACGCCGTAATCGGTGTTGACGCCGACACGGCTGCCGACATCATTGCGCTGAGAGGTCTTGACATTGACTATGCAGTGCTTGATTTCGACGACCGGCACGGCATTCCGACCATACGCGAGATTGTAAACGAGGTCAGAAAAGAGAAAGTTGAAATACATATCGTAGCGAGAGGACGCTTTTCACATACTGAGCTTTCAGAATTGAAACAGGCCGGTGTCAACGGATTTGCCGTTTCACGACAGATTACCGATGCTCCCGACCCCGTTGCCGCCACTGCAGAGATACTGAACGCCATAAGTCGTTAGTCCGTTACTTCCGCGTCTGTTCACGTTATCCTCCGACCAGTCAACCCAATCCATTGATGGAATTAGGCAGCCGCAGTAAACTCATGCTTAAAATCCTTATTCCGGTAGCAATCGGGATAGGTGTTATCGTATGGCTTTTCGGCCGCGAGTTTGACATAAACACCCTCAGGGAAATAAAATTCACGCCGGAAGTCGTGACGGGACTTTTGCTTGCGCTGTTGTCGGTATTCGGCCGCGACTTCGGTCTGGCATGGCGGTTTCATCTCCTCTCCGACCGCAGGCTGTCATGGAAATCGTCGGCCAAGGTTACAATGCTTTGCGAGTTTACCTCGGCCATCACCCCTACTTCGGTCGGCGGAAGCGCATTGTCAATGGTGTTCATGCAACGCGAGGGAATAAAACTCGGGCGCGCCACGGCCATCACATTGACCACACTGATGCTCGACGAAGGTTTCTTCATGATATTCTGTCCGCTGCTTTTCATTCTGATTCCACCGTCATCCCTGTTCGGATTCGCCCATGGTGCGGCGGCACACGACTTGCAGGTGCTGTTCTGGATTGTCTACGGTGTGTTGTGCCTGATTACAATCGTGCTGTATATCGGCATTTTTAAATCACCGGCCACTATCGCCATGATTCTTTCCAAAATATTTTCCCTCCCTATATTACGCCGATGGCGAAAATCGATAGACGAGCTCAACGAAAGCCTCATTTCCACTTCCGGAGAATTGCGGGGAAAACCGCTGAAATGGTGGGCTGCTCCGATTGCCGCCACAGTCGTTTCATGGATTTCACGTTTTGCGGTAGTCAATGCGCTGATGCTCGCGTTCATACCCGAGGCCGACCAGCTGACAGTCTTAGGACGCCAGTTCGTCGTATGGGCATTGCTGACCTTCACCCCGACTCCCGGCGGAAGCGGAGTCAGCGAGATGCTTTTCAAGACATATTATTCCGACTTCATTTCCGGACCGATAATGATGGTAATAGCCATAATTTGGCGAATATTCACATATTATGTATATTTGCTAATCGGTTTCTGTATGATACCGACACTCTTAAAATCAAAGAAATGAACAATCTCACATTCACAGCAATAATTCCCGCGCGCTACGCTTCGACGCGTTTTCCGGGCAAACCTCTCGCCCGCATCGGAGCCCAAAGCATGATAAGCCGTGTATATGGCCAAGTAAAAAAAGCGGTCGACGATGTCTGGGTAGCCACCGACGACCAGCGCATCTACGATGAATGCACCCGTATCGGCGCCAATGTGGTGATGACATCGCCCGACCACCCGAGCGGTACCGACCGTATCAACGAAGCCGTGCGGCTCATCGGCTGTAAGTCAGATGTAGTGATAAACGTACAGGGCGACGAACCGTTTATCAATCCACAGCAGATTACCGACCTGAAATCATGCTTCGACGATGCCGATACGCATATAGCGACACTGGCTCGCAAATTTGACGCCGCCAAAGGGTTCGAGGCTCTCTTCGACCCCAACCTGGTGAAAGTTGTTTTTTCCCGAAATATGCAGGCGCTCTATTTCTCGCGTTCGATTATCCCGTACGTGAGAGGGGCGGAATGGAAGGAATGGCTGGACAAAACCACATTCTATTCCCACGTCGGCGTCTATGCCTATCGGCGCGAAGTCCTCTCGCAGGTCACGGCACTCCCCCGTTCAAGCCATGAAATCGCTGAATCACTCGAGCAGTTGCGCTGGCTTGACAACGGATACAAAATCAAGGTAGCCGTAACTGAGCATCCGACAATAGGTATCGACACTCCCGCCGACCTTGAGGCGGCAATTAAATTCGCATCTGAAAACAATCTGCTCGATTAGTCCCAATGACCACTTCCATCGACCGCACCAAAGAACCGCCCGTAAAAGGATTTCCGCCACTCGTAATACCGCATCCAGTAGTCACACGTCTCCCCAACGGAATCGAGCTGTATGCCCTTGATGCCGGCGACCAGCCAATCAACCGCATCACGGTCAGCTATTCCTCCGGACTCATGGAGACACCCGTGCCCGACGCGCTCCAGTTGGCGACGCAACTGCTGCGGGAAGGAACCGCATTATATTCAGGCAGCCTGATTTCAGAAACTCTCGACTATCACGGCGCGTGGCTGAAAAGCGAGGCTTTATCACACAACACCTCGGTAGCCCTATGGTCGCTCAATAAGTCGACAGTCAGCCTTCTGCCATTATTGAAGGAGATACTTTGCTCGCCGGTCTTTCCTGAGAAAGAGTTCATGACTCTGCGCGACAAGCATAAGGCCCGCTACCTGCTGTCGCAAAAAAACGTCTCATACGTGGCGTCGCAGATTGACAAGAAGATGGTATTCGGCGAAAAGCATCCTATGTGCCGCACGCTCAATGCCGATGAGATAGACGCGCTTACTGATGATGACATACGCGCAGCCTATACCCTCGCATTCTCACAGGCGCCTAAAGTGTTTGTGACAGGCGACATCTCAGAAATTCTTCCGGAGATAACCGATTTCTTCGCCCGGCTTGATTATACGGAAACTCCGGACTCCACTCTGCGTGTCATACCGATGGGACCTCTTCACGGAGGGAGAACCGAGACCTGCGACGTGGATACCGAACATCAGGCCGCGATTGCCATATCCATCCAGACAATCGACCGCACCCATCCCGACTATATCCCGCTGCGGCTTGCGGTAATGGCCCTTGGCGGATACTTCGGAAGCCGACTCATGGCCAATATCCGCGAGGAGAAAGGCTACACTTACGGCATACAGGCCAACCTGCTCGGCTACCGCGAGGGGGGCGTAATATCCGTACTCACAAACACAGCTCCGCAATATGTCGAGCCTGTCATCGCGGAGGTAAAAAAAGAGATGCTCCGCATGTGCGACGAGCTGATGCCCGACGAAGAACTTTCCATTGTCAGGAACAACGCAATGACTTCGCTTGCAGCCATCCTCGATACGCCGTTCTCCATCATGGACCATCATATCTCACATTTCCACACGGGTACTCCGCCAAACTATTTCGAAAAACAGATTGAAGCCGTCAACTCCCTGACATCAACCGAAATAATGCGTCTGGCAAAGCAATATTTCAAAATTGATGACATGCTGGTATCAGTCGCGCGTCCGGCAGCGAGACAGCCGTCATGAAATACCGGGTAAAAATTTATTAAATTTTGCCGTGTCATTGTTAAAAAATACAAGCAAAATATCCTCTTTTTGCTATTTTATTTGTAACTTTGTGGAAAGTTTCCAACGTAATATATTTCTAACTATCAAAAAATAAAACATGGAAAAAAGTGCTCTGCAAAAAGCTCGTGCAACGTATCAGCCCAAGTTGCCGATTGTATTGACCGGCGCGGTCAAAGCAGTAGAAGGTCAGCCCACCCACTCGGTTGCCGACCAGGAAGAAATCAAAAAACTTTTCCCCAACACTTACGGTCTTCCCGAACTCAAATTTGAAAAGGACCCGGCTCCCGCAGCCCGCAAGCCCATCAATGTAGGCGTCATCCTTTCCGGCGGTCAGGCTCCCGGCGGACACAACGTCATCTCAGGTCTTTTCGACGGTATCAAGAAAATCAACAAGGAGAGCCGCCTCTACGGCTTCCTCATGGGTCCCGGCGGTCTCGTTGACCATCAGTATGTAGAGCTTACTTCCAATATCATAAACGAATTCCGCAACACCGGCGGTTTCGACATCATCGGTTCAGGCCGTACCAAACTTGAGAAAAAAGAGCAGTTTGACAAAGGTCTCGAGATACTTCGCGAACTCAACATCTCGGCTCTCGTAATCATCGGCGGCGACGACTCAAACACCAACGCCGCTATCCTCGCCGAATACTACAAGGAAATCGGTGCCGGCGTACAGGTAATCGGCTGCCCCAAGACTATCGACGGCGACCTCAAGAACGATGTTATCGAGACATCATTCGGCTTTGACACCGCTACTAAAGTTTACTCAGAAGTAATCGGTAACATACAGCGCGACTGTAACTCGGCAAAGAAATACTGGCACTTCATCAAACTGATGGGCCGTTCGGCATCGCATATCGCACTCGAGTGCGCACTTCAGACCCAGCCCAACGTCTGCATCATCTCTGAAGAGGTTGAAGCCAAAAACATGTCGCTTGACGATGTTGTCAACTACATCGCAGGCATCGTGGCCGAACGTGCCGCACGCGGCAACAACTTCGGTACAGTCCTCATCCCCGAGGGTCTTATCGAATTCATTCCCGCAGTCAAGAAGCTCATCGCCGAGCTCAACGACCTGCTCGCCAAGAATGCCGACGAGTTTGCAGCTGTCGACGCAGCCGACCAGCGTCAGTATATCATCGACCACCTGTCGGCCGCCAATGCCGCTATCTACGCTTCGCTTCCCGAAGGCGTCGCACGTCAGCTCTCACTCGACCGCGACCCCCACGGCAACGTACAGGTTTCACTCATCGAGACCGAGAAACTCCTCAGCGAGATGGTAGGCAAACGCCTCGCCAAGATGGCCGAAGAGGGCAACTACAACGGTAAATTCGCCGCTCTTCACCACTTCTTCGGTTACGAAGGCCGTTGCGCCGACCCCTCTAACTTCGACGCAGACTACTGCTACGCACTCGGATTCAACGCATCATGCCTTATCAACGCAGGCGTGACCGGTTATATCTCGTCGGTACGCAAACTCACCAAACCGGCCGTTCAGTGGATTCCCGGCGGTATTCCTATTACCATGATGATGAACATGGAACGCCGTCACGGTGAAATGAAGCCCGTTATCCAAAAGGCACTCGTCCGTCTCGACGACGCTCCCTTCCAGAAATTCACATCAATGCGCGACGACTGGGCCTTCAACACCGACTACATCTATCCCGGTCCCATCCAGTATTTCGGTCCCGCTGAAGTTTGCGACCAGCCTACCCTCACGCTCAAATACGAGCACCAGGGTTACAAGGACCGTCACTAACAGATATCAACAATAATTTATTATCATGCCAAACATTTATAAGCCTTTGCGACTTATAATATAAAGAGATAATAAATTATCAGGATATTTACCCGAATCTCAGCTTGCAAGACCTGCCTCGGGGGAGCAATTCCGCTCTCGGCAGGTCTTTTTTTTACAATTAGAAGATTAATTATTCGACCGGTAAACTGCTGTAAACAAGCCATTACGCCCCACATCTCTTGCCGGCCCGGAATTTGAAATACAAAATAAAACCGACACCGAGTAACGAAAAAGCCGCACCTACAAGCGACGACCATTTGGCCTCGTATCCCGCAGCAATAGGCAAACCGCCAAAATACGCTCCGAGAGCATTACCGAAGTTAAATGCCATCTGCACCATTGCGCCTCCCATCAGTTCGCCTCCGGGAGAATATTCTATCAGCAATAACTGCATAGCCGGTGAGACGGCAAACAGACATGTGGCAGACAGGACAACCGCCATCGCGGTAAGATACTCATTTGAAGCGACAAAGAATATCGAAACAAGAGCGATTACCATCGTTATGGCAATATATTGCACGGTACGTGGTGGCGTGTACTTATCCCCCATTACCCCACCGAGATAGTTTCCAAGGCACATTCCGCCCCCGACCAATACCATTAAGCCGGGCATATACGCCACATTCATACTCGCTTCCGACATCAGCGGAGACACATAACTGTACATGCAGAATATTCCTCCGTTACACAGCATGGTAGTAAAAATAAGCAACCACGGCAAAATAGATTTCAAGAAGCGGAACTGCGATTTGATATTGCTTTTAGGAAGGCTGCCGATATCAGGTACAAGCCTATGAAGCATATAAAATGTCACGATTCCCCATAAGGTTGTAAACAGGAAAATATATCGCCAATTCAACATATTGCCGATTATGCTGCCGGCCGGAATTCCGACAAGATTTGCCACCGTCATCCCCATCACCATCATAGCGACAGCGGAAGTCGCCCTATCTTTTGAAACAATCCGGCTCGCAACGAGTGCCCCTGTTCCAAAATACGCGCCATGAGGCAATCCGGCCACAAAGCGGCTTGCCAATGCAAAATAGTATCCCGGACTCAAGGCAAATGCAAGATTTCCGATAACATATAATACCATCAGCAGCAACAATCCTTTTTTCAGCGGCATGTTGCGCATTAAAACCGCGAATAGCGGAGCCCCGGCACAAACGCCGAGCGCATATGACGATATCAAGTGGCCGGCCTGTGTTATCGACACGCCAAGTCCATTTGCCAAATCCGGCAAAATGCTCATCATTACATATTCCGTAATGCCAAGCCCGAAAGTACCCAATGACAGTGCAAACAATCCCCGTTTCATTATTATATATAATCTAAGCTGTTTTCGGACTGCAAAGGTACACATTTTTCTCCCGATACAGCATCCTTCCCAACTTTTAACATTACCTATCTAATCAAAAAACTGATTGAAGATAGTATCCGTTGGTTCTTCGGTGGTAATTGAGGGAATAGGAATTTCCGGAGTTGGAGAGGCTGTCACTGGAGACACTGCGGGTGAGGTTGGCTTAGCCGGTATGGGACGTGGAGCCGGAGTTGCGGGGATTTCGGTGTTCTCGGTGTTCTCGATGGAGGCGGCAATGGAGTCAACCTGCATTTCTATCAGTTCGTCCACTGAGATTGTCGGAGTGCCGACGGGAGGGGTCAGGGTTACGTTCCCGCTGTTTTTATCTGGCGTAACTGGATTGCTTTTAGTTTCGGTATTTTTTGATTTGTTTTTTGATTTGTTTTTGGATTTGTTTTTGGATTTGTTTTTCTTTTTACCGTCGCGCTTGGCGGAGGCATAAATCTGATGGATTACATCGGGGCGCCCCGATGAATGGTAGCGTTTCAGATAATAGTTTTCAGTGAGATTGCTTATGATGACGCCGCGCGACGACGAGGCGTGTATGATGTCGCCGTTGCCGATATAGAGTCCTACGTGGCTCACCCGGTTGCGATTTGAGCCGGTAGCAAAGAATACGAGGTCGCCGGGCTGAAGATTTTCTTTCCTGATATTGGTGCACCACTGCTGCTGTTCGCGCGAGCTGCGCGGCATCTTCACATTGAGCGTCTTGAGAAACACCTGCGAGGTCAGCCCCGAACAGTCGACCCCCTTTTTATCATTGCCGGCATATTTATACGGTACCCCGAGCCAGCGTGCAGCTTCCGCCACCAATGCCCCAATCTGCGGAGTATCGTAATGACGTGACTCCACGTCCGACTTCATTTCCTTATAGTCGACCTTACGGACAGGCACGCCGCTATTCCCTCTTACCGTTTTCCTGGAAGAGTGACATCCCGCTATCCCTATTGCCATTGCCGACAGAAGGAGAAGCTTCAATAAAGTGCGCGCCGTAGTTCTCATTATGATTGATTACACAAATTTAATAAAATTTGATTTAAATCACAGGGGTGTAATATTAAATATATTTAAGTGTAACAATTTCGCACATAATCTCTATTTTTTATCGTTATATTTGCACATACCTAATTCATCAACGATTTATCAAAAATTTTTATTGCAATGAATTTGAAAGATTTTTCAAGGAAAATATTTGTACCGGCTCTTCTTGTCGGCGCAACAACCACAGCATCGGCATTTGAGAACGTTGATTTTACCCGCGCGGCCGAAGCCACAGTCAATTCTGTAGTTTCAATCAAAAGCTACGTAAAGCCTACACCGCAGCGGCGCAGTTCCGACATGGGCGGTTTCAATCCGTTTGAGGGCGATCCGTTCTTTGAATTTTTCTTCGGTCCGAGCCAGCCCCGCCGACAGCAGCCGCAGCGCAAAGAGAAAGAGGGCGCCAAAGAGGAGCCGCAGATGCGCCAGAGCGGACTCGGCTCGGGCGTCATCATCAAGGACAACGGTCTCATCATAACCAACAACCACGTAATCGACGGCGCCGACCGACTGGAGGTCACGCTTAACGACAACCGCTCGTTTGACGCGACTGTCATCGGCACCGACGCCACCACCGACCTTGCCGTAATAAAAATCGACGCCGACAGCCTCCAGGCAATCACGATGGGCGATTCAGAAAACCTCCGCGTGGGCGAGTGGGTGCTCGCCGTGGGCAATCCCTTCGGATTCACATCAACCGTAACGGCCGGTATCGTCAGCGCCAAAGCGCGCAATATCTCATCGACCACCGGCTACCGCTCGCGTCAGAGCGTCGAGTCGTACATACAGACCGATGCAGCCGTCAACCCAGGCAACTCGGGCGGCGCACTCGTCAATCTCAACGGCGAACTCGTAGGCATCAACACCGCCATCTATTCGCAGACAGGCAACTATGCCGGCAACTCTTTCGCAATACCGACATCAATTGTCAGCAAGATTGTTGACGACATCGAGAAATACGGCACCGTGCAGCGCGCACTTCTCGGGGTATCATTTACCGAACTCAATCCGCAGGTAGCCAAGGAGAATAACATCACAGCCGTACCGGCAGGTATCTTTGTTGCCGAAGTAGTCGAAGGCAGCAGCGCCGACGAAGCAGGCATCCTTCCCAACGATGTCATCACTTCAATCAACGGAAATTCCACCACCACTACCGGACAGCTTCAGGAAGAAATCGCCAAGCACCGTCCCGGCGACACAATCACTTTGTCGGTAATCCGCGACAACAAACGCCGGAATATTGACGTGACACTGAAGAATGCCAAGGGCGACAGCGAAATCACTACGAAAAACGATGTATCGACCTTAGGATGCAACTTCAAGGAAGTCGACGAAAGCACTCTTGCCAAACTACGCATACCCTCCGGACTGCAGGTGACCGACATCACCGACGGTAAATTCAGGAAAGCAGGCATACGTGACGGATTCATAATCGTTGACATCAACAACGTCTACGTAAAGTCGGCCGACGACATGAAGAAACTCTACGACGCCATTATCTCAAGCGACGAGTATGACCATGTAATGTTCATCTCCGGTGTATATCCGGGCTCTCCGCGCAAGGTATATTATGCCGTCGACATTGCCCAGTAAGATTATCCACACATCTACACCAACGAATATTACAAATCCTCAATCAATGCCGATAATGGAGAAAATTTCCATTACCGGCATTTTTTTTGTTACATATTGCTTATCTTTGCGCATAATATATGTTTTAATGGTATTCCAATAAGAAGAAATCAATTATTGTCAAAAGCATGGATATAGTAAAAGTAGAACACGTTTCCAAACAATTCGTAGGCCACAAGGCTCTTGATGACGTATCGCTCACAGTGCCCGAAGGATGCATCTACGGTCTTCTGGGACCCAACGGAGCCGGAAAGACCACATTGCTCCGCATCATCAACCACATCACGGCTCCCGACTCAGGTACAGTTTATTTCTGCGGTCATCAACTGACTCAAAACGATGTAAATTCCATAGGTTACCTCCCCGAAGAACGCGGTCTTTACAAAAAGATGAAGGTAGGCGAACAAGCTATGTTTTTCGCCCGACTCAAAGGCATGTCAAAACATGACGCCTCGGCACAACTGCATCATTGGTTCGACAAATTCGGCATCTCGGAGTGGTGGAATAAAAAAGTGGAAGAACTGTCAAAAGGTATGGCACAGAAAGTGCAGTTCATCATCACGGTGCTTCACAACCCGAAGCTGTTGATTTTCGATGAACCGTTCTCAGGATTCGACCCGATTAACGCGAAACTGCTGAAAGACGAGATACTCGAGCTCCGAAAAAACGGTGCTACAATAATATTCTCGACCCATAACATGGCATCGGTAGAGACTCTTTGCGATGAAATCACTCTGATAAACAAGTCGCACAATATCCTGACCGGTAATGTCAACGAGATACGCCGCCGCTTCGGGTCCGACCGCTATCAGTTCACTTTCGCCGGCGACGAGCGCACCCTTCTTACGGCATTCGGCGACAGCGTCGTGTCAAACATAGCGTCGGAAAAGACCGACGAGGGCAACACCCGCATGACTCTCCGCTTCGCTCCCGGCACAAGCCTCCACGACCTTATCGCCACTGCCAACGATACCGTGGCGTTAAGTTCATTCTCCGCCGACCTACCGTCGATGGACGAGATATTCATTACATCAGTTGAAAACAATAACCGCAAGTCATGAACAATATATTACTCGTAATAAGCCGCGAATATACGCAACGCGTACGCAAAAAAGGATTTATATTCACCACTCTGCTCATGCCGGTGGTCATGCTGGCCCTGATGTTCGCGCCCGCACTGCTGAGCGGCATCGGAAGCGCACCGGAGACCATTACCGTGGTTGACAACTCGGGAAAAATCGCCCCGTATCTTATCGACCACTATTCACTGCCGTATGCAATCTCACCCCTCCCCGCCGATTCCCTCAAGACCGATACCGAGGTCAACACATTCCTTGTCATCGGTGAGGATATTATCGAAAATTCCACCTCAGTATCGCTCTATCACCGCGGAGGCGGTTCAATCGAGGCCGAGGCATTGATTAAGGATGACATCAAGAACGCCATCGAGGCACGCCGTCTCGAGGATCTGCAGCTCGGCAACCTGAAAGAGGTGCTCGGCGAAGTCGAGGCCGATGTCGTAATCAGCTCGCATAAAATCGATGACCAGGGCAACGAATCTTCATCCAATTCACTGACAAGCTACCTCATTGGCATCGCCATGTCATTCATCCTCTATATGTTCATTATCATTTACGGCCAGCTTGTAATGATGAGCATCATCGAGGAGAAAAACAACCGCGTTCTTGAGATAATCGTCACCTCAATCAAGCCGACACATCTCATGCTCGGCAAAATAATCGGCATCGGAGCCGTAGCCATAACCCAGGTGATTATATGGGCGCTGCTGATCGGCGGATTCATCACCTTTGTACTCCCCGGCATCGCAGGCGACCAGATGTTTGCCGAACTTGCCGCACTTAAGGCCGGTACGCTCAATCCCGCCACCGCGACCACCGATCTCGGCGTACTTCAGGTGATGGCGATGCTCAGTTCTCTCAGCTACATCTTCTCCATATTCGGTTATCTGATACTCTTCCTTATCGGCGGCTTCATGCTTTATGCCTCACTCTATGCCGCTATCGGCGCATCGGTCGACAATGCGCAGGATGGCGCACAGCTGCAGGTGTTCTGTATCGTACCGGTGATTGTCGGACTGATGTTCGCCATGACGATAGGTCAGAATCCCGACTCATCGCTTGCCACGATACTATCGATGATACCGTTTACAGCACCGATGATAATGATGGCGCGCATACCCTCTGGAGTGCCGGTAGGAGAAATCCTGACATCATTGGCCATACTCTACGCGTCTATTGTGGTCATAATCTGGTTTACCGCCAAGATATACCGCGTAGGCATATTCATGTACGGCAAGAAGCCCAACATCAAGGAGCTGATCAAATGGGCGAAATATAAATGATAAGCAACTTATAACTGTCAATATCCGCATTGCGGAGATAACAACACAGGCGGGTACCATGTGCATTATGCCACGGTACCCGCCTGCTTCATAACGTTAATAAGTTATGTTAAAAATGCAATATTTGGTTAATCGTCGCGTTATTTTCATAGTTTGAATGTTATAAATTCATTATTATTTTATAAATTTGCAGTTTGTAAAAACTATCGATAGAATATGAGACAACTGAAGATTACCAAATCGATTACCAATCGCGAAAGTGCATCTCTCGACAAATACCTGCAGGAGATAGGACGCGAAGAGTTGATAACTGTCGAAGAAGAAGTAGAACTCGCCCAGATGATACGCAATGGCAGCGAGGCCGAGCGTCAGCACGCTCTCGACAAACTCACACGCGCCAACCTTCGTTTCGTGGTATCGGTAGCCAAGCAATACCAGAATCAGGGCCTGAGCCTCCCCGACCTTATCAACGAGGGTAATGTCGGACTTATCAAGGCCGCACAGAAATTTGACGAAACCCGTGGTTTCAAATTCATATCATACGCCGTATGGTGGATACGCCAGTCAATTCTTCAGGCTCTTGCCGAGCAGTCGCGTATAGTACGTCTGCCTCTCAATCAGGTCGGTTCTCTCAATAAAATCAGCAAAGCCCTGTCGAAATTCGAGCAGGAGAACGAGCGACGTCCCTCACCCGAGGAGCTTGCCGAAACTCTCGACGTGCCAGTCGACAAGATTGCCGACACGCTGAAAGTATCGGGCCGTCACGTATCGGTCGACGCTCCTTTTGCCGACGGCGAGGACAACAGTCTTCTTGATGTCATCCCCAACGACGACTCCCCTTCCGCCGACTCGTTCCTCAATCAGGAATCACTCTCCAAAGAGGTTGACCGTGCGCTCAAGCAGCTTCACGAACGCGAAAGCGACATCCTCCGCATGTTCTTCGGCATCGGCTGTCAGGAAATGACACTTGAGGAAATAGGCGCCAAATTCGACCTTACCCGTGAGCGCGTGCGTCAGATCAAAGAGAAAGCTATACGCCGTCTCAAAGGACAGAAAAGCCGTCTCCTCAAAACGTATCTCGGTCAATAATCCCATCTACCGCAATACATACCCGAATATCGGTAACTGATAAAATAAAAAGGCAGCATCAATCGACGCTGCCATTTTTATTTTATCATATGGTTATTTATCTGATACGGTCGTATGACGACAGCGTGCGCTGGTCCTTACCGATACCCCTGTATGCCAGAATGGCAAATATCAATGCGCCGACCAGCAGAAGTATGCCGCCTGCCCATACAAGCTCGACAGCGCCTTCAGGTGCGTTCGGACCATAGAGAAGGAATCCTCCGCACACAGCCGAGCAGCACATCAGGAGCATCGAAAGCAACGCTACTTTTTTCTGAAGTTTTAAATTTCGGTACATGAATATCGCAAGGAAAAGAAGTACTGCAATCAGAAGATTAAGGATTAAATAAACCGGGAAATCCTTCGGATGCAGATTTGCCACTTGTGAATCAACAGTCGCCGATGCGAACGGCATGAAAGTGAACAGCGCCATCAGCACTGTCGCAATAAACAGAAATACTGTTTGCCATCTTTGTATTACCATGATTGTTTCGTTTTATAGTTTTATATTATTATATTATTCAACGTATCTTACCGCATCAATCACTAAAGGAAGTATTTTTTCGTCGACACCGAGCCGTCTGAGCGCCTCGCGGTCGTCCGAAATCTCCCTGATAAATCCTGCCCACCGGTCGGGTGATGCTGTTATAAATTTGTTGTAATATGAAATCGCAGTACGGTAATCCTGCCGGGCGAGTGCCACATGTCCGCGGTTCAGATAATCGAGCGGCTGC
The DNA here is from genome assembly GCA_905210435.1 of uncultured Bacteroidales bacterium. Taxonomy (GTDB): domain Bacteria; phylum Bacteroidota; class Bacteroidia; order Bacteroidales; family Muribaculaceae; genus JAGBWK01. The sequence continues at coordinate 27,821 of CAJLWO010000006.1, forward strand.
GCACCGGCATCGATTATACGGTCATATATATTCTGCGCGCCATCGAAATCTTTCTGCATCAGAAGCGACCACGCAAGCGGTCTCATCGGCTTGTCGGAATTTTCGTCAAGATACTGCGCCTTATAGAATGCCTTTGCCGCATCTTCATATTTTCCGAGAGCCATAAGGCACTGTCCTATATTCATCACGGTTGAAAACCTGTCAGGCTGCATCGTGTCAAGACGGCGGAAACAATCAAGCGCCTCGGCATAATTGCCAAGCTGTTTGTGAGCCACTGCCAGACGTTTTGTAGTCCACGCATTGTTTCCCGTAAGCAATTCCGACTGCTCATAATAAGTAATAGCCTGCTCTATATCCCCAAGTCTCTGCCGGCAATATCCCATTTTCTGATAAAGCGTCGCGTCAGGGAATATGTGTGCCTCCCGAAGTTTGAACACTCCGAACGCCTCCTTATAATATTTGTGCTTGAAATAAAACTCGCCGACAAGCTGGAGCGTAGAGTCTTCCAGGAAGTCGGACTGCAGCGGTTTCACCTCGATAAGATTAATCTCGGAAGCGAACGGATTTCGGAAATCATCCTTGCGTCGGAACAGCCGGAAGAAACGGTACAGATTCTGCACATACTTGTTCACGATATTCTTGCGGGTATCCGTCGACAGGTTAAGCGATGCATTCTGTATTTCGGCCGCATTTATATTCTGCGCCTTTATCTGCGAAATCATCATATTGCGCTGCGCCTCGGGCATCGAAGCGAAAGCCAGCACAAAAGAGTATTTGTCGCTGTCACACATGAAAAACGACTGCGCGATAAGTTCGCCGAACACATTGGTATCATCGCCGAGCTGCGCCACTACCGAATTGTCGGAATGGAACGGCCGGAACCAGTTAGCCGGATTATAAAAGAATGGATACGATTTGAGTTGCGAGAATGTGCCCATAAGCACATCACCACCCTCCTCCTGTATCTCCGAAAGCTCTTTCATCTTGTCCGCTATGCCCGACGAGTCAAGAAATTCCTGCCATTCCGGATTCTCTTCAAGCTCCGAAGGGTCGATACCCTCTCCGAAACCGGTCTTGATGCGTTTGTCGATTTCCGGTTTCATCTTAATCATCTCGGGAACTATCTCATCGCGCAGTTTTGATGCAATGCGTTCGGTATCGCGCGTACGTATCAGCTCCAGATACACCGTCTTTATATCCGACGACCATCCCGGAATATCACGCAACGCATCTATTCGTGCCGCTACATCCGAAGGCAACTCTTTGCCGCGATTCACATAAAGCAAAAGCAACAGTGCCGTCAGTGCCGTCATCTTAAGTTGCTCGTCGGCTGAATCAGACGCATATGTATTGGCAAGCACAATCGCGCGTCTGCTGTCAAAAAATTCAAAGCTGCCGAGCATTATCGCCGATACGGTGAGTATTTTCACATGCCCCGGTATCGACGCATCGTCCAGCAGGAGATTCAATGCTTTCTCATCATCGGCCGAATACGGGAAACTGACCCATGCGCTCTCAAACAACGCTGTCTCCGCCGCCTCAATCTCAAGCGTCGACGCACCCTGCGCCACACCGGCAGCTACCGAAAACGCGTCATTCGACTGTAATATCCTGCGGTATCGGCCGATAGCCTCTGACACTGGCTGCACTTTCCCCGCCCGTATTGTAGTATAATATATCGACGAACCCGATTGAGTGTTGACAAGCCGGGTCAGACGGTCATAGATTACCCGCAGATCCTCCTTTATATTATTGTATATAATGTCACGGTGAGGGTCGGCCACACCATCCATTGCATATCGCAGCATATAACGGTATGCCTCCTCCACACGGGTGATGCGGTCAGTCACTTCCCACAGCATCTTTTTCTCCGAAATGGATTTCAGCATGACGATCGCTTCATGGAGACGGCCCTGCGAAATTAATTTTTCGAATAATTCTTTTTTATTTAAAATATCGTTTTCTGCCATACAAAATTCATGTTTATGCAAAGATAACAAACATTGTTGCAAATATCTTGCCAAAAATAAAAATTATTGATTGGTGCCATCTTTTTTGACAAAAAAAATTCTTTGAAATCTTTTGCAAAGCTTAAAATTAAAACGTTATATTTGCATAAAAGATATCGGCTGACATTGCCGGTAAAATAATGAATAATATTTTCTATATACGTTAACCTAATTTATAGAAATCATGGACATCAATACCATCATCAGCAATCTGGAGGCAAAACACCCCGGCGAAAAGGAGTATCTGCAGGCAGTCAAGGAAGTGCTCCTTTCAGTAAAGGACGTCTATAACCAGCACCCTGAATTTGAAAGGAACAAAATCATAGAGCGCATGGTCGAGCCTGACCGTATCGTCACCTTCCGCGTGACATGGCTCGATGACAAAGGCGAGGTTCAGAACAATATCGGCTACCGCGTACAATTCAACAACGCCATCGGCCCGTACAAGGGCGGCATCCGTTTCCATGCATCCGTCAACCTCTCAATCCTTAAATTCCTCGGCTTCGAGCAGACATTCAAAAATGCATTGACTACCCTCCCTATGGGTGGCGCCAAAGGCGGATCCGACTTCTCGCCGCGCGGCAAGAGCGACCGTGAAATCATGCGCTTCTGCCAGGCATTCATCCTCGGATTGTGGAAAAATCTCGGTCCCGATCGCGATGTTCCCGCAGGCGATATAGGCGTAGGCGGCCGTGAAGTAGGCTACATGTACGGCATGTACAAACGTCTCGTCAACGAACACACCGGCACATTCACCGGCAAAGGTCTCGACTTCGGCGGTTCGCGCATACGTCCCGAAGCTACCGGATTCGGTGCACTCTATTTCGTACAGAACGTCCTCGCACGCAAAGGCGAGACACTCGAAGGCAAGACCGTGGCTATTTCCGGTTTCGGAAACGTGGCATGGGGTGCCGCACTCAAAGCCAACGAACTCGGCGCGAAAGTTGTCACCATCTCAGGCCCCGACGGTTACATCTATGACCCCGAAGGTATAAGCGGTGACAAGATCAACACCATGCTTGAGCTGCGTGCCACAGGCGAAGATATCGTTGAACCGTACATCGAAAAACATCCCAACGCCAAATTCTTCCCCGGCAAAAAACCGTGGGAACAGAAAGTTGACATCGCCCTCCCCTGCGCTACTCAGAACGAACTTAACGGCGACGACGCCAAGCAGTTGATTGCCAACAAAGTTCAGCTCGTGGCCGAAGTATCCAACATGGGATGTACCCCCGAAGCTATCGATGCATTCATCGAAAACCGTATCACATACGCTCCCGGAAAAGCTGTCAACGCAGGAGGTGTAGCTACTTCGGGGCTTGAAATGAGCCAGAATGCAATGCACCTGCAGTGGGCAGCCGAAGAGGTTGACCAGCGTCTGCACGGTATCATGAACGACATTCACCATCAGTGCGTAAAATATGGCGAAGAGCCCGACGGCTACATCAACTACATGAAAGGCGCCAACATTGCCGGCTTCATGAAAGTAGCGAACGCGATGATGGAGCAGGGCGTCTGCTGATCATACCTGCGCTAAGGTGATTTACAGTAAAAGCGATGTGCCATTTAATATATCGGCGCATCGCTTTTCTCATTGGCGGCTGACATATGCCGCTTCTATCCAAAGAGAGTGCAGCATAACTAAAAACTCAAGTATTGTCGTTACTTGTTGAGATTGTAGTATTCCATATATTTCATACCTACGTCAGGGATGTCGGTAGTGATGAAATCGATACCTTTGTTAATCCATTCGCCGAACTCTTCATTGGATCTGATAGTCCAGACATTGACTACAAGACCGAGTTTATGTGCATCGTCAATAAATGTGGGATTGGAAGTGAGCATATTTCCGTTGTAATCGATGGAAATACCGCCATCGTTGTTAAGCTGTGCCGGCGTGCGCACCTGCGATGCATTGTCACAAAGGAACTGCACCATTATCTCGGGATATGCAGCTGCAAGAGCCTTACATGTGGCATAATCAAATGCGATATACTCTACTTTGTCTTCCACGCCTGCCGCTTTGACTGCCTCTACTGCTGCCATAGCAGCCTCGATTGTACGGGCCTCGGTAGAATGGGTCTTTATTTCTACAATGAGTTTACAGTAATCGCTCTCTTTGAGTATTTCGAGATAATCTGCAAACGCAGGTATTTTCTCTCCGTTTGACAAAGTCTTCTCTTTTACGTCATTATAATTGGAGTCCTGAATCGTGACACCGCCAATCGACGGATCATGGTTGACGACAAGGACATTGTCTTTTGTCAGCCATATATCTGTTTCGGAGCCGTATGCTTTCAGTTCTATTGCATTGCGCAGAGCCGCACGTGAATTTTGTGCCGCGCCCTCTTTTGCCCAATATCCGCGGTGAGCGATAATATTAGCCCTGCTTTCAAACTTTTTGACACGTAGGAAGTCCACCGAGCCGATAAGCTGAACGCGCTCCCCGCGTTTGAGCATTACATTGAACGTGCCGCTCTTCACATCCTCGGGAAGGGTGACAGTTATGCCCTCAGTCCCGTTTATCGTTGCAGGAAGTTCCCATCGGGTTGTGCCGCTCTCGAACACAATCATATCACCATCCTCAAAACCGTCACCATAAATCGGGTAAACTGCGCCGGCTTTTACCTGCACATTCGCGAGTAATGTGACATTCTCGATAGCGGGATGAGTAGCGGCCACACCTTCTTCTACATCCTTGTAAAGGAGTTGTGCCTGTTCGGCTGTCAGCGCATCGTCATATATTCGTGCCAGCACAATCTTGCCGTTGATGCCGTTCTGCACTCCGGTAGTCTTATTGCCTCCCTTTACACATGCATCGCCGCCGATACAGAAGAAGTTTGCGCCATCCTTGGCCGGAATATAGTTGCTTCCGGCAATGTCGATTTCATTCTTAAGTGCGCCATTGACATAGATTCTTGCCTTTTGGGCATCTTTGTCCCATACTCCGACTATATGGTAATAAGCATACGGTTCGGGCACCACATCGCTTGCCGCCCATTGCCACGAGCTGTTTGTACCGGTTGAAATGTTGGGAAGGAATGTCAGTGAGTTCAGACTGTTGGGACCGTTCCATGACGTCTTTACCATTATGCCTGTACCGCCCGCTTCATGCGATGCGAATACCTTTGCCTCCACATTCTGGATCGTTCCGGTGTACTCGGGCATGAACATCACTTCAAGAGTATGTCCGTTGGCAAGCGCGTCCTTAAAATCCTGGTTGTTGCTGTAGTCGATACGATAGAACTGCTCGGCTACATCACTGTTGCCCCACTTGTTGCCGGTCAGCTTTGTCACATAACGGTTGAACACATCGCTCCACTCGGTTGTAGCCTCACCGCCGCGTTCCACTTCAAAACCCATTGGCGATACATCTTCCGCTGTACCGTCAGCCTTGAACACTACATCAAGCAGATCGGCCTTAGGCATGGGGTTCGGCTCGGTGATTTCTACTGCCTTATAGAGAAGAGCTGCTTGCTCGGCCGTCAGCGCATCGTCATATATTCGGGCCAGTACAATACGTCCGTTGATACCGTTCTGCACACCGGTAGTCTTATTGCCGCCCGGTACACATGCATCACCGCCGATACAGAAGAAGTTTGCGCCATCTTTGGCCGGAATATAGTTGCTCCCGGCGATGTCGATTTCATTCTTAAGCTCTCCGTTGACATATATATCAGCCTTTTGGGCATCCTTGTTCCATACACCCACTACATGGTAATAGGAATTTGATTCCGGAACGACGTCACTTGCCGCCCATTGCCATGAGCTGTTGGTACCGGTTGAAACATTGGGAAGGAATGTAAGGGCATTCAGCTTGTTGGGACCGCTCCACGACGCCTTGAACATGATGCCGGTTCCTCCCGCTTCATGCGATGCGAATACCTTTGCTTCGGCATCGGGTAGTGTCGTATATTCGGGCATGAACAGCACTTCGAGAGTATGTCCGTCGGCAAGCGCGTCCTTAAAATCCTGATTGTTGCTGTAGTCTATGCGATAGAACTGCTCGGCTACGTCACCGTTACCCCACTTGTTGTCGGACAGCTTTGCCACATAACGCTTGTAGGTATCGCTCCATTCGGTCGTAGCCGTGCCGCCACGCTCCACTTCGAATTTCATAGGCGATACATCCTCCGCAGTGCCGTCAGCCTTGAACACTACATCAAGCAGATCAGCCTTCGGCATCGGAGACGTAAATGTTATGGAATCCACCTCTTCCGGAGAAAATGAATAGATAGTATTGCCGTCCGCATCAATAGCATTCAGCATATCGCCTGCACCTTTCACAATGCGGTCCGTATTCTCTGCAGGAATAACCTGCACCACTTCGCCGTTACGATGGAAATATAAGAAATCTGCTGCATAAATTGATATTGCAGCCGCACCCATGGCGAGCAATGATATTGTCTTGAACTTTTTCATGGCTATCTGACAATTTTATAAGTTTGGGAAATACCGCCTGCCTCCACTACCACAATATTGAGGCCGCGGGTGTTGACTGTCATCGTTGCCGCACATGCCGCCGGCGCGCAATGGCCTGTCATTTCTCCGAGTACATTATATATACGGATTTCTGCTATTTCTGACGTGCTTGTCACTGACAGTATATCACCAATAAGTCTTACGGTAGCAGTGGTATTTTCAATTGAGGAAACGCTGCTCGAACCGATAGGCTTAAATGCGAAATAGCCCAACTGGGATAAATCTATATCCACACTCTCTCCCTTTTGGGGCACAAGTATTATATTGCCGTTATTAAACTCAATACGTTTTACTTCCGTTGTCGTACCCAATACGGTACCTGCCGGAGAGTAAACATACACATCCTTGGCTTCGGCGTTAAACGACGCCATCAGGCCAATCCCTGCAAAGATGAAGGGGAAAATTCTGTGTTTCATGGGTAATAATTTTATTTGACAGATTGAAGCGGAGAGCTCCGCCTCTTTAAAAATTTAATTGTATTTAAGGTGTTGCAATACTCTGATTTCTACGGCTAAAGACCGCGGCTGCCACGTCGCGACGGCTGATTGTTATCAACCTTGTAGTAGCCGCGGTTTTTAACACGGTAAATTATCCAGAGGATAGCTTATCTGACGATACTAAATCTTTACTTTATAGATTTTATCCACAGATACACCTGCGACCGATACCACGTAGATACCGCTTGAAAGATTGGCGGCTACAATCCCTTTGGTGATGCCGTTCTTTTGGGACACGACATTTCCTGCAAGGTTTACGACTTTGACATTGACAGGCTCCGGAGAGTATGTCAGTTCGACCATATGGCCACCGCATGATAACTTCACAATATCCGTATCGGCAGCACCGACACCTGCGGTCCCGTTGCCATTGTTGCCATTTGATATAGCCTGATGGGGAGAAAGATACTCTACAGTCATCGTTTCATTTCTGGTATCGACAGTGATCTTGTAATTACCGTCTTTTGTAATTTTCCATTTAGTGTCACCGCCGTCGGTAGTTCTGATAGGAACAGTTCCTTCGGCCAAAGTATCCTCGATATACGGGTGATACGTTTCATCGGTCCAGCTCTTCTCGGTGAGTATCTTGAACCTGTCAGGCTCGGTATCGCCGTCCCAGCCCATTCTGAGCTCGCCTTCCCATATCAGTTCGTCAGGATTCTCGGGGTTAGGATAGAATGCGCAGATACTGTCGTCCGAATAATCCCACGACCGCTCCAGGCAACCGCCTACAAGATACAGGTACTTACGCTGCGTATGTTTTCTCCCCATATATTTATTATCGCTGCATGATATATACACGATATAATCGCCGGGAACTGAAACGCTCCACCCGCGTGCATCGGCATCGGTTGTAACGCATAATTTGGATACCATACCCCTGCCGAATGACACGTCGACATCTTCAAACATCGGTACGAAATAGCGGGTGTCGTCGCCTTTGACAGGAGTATCCATCAGTATTATATTGCCCGCTTTGCACGCAAGGCTCTGCTTGAACTCAAAATTCTCGATTTTCGACATCTCGATTACCTGATTGTCAACAGCGGAACCGGTGACATAATATTTGTCGGGGTAAGTCGGCTCGGGAAGCGGTTTGGTAAGAGATACGCTCATGCTCCTCAGGTCTACTGTAAGGACATATTCTCCGGTTTCATTAACATTGAATTTATTGTCAAGCACATCGGGTAGTTGCCAGTTGGCATAGAAGTCAAGGTGGTGTATCTCCCCTTCCTTTATCAGCTCATCCTTGGTAGTGGCGACTATATGCTTGTGCCACCCGTCAGTTGAGTTCATAAATTTGAACGGCTCGCCGGCAGTAAGCTTACCGGTCCACATAAAGACGCCGCGGTCGATTTTATTCATCGGCGTAGCACCGATGTTCCACCCGCCCTTTACTGCAGTTCCTACAATATACAGCTGAGTGTACTCTATCGAATTTGACATGCCGGCAAATACCGACAGACTGCATAAAAAGACAGTCAATAATGATATTAGTTTCTTCATGGCTATAGTCTATTTTGATATCTTTTCAACTGCGATCTGATTATCGGCTATTATCTTGCATACATACATCTGTGAAGAAGGTAGCTTTGATAATTTTTCAGAAAAGCGTGAGATATTCTGATATTTATGATTCAGGCACTCGGCGCCGGCCAGGTTGAACATTGCAAATTCAACACTCTTCCTGTTCTGACCGAATTCCGCAGTAAGTGTATCAGATGACTTATCGTAGAATATTTTGGGGCTGTCTACAGTTATGCCGGCAATTCCGGCAGCCGATTCTTCAATCTCAACAGTTACAGCTGATGCGCACGGATTAGACGGAATTTCTACCGTCGTACACTTGCTTTCGGGAGCATAACTGTATTGAGTGGAAGCTTCGCCATTTACCCTGACGGCCTCGGGTGTATTGGAATTATATATATTGACGGTATAAGATCTCGTCGTAGGGAGACTCTCGGCATTACCCTCTCTCGGATTAATCGTGATTGTACGTTTATTGCCGTTCTGCGATTGGCTGAATGCTGTGGTTGCGTACACCGCGTCGTAATCTGAATTGTCGCCTTCGTCCTCATAAAGGCTTCCCTTTCCGTCCTTTCCTGCCACGACATTGAGAATAAGGTGTTCGGGATGCTCGGTTACATTTTTCACACTTGAAGGATTCAACGGCACAATCGAACCTTCACGATAGAAATACGGAATGTCGGTTTTTGAAAACTCCATAGTCATTGTACACGGGCCTTCGATAAGTTCGTTTGTAGCCACGCTCCACCAGTTTCCTTCAGGGAACCATATCGTTTTGGTGCTGACTCCGTTTTCCGATGCCTCTACAATGGGAGCGACAAGAATGTCATTACCGAAGAAGTATTCACCCTCGTATGTGTATGCCTCTTCGTTCTCGGGATATTCATAATAGAGCGGACGGCACAATGAGATACCTGTATCGTATGTCTCTCGGGCCATTGTGTATATGTACGGGAACAATGAATAACGGAGTTTGACTGCCTGAAGCATATCGGGGAAATTGGGGAATTTCCATATCTGACGTTCTATGCGCGAATCATTCGTGGCATGTGTTCTGAATATCGGAGTGAACACGCCGAACTGTATCCAGCGAAGCACGAGTTCAGGGTCGTTGACTGTTTTTTCGTCAGTAAACGCGTGGCCTCCTAAGTCATGTCCCCAATAGCCGTAACCTACGTTTGATGCAGTAGCTGTAAAATAAGGCTGGAATGCAAGCGTCGGGAAGTTAATTAATGCATCGCCCGAAAATCCGATCTGGTATCTGTGGCTGCCAAGACCGCCCCAGCGGTGGAATATTACCGGACGATGGTCTGGGCGGTTTACTGCCATGTCATTATAAAATACATGATTGCACCAGAATGTCTGACCAAGACCGTTGGTATACGGACTTGTAAGATGCTGCTGCCAGTCAAGCCACCAGAAGTCTACGCCCTCACTTTCATGTTCGCGGATTATAGTACTGAAAAAAGCATTGGTAAAATCAGTGTAGTCAAGATACCAGGGAATTGTCTTGCCGGCAGACCCTTTTACATCATATTTGCCTCTAAGGTCTTCATTCATGGTATTGAAAAACTCCGGTGACTCCACGCTGTTTATACCGTCGGCGGGATGCAGGTTAAGCGCAACCTTGAAATTCCTGTCATGCATCTCCTTAAGAAGACCTACCGGGTCAGGTATGAGATTGGTGTTCCATGACCAGCCGGTCCATCCGCCGCGGCCTTCCGACATGCTCCATGAATTGCCGTTCCAATGCCAGTCCATGTCAAGAATCATGACATCCGTAGGAATTTCGTTTGACTCAAGACTATTCATGATTTCACGGTAGTCGTCTGCCGAATACGATGAATATTTACTGTACCAGTATCCGAATACGTAGGAAGGCGGAAGAGGAATTTTTCCCGCAATCATAGTATAATCTGACAACGCCTTCTTATAATTGTTTCCATAACCGAGGAAATACACATCCATCGCATGCGGATCCTTGCGCTCCGACCACCAGTCATAGCCGAGTTCTTCATCAGGCTCCAGTGCAAACGAACGGCTGCCGTCGGCTCTTGCCGATGTCCATGAATCTTCAATGACCGACCATCCCGAACGTGAAATCAGGCCGTCTTCCATCTCCGATCTTTTGTTCTGCCCGTTGCTCCCGTCAAGGGTTCGACATGTACCTTTGAGATTCATGGGATCCGGCTTACCTGGATACCAAAGCACCTCACGGCCATTATGGTTCATTGTAATTGAAAGATTGGCCGATGAAGCCGGAAGTGTCTTGGGATTTGTCCCCTTGCGATATTTCAGATGCAGCTTGCCGGTTTCAATATATAGGAACGTTGCGTCTTCCGATGTACTGTACTGCGGCACATCGAGATTGCGGTTTATGACCGTAAATGTAGCACGGTCTTCAAAAACGCCCTTATCGCTGTATTCAATACGTATCATTTCGGGCGTCAACACTGTGAACCTTGCGTTCCCGTTCGTCACTACAGCCCGGGGATCCGCCTTTGGATTCCCGGTGTTCTCTCCTTTAAGCGTCATCGCGCCCAAAAAGATGAACGACAAGAGATAAAAAATACTGAATTTTACTTTCATGATATAAAAAATGATGAATTAGAGATTCTCCGGGAGGGGTATGCCTATACCCCTCCCGGAGGAAATTGGGATTTGATTTATAATATTACTTTGGAAACCTTATTACCCACCTTCTTAATGAATATGCCGTTGGAAGGATTGGCTACGGAAATACCCTGGAGATTATAATAGACGGGAGCCTCCGTATTATCCTCGGCAATATCTTCAATACCGTCCATACCTGCTTTTTCTATTGATATTGAACCCTTCTGCAGGTCGATATCAATGTTATATCTGCCCGGCTCGACTATTTGCCATTTGCGGTCACCGGTTCCGTCGGCTACAATCTTGGAATAATCGATATTGCCGTCCTCGTCAATTCCCGCGAAATACCACGGACCGTCCCATGCATTGTAATTATAGCGGTTCGTCTCGATTTTGAACTCGCCTTCTTTCAGTTCGCCCGTCCATGTAAATTTATAGGGATCGCTTTCACCGCCCCACACCAACGGAGTTCCGTCATTAGGTGTCCAGCCGCCTTCTGTCGCGTTGCCGACCATGAAAAGGGCATTGAATCTGATAGGATTATCCTGATATTCAGCTTTTGATACCGAGACTGTCATATCGTTAAGATTGCACACTACATAGTAGTTTGCGCTTTCAGCCACTCTGAATTTGTTGTCATCACCACCCTGAACGAGATTGGATATGTCATACGCATCAGTCGAAGCATTACGATACTCCTTATTGGAGTCAGAGAAATCCTTTCCATAGGTGAATTTGAAATCCTCATCGGCTTTCAGATAACCGATGCAACTGAACACATTCTCATTGTCGGGATTCTGTTGCATCAGAATACCGTCCACGATATTCCAGCCGCCGGGAGTCGCGCCGCCAATGATATTCAAGTGATCTACTGCAGAAGCTCCAAAAGCCGTTGACAACATAAGGATAGCAGACGCCATCAGTTTTGTAGAATTAAACATAATGATAAATTTTTGGTTAGTTTGATAAATTTGATTAGTTAAAAAATGGTTTAGATTTAATTATCAATCTGAAAATTTCTTTCACAAAACTATACATAGATGTCCGGTTTTAAAAGAGCAAATCCCCATCGGTAGCAAATAAGTAGCCATTTTAAATTTTTATCAGCTACAACACACTGGTTATATGGTCAATACATAAATAAAGCAGCCAAAACAGGTAGTAAAACAAGTGCCCTTTATTTGGCATTTTAAAGTGATTTTTCCTTTTTTTTCACGGGAAAACTATTCATCTTTAAATTTTTTTTATTACCTTTGGATATGATGTTTAAAGGAATACTGACTGTCTGGATTATATCGCTTTTGTTGACGGCAACCACCGGCTGCACATCGACGTGCGCAAAAACCGACTCCCTGATGGCAGAGCTTCACGAGACAATTCGCAACAGGGAGTTCTATATGTCGCAGAAAGAAAACCGGCTTGAAGAATTAAGGCAGGCTCTATACCGCGCACCTGACGACTCTACTCGTTTCTTTGCCTTGGGCGACCTCCTTGATGAGTTCAGACCCTACAACACCGACTCCGCATTCGAATATTGCCGTTTGCGCGAGAACTTGGCCTTTAAGACAGGCAATCCCGAATATATAACCAACGCACGCCTCAATACCGCAAATGTCCTCGGAAGCATTGGTATGTATAAAGAAGCACTGGAAATTGTGGATTCCATTCCCGACAGTTCTGTCCCGGAATACCTGTTGCCATACTACTATTATATAAGACGGACAGTTGCGTCTTATTTAATTGATTTCTCAGTCAGAAAAGAGGATAAAGACAAATATCTGGCCGTATTTGAGACATATCAGGACTCTTTGCTTTCTTTGTGTCCGCCCAACTCACTCTCCTACGTCATAGACATGGCGGATAAATACGGACGAAAAGGTGAATACCGTAAATCGGTGGAAATACTTGAAGATTATCTGGCAAACAACAAATACTCTACCCACGACAGGGCCATCGTCGCCAATTCACTGGCATTAGCATACCAGAAACTCGGCAATACCGAAAAACAGAAAGAGAACCTGCTCATATCCTCTGTCGCCGACCTGCAGGCATCTGTACGCGAATATGTCTCGCTACGTCAGCTTGCCGTTCTACTTTTTAAAGAGGGCGACATAGACAATGCCCACGAATTCCTCCGGATTGCAATGGACGATGCCCAAAAGTGCAATGCCCGGCAAAGGATTCTTGAGATAAATGACATCTTTCCGATTGTCAATGCAGCCTTTGTTAGAGAAATACAGCTTCAGCGCGAGCGACAGATGACACTTATCATCATTATAAGTATCCTCGTGGTATTCCTCCTTGTGGCTATCGTGTGGATATGGAAGCAGATGAAGAAAACATCCAACGCCCATCGACTTGCTGTTGCCGCAAACAATCAATTGAAACAGCTTAATACGGAACTTGAGAATTTCAATAACCGACTGACTGAAGCCAATCACGCCATCGCGGAAAATTCTAAGATAAAGCAGGAATATATAACCCAATACATGGAGCAATGTTCCTCATATATAGAAAAATTTGATGCATATAGAAAATCCTTAAACAAACTGATAGCCGCCGGGAAAATCGATGACCTGAAAAAAATATTGAAATCGACGGACCTTATGGACGAAGAGCTCAAGGCATTCTATCGTAACTTTGATGCCACATTCTTAAAACTCTTCCCCACTTTTGTCGATGATTTCAACAATCTGCTCATTCCCGACGGCCGGATTGTATTAAAAAAAGCCGGACAGCTAAACACCGAGCTTCGCATTTTCGCTCTCATACGGCTTGGAATTACCGATAGCGAAAAAATTGCACAATTCCTGCGCTACTCGGTAATCACCATATATAATTATCGGGTAAAAACACGCAACAAAGCAGCCGGCAATAGAAAAGAACTGGAAGAAAGAGTCATGGAAATCGGCCTCCAACCCGTCTAATCACCACACATTGCGCCATCCCTACCCAATTCAACGGCCGCAAATCTCCATAAAGAGATGCAATGCCACAAAGCTATCCCGGCTATAGAGCTATCCCGGCTATAAAGCTATATTAGCTATACTATAAAGCTATGTTAGCTATAAAGCTACCATAGCCAATAAAGCCCCGTGATGACGCGTAAGCGGAATAATCCCCCCCACCGGCTCAATAGCCCTCGCGCAAAGCAAAAATATAAATCTAATTACGTCAATGTCCGATACCGCAAAATTACCTCCCCACTCGCTCAAAAATGCGTCAAAAAGTTACACCCTCCACTGCCTGTATCAAAATTTTAACGATTTTTTTTAATCCGCTCTCAACCATTTCATCATTACCGACGTTTTGATAATAAAATCATAAAAAATATATGTCTAATCTAAAATTATCAAAACTATGAAAGGTTTGAATATCGCAATTGCAGCATTTGGCGGCGCTCTCGCCGGAGCAGCTATCGGTTTGTTGTTCGCACCACAGAAAGGTTGTGAGACAAGAGCTAAAATTTCACAATACCTCCGCGACCACGGTATCAAATTGCGCAAAGATAAATTTGATAAGATTGTTGATGAGATAGCCGACGAGATTGAGACAGAAAAATAATCCCGTTCACTTCTAACGACGCCCGGTTGATTGACTGTAAATCCGACATAAACGCTTACACTGGCATGTCGTCATCATCCGGCAGCAAGAATTAAAGAGCCACCGTCATAGGAAAACATGCATTTATCCGTGACCGTGGCTCTTTTTTATAACACCCGCGTCAACTGTTTATTTGAATTTTTCATCCCATTATATACCGTCATGGAATCATTTAAGGAATACCTATCCCCGTTTCAACGTATCGCCAAACTGTATATCCACTCCGGGAAACTGACGCTCACCGAAGTGCTGACACAGATAATGGCCGCCATAGTTATCGCCTCCGTATGCCTGCTGTTTGTGATAATAGCACTCGCATTCGTTTCATACGGCATCATCGACGCGCTGTCACAGAACATGGCCTCCGTATGGGCATATCTTATCGTAGGCGGATTCTACATGTTGCTGATAGCACTGATGATTGTCTTCAAACGCACACTTATCATAAATCCGATTGCCCGGTTCTTGTCAAAAATTATACTTGACGCACCCGACAGTCACAATATTGCTGACAATGAAAAGAAATAATTCATGGAAAGGATACGACATGGAGCAGCTGCGCATACTCCGTGCCACGACCGCACTCCGCATCGATATTGAGAAAGAACGCATCCGAAACATATTCACCCCGCCGACAGGCCGGCAAAAAAAAGCTGAAAAATTTTTCGCTTCGACCACCGATATTGTCGAAGCCGCCGAGTATGGCTTAAAAACCTATCGGATTGTCAAGAAAGTCACGAATTTATTCCGTAAAAAGAAAAAATAACATTAAATTTGCACATGGAGAATGTAGCAAATCCCACAGTAATGTTAATTCTCGGATATACCTCTTTCCGTAGGGCTGTATCTCGGTGCAGCCGTCAGTCTTTTGATAAACAATTATAGCATGAATGATTACATAGAAGTCCGCGTCGACATAGACCCGTGCGACGAAACCGCCACCGACATCCTCGCCTCACTGTTGTGCGACATCGGCTATGAAAGTTTTGTCCCCGATGCGACAGGCACCACCGCTTACATCAAAAAAGAACTTTTCGACAAAGACAGCCTCGATTTAACCGTCTCGACATTTCCTCTGCCGGGACATAAGATCAACGTCACCACCAAAGAGATTGAAGGCAAAGACTGGAATGCCGAATGGGAGCGCAACTACTTTCAGCCCATCGTGGTCGACGACCAATGTATAATCCATTCCAGCTTTCACAAAGACATCCCGGAATATCAGTACGACATCGTCATCGACCCGAAGATGGCGTTCGGCACCGGCCACCATGCCACTACATCACTCATAATATATCGCTTGCTGCATACACAGCTCGAAAGCAAGTCGGTAATCGATATGGGTACAGGCACAGGCATACTTGCCATACTTGCCGCAATGAAAGGAGCATCTCCCGTCAATGCCATCGAGATTGACCCGTTCGCACAGACCAATGCAGTTGAAAACGTCCGGCTCAACAACCATCCCGAAATCAATGTCATTTTAGGTGATGCCGACGCACTTGCATCACTTCCCAAAGCCGACATATTCATCGCCAATATCAACCGCAACATAATACTTAACGATATGGGCAAATATGCCGCAGCGATGAAACCCGGAGCATCAATCCTGCTAAGCGGGTTCTATGAAGATGATGTAAACATGCTCCTCGAGCAGGCACAGAACTACCGGCTCGAATTTCTCAGAGTAAGTTCGCGCGACTGCTGGGCATGCCTCGAGCTACAAAAAACGGAATGACAATGACCAGATTAGCCGCTTCAATATTCATCACATCATCATTATTGCTTTCCACGGCCTCCTACGCGCAGACCGATGTTACCGAAGTCAACTCACTCGCCGACACCATATCGGCTGACAATACCGCCAACGCAGTTACGTATGCGTCACCAACATCCGGTCAGGCGGCAATACAGCCCTCCGAGTCGGCATTCTCCCGTCATTTCGCATGGGGAGCCTCACTGGGCAGCTCCATCGACATGACCGGACAGGACATGACGGCAGTTGACATTGACGCATTTTTCGGTTACAAAGGCAATTACATCCGCTTCGCAGGAATGGGAGCAGGCATACGCATGATGGTAAGCAACTCATCACGCAGCTACCCGGTCTACGCCATGTTGCGTACAAGTTTCACCAGGTCGCCGAGTTTTCTCTATCTTGAACTGAAAGGAGGAGTAGGTTTCACCAATCTTTACACCGAAGTCTATCAGCGTAATTTCGTCGGAGGGATAACCATAGGCTTCACCCTTGCCCATTCACGCACCTTCAGCAGCAACTTCTCCCTCGGCTACGAATACATGCCCCTCTCCAACGGCACAATCGACGGCGTAGACACCCGCTTCAGCGACCTCCACTACGCCTCAATCCGCATAGGCGCCTCCTTCTGACATATAATTGTCACACATCAACTAAAATAGAGAATGAAACCTACTCGATTTCATCCTCTATTTTTGCATTTCGATGATAACCATGTCTGACAAATGAGTCAACGTAAATCAACTCCTTTATCCATTCTCCAGCTTTATTTTTCTTGTTCTGTAATCTAAAGAAACCACTAACAACAATATCATTGTCATTTATAATCTTTGTAAACCATCTGGAGTCCATTACAATAACCTCCTGTCCACTTTCATTTCTTATTCTTTGCCTTGAATTATACTTATTATCGCTACTATCAATTTTGGCAATAGTATTATTAGCTACAATAATTTTCTCAACAGGAGCATATTTTTTCAATGAAACATAATCAACGACATATGCCGATAGATGATTACATACAGTCCCATCCGGATTTGGAAATAAGCTTGGATCCGTAGCAAATTCATATGGAACCTCTACTACTATCTGATTTGAACTATTCACATAGGCCTCACAATAACATCTTAAATAACTTTCTCCGTAAAGATCATTATACAACCATATAAAAAGTCTGTTATCACCAAAACCATATATAATAGTACCATTCCAAAGCTTAGACACAATTATACCGCCCTCTGATTGCTGCGAGAAATCATTAAAAAGTTGAGCCCATACTTTTTGGAATGCAGCTTCACCTTTCTCCATAGCTCTTTCAAAAGAAGGCATAACCAATTCCGGAACACCCCATTTCGGTTTCGCTGCACGTATTTTGGCTAATTTAGTATAGCATCGAAACAAATACATATTATTCATTGGGTTATCGGATTCAGCAATTTTTAATTTACCGATAAACTCCTCAATCCTATCTGACAATAGCCATGAAATGACAGGCTGCTTTTTAATAACCATAACATATTTAAAAATTAGAAATTTTGTATAATTCATTTCGCATACTGTTCTTCGCTCTCGAACGTCTAACAGCTGCATTTACCGTATTACCCAATTCTGGAGAAGTTTTAGCTTTATTTTGCAAATCGTTATTTAGCAAATAGTTATACGTGCGGTCATACGCATTGCCCGTTATTCCAGATTCAAAACCCGAAGCGAAGGCATTTAACCCGGATATAATACTTGCAGAAAGCTCATTTTTACGTCTCTTTTTTGCACCGGCATAAAGTCCGCGAAGACGATGTTGTAATGCACCGTGCGAAAACTCATTAGCTACAATACCCATTATAATCTCACGAGTCATACCTTTTCTTTGTAAAAGAGCAGATGTTAGACATATAACAAATGAATCTTCGGTAAGAGCATTAAACGAATTTACTTCATCGGAATATATTATATGCAACGAACATTTCAACGGTAGTGAGGATATACCCATATCTATGAGCATAGTATCACAGAAACCTTACATACTCTCTATAATTGATTCATTATACTGAGAATAAAAACGGGGCAATTCGGACAATTTATTTAAAGCTTCCTTCTCCGTGCCACCTTTTTTCTTTATATCGCGCATAAATTTTATAAGCGATTCATTATAATATAATGTCGCCTGCCAAAATCTCACAGGATTACCCTTGGGAAGAACTTTAGCTGAATCTGACACATCATATTTTTCTATTAGCTTCTTGAATTCTTTATCCAAATCAGCCGAATGTGCAATAATTGCACACAAGAAGCAAATAACAGCCGAACCAAATCTTTTCATCAGATATAAATAATTCTATTTAACAAAAAATATTTTTACTAAACGACAAATGATATTCGATGCTAAATTACAAAAAAATTAGCAAAATAAACATGACGATGGGCCACCATTGCAATTTAATGCAATTTTCTACAAAAATGTTTGAATATGTAAATATTTGACGCTATCTTTGTGAAAAATTTACAATATCTTACATTGTAAGCAGGTTTCCAAACGATAAAATCAAATATTGCATATGAGCAATCGTCTTTACATTTTCGATACCACGCTCCGCGACGGCGAGCAAGTTCCGGGCTGTCAGCTCAACACAGTAGAAAAGATTGAAGTGGCAAAGGCTCTTGAAGAACTCGGAGTCGATGTCATTGAAGCAGGCTTCCCGGTGTCAAGTCCGGGCGATTTCAATTCAGTAGTCGAAATATCCAAAGCAGTGACATGGCCCACGATATGTGCCCTGACGCGTGCCGTGGAGAAAGACATCGAGGTCGCCGCCGAGGCACTGAAATATGCCAAACATAAACGTATTCACACCGGAATCGGCACGTCCGACCCTCATATCAAATATAAATTCAACTCCACCCGTGAGGAAATCATCGAGCGAGCTGTAAAGGCCGTAGCCTACGCCAAACGCTTCGTCGAGGATGTGCAGTTCTATGCCGAGGACGCAGGCCGCACCGACAACGAGTATCTTGCCCGTGTCGTCGAAGCCGTAATCAAAGCCGGAGCCACCGTGATCAATATCCCCGACACGACAGGCTACTGCCTTCCGTCGGAATTCGGCGAGAAAATCAAATATCTTATCGACCATGTCGACGGCATCGACAAAGTCACCATCGCCACCCACTGCCACAACGACCTCGGCATGGCCACAGCCAATACTATGGCCGGCGTAATCAACGGCGCCCGTCAGGCCGAAGTCACAATCAACGGTATCGGCGAACGTGCCGGCAACACCTCTCTCGAGGAGGTCGCCATGATATGCTATTCCCACAAAGAGCTCGGCATCACCACCAATCTCAACACTACGAAAATATACGGCATCTCACGCATGGTATCCTCGCTGATGAACATGCCCGTACAACCCAATAAGGCAATCGTCGGACGAAACGCATTCGCCCACTCGTCGGGCATCCACCAGGACGGCGTGCTCAAAAACCGCGAAAGCTATGAAATCATTGACCCGAAAGTCGTAGGTGTCGACGAAAACTCAATCGTGCTTACCGCCCGCTCCGGTCGCGCCGCGCTCAAACATCGCCTGCACGTCCTCGGCATCGAGCTCGACAAAGAAGCGCTCGACAAAGCCTACGAGGCATTCCTCCGTCTTGCCGACAAGAAGAAGGAAATCAACGATGACGACGTGCTCATGATTGCCGGACAGCACAATAAGGAGCACCGCATAAAGCTCGATTTCCTCCAGGTTACTTCAGGAGTCGGCATCAAGTCGGTGGCAAGTGTCGGACTCGACATCGCGGGAGAAAAATTCGAGGCATGCGCTTCGGGCAACGGTCCTGTCGATGCGGCAATATCGGCAATCAAGCTCATCATACGCCGCAAGATGCTTGTTAAGGAATTCCTTATCCAGGCCATCAACAAAGGCAGCAACGACGTGGGCAAGGTGCACATGACAGTCGAACACGACGGCAACCAGTACTACGGATTCTCGGCCAACACCGACATCGTCAGCGCATCGGCCGAAGCATTCATCGACGCCATCAACAAATTCGTGCGATAATACATGCAGGCGGCAGGGAAAAATCTCCTGCCATATTACCGTTTTTTACACATAGCGTATAATCAATCCTTACAATGAATACATTATTTGATAAAATTTGGGACAGCCACATCGTTACAAAAGTCGACGACGGTCCTACCCAACTTTATATCGACCGTCATTACTGTCACGAGGTCACAAGCCCGCAGGCATTTGACGGACTGCGCCGACGCGGACTCAAAGTATTCCGTCCCGAGCGCACATACTGTTCTCCCGACCACAATATACCTACCGTCAATCAGGATAAGCCGATTGCCGACGCGGTATCACGTCAGCAGGTCGAGCAGCTGACAAAGAATGCCGGCGAGTTCGGCCTGACCCTGTTCCCTCTCGGACATCCGCGCAACGGTATAATCCACGTTATCGGTCCGGAAAACGGCCTCACACTTCCCGGATATACCATCGTGTGCGGCGACAGCCATACATCCACCCACGGCGCTTTCGGCGCGGTAGCTTTCGGCATCGGAACATCTGAGGTAGAGATGGTACTCGCATCCCAATGTATCCTTCAGGCCAAACCAAAAACGATGCGCATCACCGTCGACGGCACACTCTCACCCGGCGTCACAGCAAAAGACATCGCCCTCTATATAATAGCCAAAATGACGACAGGCGGTGCCACCGGCTATTTCGTCGAATATGCCGGCGAAGCCATCCGTTCGCTGTCGATGGAAGGCCGCATGACACTGTGCAACATGTCAATCGAAATGGGCGCGCGCGGCGGTCTGATTGCTCCCGACGAAGTTACTTTCGAATACTGCAAGGGGCGCCCATACGCTCCCAAAGGTGAAGAATGGGAAAAGGCCGTGGCATATTGGCGCACCCTCCCCTCGGGCCACGATGCCGTATTCGACAAGGAGGTACGGTTTGACGCAGCCGATATTCGTCCGCGAGTCACCTACGGCACCAACCCCGGCATGGGTATCGCGATTGACGAACCTGTTCCTTCATGTCCCGCAACCGCCGACGAGCAGGAGAAAGCGTCCTTTGAAAAATCACTCTCCTATATGGGATTCTCTTCCGGCAAATCGATTGAAGGCACCAAAGTTGACTATGTGTTCCTCGGCAGCTGTACTAACGGCCGTCTTGATGATTTCCGCCAGTTCGCGTCAATAGTGAAAGGGCGTCGTAAACATCCCGACGTCACTGCGTGGCTCGTTCCGGGTTCATGGGAAGTGCTCAATCAGATTAAGGAAGAAGGTCTGGACAAGATAATCGAAGAAGCGGGATTTGAAATCCGCCAGCCCGGCTGCTCGGCATGCCTTGCCATGAATGATGACAAAGTTCCTGCCGGATGTCTCGCAGTCTCCACTTCCAACCGTAACTTTGAAGGCCGACAAGGTCCGGGCGCACGCACCGTGCTCGCAAGCCCGCTCACAGCCGCCGCAGCTGCCGTAACAGGCGTTATTACCAACCCGTTAAACCTCTTATGATGAAACAGAAATTCAATAATGTGACATCGTCATGCGTGCCGCTGCCTATCGAAAACATTGATACGGACCAGATTATTCCGGCTCGCTTCCTTAAAGCCACCTCACGCGAAGGCTTCGGCGAAAACCTTTTCCGCGACTGGCGATTCGACGAAAATGGCAATGCCATTACCTCGTTCCCGCTCAACAATCCGCGCTATTCCGGTCAGATACTCGTGGCCGGAAAGAATTTCGGTTGCGGCTCATCGCGCGAACACGCCGCCTGGGCTATAGCCGATTACGGATTTCGTGTCGTCGTGTCGACATTCTTTGCCGACATCCACAAGAACAACGAGCTCAACAACTTCGTATTGCCTGTCGTGGTAAGCGAACCGTTCCTCGCGTCGCTGTTCGAGACCATCGAGGCAAACCCCAAGGCACAGGTTTCAGTCGACCTGCCCTCCCAGACCATCACCAACCTTGCCACCGGAGCCTCTGAGCATTTCGACATCAATCCCTACAAGAAGCACTGTCTGCTCAACGGACTCGACGATATTGATTTCCTGCTCAGCAACCGCGATAAAATTACAGAATACGAAAACAAATAAGTAACTACCCGATATGGATTTTAAAATAGCAGTATTGCCTGGCGACGGCATCGGACCCGAAATCTCAAAAGTAGGTGTCGACGTGATGACCGCCGTATGCGATAAAATGGGACATACCGTAAGCTATACGTATGCTCCCGTAGGAGCCGCTGCAATCGACGAGTGCGGCGACCCGTTCCCCGAATCTACCTTCAAGGTCTGCATGGACGCCGACGCCGTACTCTTCTCTGCAATCGGCGACCCCAAATACGACAATAACCCTACCGCCAAGGTGCGTCCGGAGCAAGGACTCCTCGCCATGCGCAAGCGCCTCGGACTGTTTGCCAACATACGTCCCGTGCAGATTTTTCCGGCACTCATACATAAATCCCCGCTCAAAGCCGAGATTATCAAAGATGCCGATTTCATCTGCATCCGCGAACTCACCGGCGGCATGTACTTCGGCGAGAAATATCAGGACGACGACCGCGCCTACGACACAAACGCCTACACCCGCGGGGAAATAGAACGTATACTCCGCGTCGCATTTGAATACGCGCGCCGCCGTCGCAACCACCTTACCGTTGTTGACAAGGCCAACGTGCTTGCTTCAAGCCGTCTGTGGCGCAAAGTTGCAAAAGAGATGGAGCCGCAGTACCCCGATGTCACCACCGACTATATGTTCGTCGACAACGCAGCAATGAAAATGATTACCGAGCCGTCATTTTTCGACGTGATGGTGACAGAAAACACCTTCGGCGACATATTGACCGACGAGGGCAGCGTCATTTCCGGTTCAATGGGACTCCTCCCCTCTGCCTCGACAGGTGAGCACACTCCGGTATTCGAACCGATCCACGGCTCATGGCCGCAAGCCAAAGGCCTCAATATCGCCAACCCGATGGCTCAGGTTCTCTCAGTTGCAATGCTGTTCGAATACTTCAATCTCAAGGAAGAAGGCACCCTCATCCGCAAAGCCGTCGACGATGCGCTGGCCGCATATATCCGCACTCCCGAAATTCAGGTTGAAGGCCACGAACCTTACGGCACAAAAGAAATCGGCGAATGGCTCGTCAACCACATCAATGAGATGTAATCTCGCATAACCGTATCTTAACCGCAGCTACTGTTCAGCCCCGTAATCTGACAGTGGCTGCGGATTTAATTTTGAAAAACAAAACCTTAAATTGTCACTTCCGATGTCACGACTATCCCGCATCTTAACAGTTTGCTTCATATCCATATTTACTCCATACGTAGCACCGTCACAAACCAATATGACTGATGACGGTGTGTGCCGATGGGAAACCGGAGCTATGGCCGGGCTCAACAACGACGGATATGAATGGCTGTTTCATGGAGCATACTTCCCCATACAATATGTAGGAGCTAAAATCGGCCTCGGAATGGCCGGCGAGATACATCAGATGGGAGACTGGGGAAAAGATGAATGGGAAACAGGACATCACTATGCGGCACGATTTAAATTCAACGCATCCGTAGCCATCCGCTCACCACGAATCATAAACTGGAAAAGTCAGGGTGCCGGTTTCTATCTTTTCACCGAACCGGGCATCGTCCTGTCACCCGGCGCAAGCGGAAGCCGTAATCCCCGCTATTGCTGCTGGGATCTGAAATCAGGCATCAACCTCCAGATTGACCACCTAATACTCACCCTCGGCTACGGCATCTCCGATTTCTCCCTCTACTCCGGCTACCCGACCAACATGCAAGGCCTCCCCGACGACGACAACTACATAACCCACACAGCATTCGTATCCTGCTCCTACAAATTCTGACCACCCATAAACATTTTAAAGATATTGCAGAACTCAAATTACGCGACGAACTAGTAGGGACGGATTCATCGCGTCCGCATCCGAATGGCATAACATACTAAATACCACGTCCATAATGCGGACGCATTGAATCGCGCCCCTACAAATTGCTGCGACTTTTGACCGCTGATTATAGATTTTGTCAGATACGGTCAAGTACCGTTCCGATCAAATCGTGTATGCCGTTCTTATAGTTGGGATTGGAATCATTGTTCATGCGGTTGGCGATGATTGAGCATACGGTCATTGCCTTGTGCCCCATCAGTTTGCCGAGGCCCTGCAATGGAGCGCTTTCCATTTCGTAGTTGGTGACCTTGCGTCCTTTGAAACGGAATTCCTCAATAGAACGGTTGAGTGCGGGGTTGGCAAGCGCCAGTCTCAGTTCACGTCCCTGCGGACCGTAGAATCCTACTGCCGAAATTGTATTGCCTCTCACCATGTCATCCTTGCCGATGCGCTCTACAAGCTCAGGATCAGCATCTACTACGTATGGTTTCGCCCACAGTTTATTCCAGTCGGTATGCTCGCAAAACGCCTGCTCGAACTCCAGGTCGGCCACTTCATTACGTCCGGCATAGTAGTTGAGCACCCCGTCAAATCCTATCGACTTTTCAGCTATCACGGGAGTGCCCAACACCAGTTCTGGTTGCAATGCGCCCGATGTTCCTATTCTCACCATAGTAAGCTGGCGATGCGTGTCCTTTACCTCGCGTGTAGAGAAATCGATATTGGCAAGAGCATCAAGTTCGTTGATTACAATATCGATATTATCCGGACCGATACCATGACTGATGCACATTATAGGCTTGCCGGCGTATGTACCGCCGATTGTACGGAATTCGCGGGATTGCACCTCAAACGTGCGGGTATCGAAAAACGATGCCACCATTTCCACTCGTCCGGGGTCGCCTACAAGAATTATCCTGTCGGTCAGCTGTTCCGGCAAAAGATGGATGTGAAATACTGTCCCGTCGGGATTGATTATAAGTTCGGAGGGGGGAATAATTTTCTTGGTCATAGGGTATAGATTTAAAAATTATTATGATAACAAATATTCTGTTCGTTTTGTTTTGAAAGCGACTGCCGGAGTAAGCCTCGCCCTTGGCTATGAAAGCCGGTAAGAGCCGCCGGGGAAATTAATCACGATGCCTTTAAACTCAAGATTGACCATCAGCGGCATCAGGCGTGACATCGGTATTCCCGTTTCAACCGAGATTGCATTTATCCTCGCGTCTCCTTTATTCCTCAGATAATCCACAATCACGGTCTCATCTTCCGTAAGCTCGGGGAATAGGCTTTTCTGCTCGCCGTCCTCATCGGCAGTCTCCCAACCCATCACTTCTATTATATCGTCGGCACCTGTAATGAGATGCGCCACATTCCGTGCGATAAGTCCGTTGCACCCGCGGCTGTATATATCCGACGTGCGTCCCGGCAGGGCAAATACATCGCGTGAATATTCCGACGCTATGCGAGCCGTTGTCAACGCTCCGCCCTTATCCGCCGACTCGACTACCACGACACATTCGGAAATCCCGGCGACAATACGGTTGCGTGCCAGAAAATTTCCTTTGTGAATACGGGCATCATGGATATACTCCGTGAGCACCATTCCGCCAGACTTCGCCATACGTGCGGCATCATTGCGATGCGACGACGGATATATTGTGCTCAGCCCGTGCGCCACAACGCCTATTGTCGGCAGTCCGGCCGACATGGCAGCCCTATGTGCTGCAATATCTATCCCATACGCCAGTCCGCTGACCACAATTATGTTTCTGACCTTTTCAGCAAGTCCGGCAATGAGCTTATTGACAAAATCCACGCCATAGGCTGTAGCATGGCGCGTGCCAACGATGCTGATGAGATGGCTGTCATTATAATCACAGTCTCCGATTGCATACAGCATCAGCGGCGCATCGCTGCACTCACGGAGCAACTGCGGATATTCCTTGTCGGAGAAATACAGTTCGCGTATACGGTTGACATCGTTATATACCGCCTCACTTTCAGCAATCGCAAGCAGCTGGTCACGGTATTCACGCTCGAAAAGCGGCGACTTCATCCCCATTACGGTCTGAAGTTCCGCCGGCGTAGCCCGGAAGAAATCGCCCTCGGTATGCATGCGTTGCAGTATGGCGCTTCCGGTTTCCGGATTGACCCCGCGCATCATAGAGAACGCCAGCCTGTAGCAGCGTTCCTTAAAGTCCATATTTCGGTGCACGGGAGTCATTTTTATATTATATATGGCAGTTTATTATGAAATTACAGATACTTTTCAAATGCCTTGGCGAGAGCTTCACCGCGGCTCAGGCGTCCGTTTTCCACCGCCACGACGGAGACAACCGCCTTCACCACCGCCTCGCCACGCTGATTGTAAATGTCCTGCTGAAATACGAAACGCGGTCCCTTTCGCGACAGATTCAGGCAACTCGTCATTCTGTCGCCCGACATAAGCGACGTGATATAGTCAATCTCCACACGGTTGAGCACCGGCATGATTCCCTGTCGCCGCATATCGTCAAACGACATACCGGTAGTTTTGCAGAACTCATGACGCGTCCATTCGAGGTAATGCAGGTAATTGGCATTATTTACAATACCTTCCGAATCGAGCTCATAATCTCTTACATCGATATCAAGGCAAAATATATAATCTTCTTTTTTCATAACAGTATCAAATTTAGCATAAAAATCTGTCAGTACAAAAAAAATTGCCATTATCTTTGCAAAACCGTTTGGGTGCTATGCTCTTAAACAACCATTAACGCATCGTCTATGAAAAAATATATATCACTATTTTGCCTGGCAGCCATATCGTTCGTGACGACTATGGCGTGTACGTCGGCTATCGTTTCCGGGAAACTGACCCGCGACGGCCGTCCCATTCTCTGGAAAAACCGCGACACATCGCATCTCGTCAACTACGTGGCAAGCAAACAGGCCACCGACAGCACCCGCGCGTATGTGGCTCTCTACAACAGCGACGACACCGATGCACGCGAGGCATGGATAGGCTATAACGATGCCGGATTTGCCATAATGAATACCGCATCCTACAACCTCCGCCACCCGTCCGACGACTGGAAGGATCGCGAAGGCTTCATCATGTCGGAAGCGCTTGCCAGATGCGCGACCGTTGACGACTTCCGACAGCTGCTGCAGTCTCTCCCCAAACCTCTCGGCGTGGAAGCCAATTTTGGGGTCATCGACGCAACCGGCGGCGGTGGATTTTTTGAAACCGACGATTATGACTTCACGTTCTACCCTCTCGACGAGGACAATCCGATAATCATACGCACCAATTATTCGGTAAGCGGCGGCGAGGGCGGACTCGGACAGGTACGCTACGTCAATGCATGTACACTCCTTGCACCCCATATCGCCAAAGCAGACATCTCGCCCGAACTTCTCACCGACAATCTCTCCCGCTCTTTCTACTACTCCCCTGACTGTACCGACAAATCCACTGCCGCGACAGTAGTTGACAAAGACTTCATACCCCGCCACTCCACTTCGGCGAGCGTAGCAATCGAGGGCGTTAATTCCCCCGACAGCGTAGGCGATATGGTGATGTGGACACTCATGGGCTATCCGCCTTGCGGCGTGACGCAGCCCGTGACTCTGCGCAATATCCCCGCCGACCTCTTACCCGATACAAACGGAGGCTGCAAGGCATCCCGCGACGCACAGACGCTCAAGGACGGCGTATTCTTTCGCCGCCGGGGCACATGGCGCATCAAGATGCCTGAATTGCAGCGCATTTCAAATGAAAACAAAAGCAAAAGTTTAATAAATTACCATAAATTCCGTACCGCAAATAATAAGTAATAGTTCAATATTATTTTAAACAGCTGATTAAACCAAACAGAAAGTAAGCAATGACACTCCCCTTCATCAATCTCGCCATCTCTCCCGCAATCCTTACAATCATTCTCCTTGTAGTGTCCAACATATTCATGACTTTTGCATGGTACGGACACCTTAAACTGGGACAGGCCGGCATATCCACCAACTGGCCGTTGATACTTGTGATACTGTTCTCATGGGGAATAGCATTGCTTGAATATATGTGTCAGGTTCCGGCCAACCGCATTGGCTTCGAAGGCAACGGCGGCCCGTACTCTCTCATGCAGCTCAAAGTCATGCAGGAAGTAATCACGCTTGTGGTCTTCGTTATCTTCTGCACATTCGCGTTCGAAGGCTTCCAGATACGCTGGAACCATTACCTGGCGTTCGCTCTGCTTATAGGCGCCGTCTATTTGGTGTTTATGAAATAATTGAGTAAATTTGTACCTCATTTTTGAAATATTCCACAGTATGAAAAAACTGTTATTATCACTTTCTTTATTAATATCCGTGACAGCAATGGCTGAAAATACACTACTTCAGGATTTCAATACCCCATTCGGTACAGTTCCGTTCAACAATATCGACAACTCCCAGTATGAGGAGGCTATCGACGCAGGCATAGACAAGGCGCTTCAGGGTGTCGACGCTATCTGCAACCAGCGTTCGGTGCCCGATTTCGACAACACGATTGTGGCTCTCGAGCGCAATGGCAAAGACCTCGAGCGTGCGCTCGCCGTATTCTTCAATCTTCTCAGTGCCAATTCCGATGACGAGATGATGGAGATTTCGCTCCGCGTTTCGCCCAAACTCAGCGACTACTCCACAAGCATAGCGCTCAACGAACGTCTGTGGCAGCGCATCAAACAGGTCTATGACAATCAGGACAAATTCAACCTTTCGCCCGAGGACAAGATGCTCCTACAGACCACCTACGACTCTTTTGCGCTCAACGGAGCAAATCTTCAGGGCGACGACCGCGAAAAATACCGCGCGCTGTCTGCCGAACTGTCAGAACTGACCACTCGCTTCGGGCAGAACGTACTCAAAGAGCTCAACACGTACGAAATATGGCTGACTAAAGACGACCTCACCGGACTTCCCGACGACCTCGTGGCACAGGCTGCCGCTGACGCCGCAGAAAAAGGCCGCGATGGAGAATATCTCTTCACTCTCCAGCAGCCCACCTACATGGCGTTTCTAAAATACTCCGACCGTCCCGACCTCCGCGAGAAATTCTACCGTCTGTACAACTCGCGCAACAGCAAAGGCGAATACTCCAACATCGACAACATGAAGCGCATCGCCGAGTTGCGCCGTCAGATTGCCAACCTCCTCGGAAGCGAGACCTTCGCAGAGCATCATCTCAAACGCACCATGGCCGAGACTCCCGCCAATGTCTATGACCTTCTCAACCGTCTGCGCGACGCCTACATGCCGGCGCTCAAAAAGGAAATGGCTGAACTGACCCTGTTCGCCTCCGATACCGAAGGCCGTCCCGTGACAATCAAGCCATGGGACTACAGCTACTACGCCAACAAGCTGAAAAATGCCAAATACTCCTACGACGAAGAGGAGCTGCGCCCCTACTTCCCCCTTGACAATGTAATAGACGGCGTGTTCGGGCTCGCCACGAAACTCTACGGCCTCACGTTCACTCCCAACGACAGCATACAGGTATACCACCCCGATGTAAAGGCGTTTGAAGTGCGCAATCCCGACGGTTCGCTCGTAGGCATACTCTACACCGATTTCTTCCCCCGCGCTTCCAAGCGCCCAGGTGCATGGATGACATCTTTCCGCGAGCAATATGTCGACGAGAACGGCATAAACGTCCGTCCGCTCGTATCAATCGTGATGAATTTCACCAAACCGACACCCGACAAGCCCTCGCTTCTCACCCCCTATGAAGTAGAGACATTCCTGCATGAGTTCGGCCACGCTCTCCACGGACTCCTCGCCGACACCAATTACGCATCGCTGTCAGGCACCAATGTCTATCACGATTTCGTAGAACTTCCCTCGCAGTTCAACGAGAATTATCTCACCGAAAAAGAATTCCTCGACGGCTTCGCACGCCACTATCTCACCGGCGAGACCATTCCGCAGGGACTTGTCGACAAGATTGTCCGTTCATCACAGTTCGGAGCCGCTTATGCCTGCATACGTCAGCTCGGATTCGGCTATACCGATATGGCTTGGCACGACGCCAAGCAGCCCGTTGACGATGCCGTCGCCCTCGAGCGCAACGCCACAGAACAGGTCAAGATATTCGAACCGATTGACGACATGATATTCTCCCCCACATTCTCCCATATCTTTGCGGGAGGCTATGCCGCCGGCTACTACGGCTACAAGTGGGCCGAGGTACTTGATGCCGACGCTTTCGCCAAATTCAAGGAAAACGGTATTTTCGACAAAAAGACCGCCGATGAATTCCGCAACAATATCCTCACCCGTGGCGGAACCGAGAACCCCGCGAAACTATATCGCCAATTCCGCGGTCAGGACCCGTCGGTCGACGCCCTCCTTATCCGCGACGGCATAAAGGAAGCCCACTCCATCAAAGCAGAAATAAACAAGGATTAACCGTCATGAAGAGGGTGCCTTAAATTTCAGTTGGCAAAGTAGGGACGCACGGTCTGTGCGTCCGATACTGAAGCCCGGCATTTCCGTACGCACGAACTGTGCGTACGGGATTATTCGGATTCTTTAGCACCCTCACCATTAAATTCCAATTCAACCGATAATCCCCCTAAAGAACAAACGGCCACAATGAGAGGACCATTCAAGATATTAGACAGATATATCATCCGTAAGTTTCTCGGCACCTACGTTTTCGCCATCATTCTCATCCTGGCCATTACCGTGATGTTTGATGTCAACGAGAAACTTGACGCTTTTCTCAAAGCGCCGTTCAAGGCAACGATTTGCGATTATTTCATCAACTTCCTGCCTTATTTCGCCAACCAGTTCTCACCTCTCTTCACATTCATCGCGGTTATATTCTTTACCTCCAAACTCGCCGGCAACTCCGAAATCATAGCAATGCTGTCGACCGGCATGAGTTTCCGGCGCCTCACTCGGCCTTACCTCTTCTCGGCAACCGTCATAGCCATCCTCACTTTCGTCCTCTCAGCCTACATCATTCCCCCCGCCAATGTCAAGCGTATCGAGTACACCAACACCTACGTCAAGAACAAACGCGTCGACTTCGGCTCCAACATAATGCTGCAGGCCGCCCCGGGCGAAATTGCATTCTTCCAGCGCTACGACAACACATCAAAAACGGGCTACAAGTTCTCGCTCGAACGCTTCGAAAACAAAAAGCTTGTGTCTCGTCTCACCGCGCAGACCGTAAAATATGACACCGCCTACAACTGGCAGGTACGCGACTACGTGATCCGTGACTTCGCCGGCAACCGCGAAATCATACGCAAAGGCAACTCTCTCGACACAATCATTCAGATACAGCCGCGCGACTTCCTCATCGCCAAAAACGACCACGAGATGCTCACCACGCCCGAGCTGCAGCAATACATCAGCCGTCAGAAAGAGCGCGGCGTAGCCAATATCAAGTCATTCGAAATCGAACTTGAACGGCGCTATGCCATGACAGCCGCCGCCTTCATCCTCACCATCATCGGCCTCTCCCTCTCCTCACGCAAAGTGCGCGGCGGCATGGGCGTAAACCTCGGCCTCGGCCTTGTCCTCGCATTCAGCTACCTTCTCTTCATGACCGTGACCTCCTCATTCGCCGTATCCGGTTTCACTTCCGCCCGCATAGCCATGTGGATACCCAACATCCTCTACTCCATAATAGCGATAATCCTCTACCGCAAAGCCTCCCAATAAAAAAGCAAAAAATATCCGAACATATTGTATAAAACCCAAACGCGTCTGCTACTTTCGAAAAGCGAATAGCTGACGCGTTTTGGTTTTGTATAGATAGTAATATTTACCCCAATTTATCTTTCAGGAATTGGCCGGTGTAACTTTCGGGGGTGGCGGCTATCTGTTCGGGGGTGCCTTCGGCTACAATCATGCCGCCGCGGTCGCCACCTTCGGGTCCTATGTCGATGACGTGGTCGGCACACTTTATCACGTCGATATTGTGCTCGATGATGATTACCGTGTGGCCTTGCGCAATCAGCCGGTTAAACGAATCCATCAGCTTGTTGATGTCATGGAAATGCAATCCGGTGGTCGGCTCATCGAATATGAACATTGTCGGCTTCTGACCCTCCATCGAAAGGAAATATGCCAGCTTCACGCGCTGGTTCTCGCCGCCCGACAGCGTCGACGACGACTGCCCCAGCTTGATATATCCGAGCCCTACATCCTGCAACGGCTGCAACCGCTTCACAATCCTTTTCTCCGTCGCCCCCGTGCCCTCTGAGAAAAATTCAATCGCCTGGTTGACGGTCATGTCAAGCACATCGAATATATTCTTGCCGCGATACTCTATCTCGAGTACATCGCGCTTGAATCGCTTGCCGTGGCACTCCTCACACGTGATTGCGATGTCGGCCATGAACTGCATCTCGATATTGATGACACCCTCCCCTTTGCACTCCTCGCAACGGCCTCCCTCGGCATTAAACGAGAAATAACTTGCCGGAAATCCCATCTGCTTCGCGCCCTGCTGTGCCGCAAAAAGCTGACGTATCTCATCGTATGCCTTGAGGTATGTCGCAGGATTCGAACGCGTGGATTTACCTATCGGATTCTGATTGACAAACTCTACGGCCTGCACGCGGTTCACATCGCCGCGCAACGCCTTGAACGCACCCGGCGCGTCGGTCGGCTCCTCCAAATACCGCAGCATCGCACGGTAAAGGATGTCGCGCACGAGTGTCGATTTGCCGGAACCCGACACACCGGTCACCACAGTCATTATTCCGAGCGGGAAACGCACCGTAATATTTTTCAGATTATTCTGACGCGCCCCCTCTATCTCGATATACGAGCTTGATTTCCGGCGCACCTTCGGTACCGGCACATTGATTTTTCCGGTAAGATACTTTGCCGTATAACTGTTTTCGGCCGATGCGAGGTCGGAAAGGCTTCCCTGATACACGATTTCGCCACCGTGGCGCCCGGCTTCCGGTCCGACATCTATGAGGTAATCGGCCGCCTCCATTATATCCTCGTCATGCTCCACCACCACGACAGTATTGCCAATAGCCTGCAGATGCCGCAACACGGAAATAAGCTTCTGCGTATCGCGCGAGTGAAGGCCTATCGACGGTTCGTCAAGTATATAGAGCGACCCTACGAGACTGCTTCCGAGCGACGTAGCGAGATTGATACGCTGGCTCTCTCCGCCCGACAACGTCGACGACGCACGGTCAAGAGTAAGATAATCAAGACCGACATCGCTGAGAAACCCGATACGGTTGCGTATCTCCGTAAGCAGTCGCGAAGCTATCTTCTCGTCATTGCCGGTAAAGCTCAACTCATCAAACCATCGCCGCAAATCGCGTATCGGCATACGGTTAAGGTCCACGATAGTTTTCCCGTTAATCTTTATATTGTTGACCTCGGGGCGCAACCGCGTGCCGTGGCATTCAGGGCACAGTGTCTTGCCGCGGTATCTGGCGAGCATCACCCTGTATTGTATCTTGTACAGGTTTTCCTCGACCATCTTGAAAAATCCGTCAATACCTTCTACCGACGAATTGCCGTGCCACAACAGTTTTTTCTCCGCCTCCGTCAAGTCGGCATACGGCTTATGGATAGGGAACCCTGTCGTCGCGGCCATGTGTATGAACCGCCGCTTGTATTCCCCCATCTTCTCCCCCTTCCAGCACGCCACCGCATCCTGATACACCGATAATGCCTTGTTGGGAATGACCAGGTCCTCGTCTATGCCCACTGTCTTGCCGAAGCCCTCGCATCTGGGACACGCGCCTATAGGGTTGTTGAAATTGAACATCTGTTCATTAGGCTCCACGAACACCATTCCGTCAGCCTCAAACCTATGCGAGAAATCATGGCGGTGCACACCGTCGGCACTCCACACAAACAGCGAGCAACGGTTGTCACCCTCGAAAAACGCGGTCTCGACCGAATCGGCCAGACGCGACAGCTCATCGCCATCATTAGCCACCGCAAGACGGTCAATCAGCAGCTGATACTGCCCGATGTCAATCTTCTTTTTCTTGCTCCCCGACTCCTTTTCAAGCTGTGCCGCGACATCCTCTATCATCACGAACTCTCCGTCATGGAAAAGGCGGGAGAATCCCTCCCCTGCCAATGTCTTCAGGCGGCGCGATGCATCCTCCCCGTCACGTATCACTAAGGGAGCGGTCACCGCAATACGCGTACCCTCCGGATAGCTTTGGGCTGCGGCTATCACATCCTCCTCAGTGTGCTTCTTCACCTGCACCCCGGATACGGGCGAATATGTCTGCCCCACGCGGGCGAACAGCAACCGCAGATAGTCATATATCTCGGTTGAGGTTCCTACCGTGCTTCGCGGATTGTGGGTGTTGACCTTCTGCTCCACCGCGATAGCCGGCGGCAAGCCCTTTATATAATCGACTTCGGGCTTCGACATCCGTCCGAGAAACTGCCGGGCGTAGGCCGACAGGCTCTCCACATATCTGCGCTGCCCTTCGGCATACAATGTGTCAAATGCAAGCGACGACTTTCCCGAGCCCGAAAGCCCCGTGATTACTACAAACTTATTGCGGGGTATCTCTACGTCGACATTCTTCAGATTGTTGACGCGTGCACCCTTTATGATTATATTCTGATTCGGCATATATCTGTATATCTTTTCGTTAAGTACATGACAAAAATTTGAAGACATCGAATTTTGGGGTATAAGTCGGTCGCATGAGTATGGTTGCAATCTCTTCCAAGCCATACTTGACAAGCGACTTCGCCTTTCTTCCATGCTTTAGGATTCTTATCGGTTTAATATTTATATCTTTATGTTCACCAACGAGATACGCCCATACAAGAGCCATGCACACCATCGCCACAAGTCTTGCGATACGCTCGATGTCACGCATGTGGGTATCCTCGATGTTGAAGCCGGAGGATTTCATTGCCTTGAAAGCCGTCTCAATCTCCCAGCGTTTCTTATAGGTCAGGACAGCACCTTCGGGACGGTTGAAGCATATGAGGATCTGCAATTCCGGGATTCCCTCGGAGTTCTTGATCCGGCTTCCGGCAAGATAGACATACTCGCCCTTGTGGAGGAAGAGTTTATGGTAAAATTTCTCCTGTCCGACCCTGAGGTCATTGAAGAGCCACCATGCACGTATCCGCTCACCGGTGGAAGGTTTGACAATCCAGAAGTTCTGTCGGATACGTATGTAATATCGGATGCGTCGGCTGTTCAGCCATTCAATCCATTCCTTTCCGATGAACTCTCTGTCAGCGACCAGACAGTCGATACAGTCCTGTCCGAAAAGGCGGATGAAACGCTCCATGATTTTCTTACGTTCTTCCCAATTGGAATTGCCCCGTTTAGGGAGAAGGCTGAAAATCAAAGGGAAGGCAATTCCCTTGTATGTCACGCCCAGCATCAGTATGTTGATGTTGAAATCCCCGAACTTCCAGTTGGTACGGTCCATGCTCAGGACAAGATCCGTCTTGACAGGAAGCAACGAGAAAATCATACGGGCGACAATGTCGAGATCAAGAACATACTTGGCGAAGAATCTTTGAATACGCCGCAGGCTGGAGTCCCTGTCCACGTCCGTGGGCATCGCGGCAGCCAGTTTATGAAGGCTGACGGTCTGCACCACACACAGCGCGTGGAGGAGCAACGCCATAAGCTTTATGCGAGCCAGATTCACACTTTGTCCAAAATGCTCTTGCATAATCGGAAGGATTTGGTTAACTTTGACCAAGTCCTTGGAATTAGTAGTTTTCATGAGAAAAAGCCGCGAAACTTTTCCTTTAAATTACTAATTTTCAGGGACTTTTGCAAATATAATCAACTGAAATTTAGATGTTTAACAGCATAATTTCAATTTTTGTCATCTACTAAAATCTTTTCGTCTATTACAAAATTACAATTTTTCGGTCACACCGGCAAGCAATCAGGTGCATATCGGATTTCTCAAAAATACACGACTAATGAAAATCCCTTATAAGAGCGTGTTATCGACGGGACTACAGATATATCCGGTTTGCGCATGTCCTTAGTTTTGCCGTGGGCTATATCACGTGCCGGATTCCCCATCCATAAGCCGGTAAATTCATTAACCGGATCCACAATGAACGCAAGAACCCCGCCTAAAAATGAAGAGCCGAACAGGCTATAGTCATTATCGACAAGCCAACGTTTTATTTGATAAAAGCCCTCACCCATGCAACTTCCCACTATCGGCGTGACAAATATATCCTGTATCGAAGGCCGTTCCATAAACGCCTCTATGCCAAACTCCCATCCCACAGTAGATACAATAGAACCGTAAAGCGCCGACCTCCAGAAATTAAATCCGCACGACCGTGCCGACATGAAATATACCGCGCCGGCATACGGATGCAGTATATAGTTGAAATAAAATTTGTCATGATCCCATTCCGGACCTTTCTTCATCACATGATTATACCAACGTTTGAACAACGGCACGTCCTGCAGCTCGGCACGGTTCCACGTTGTGGCATCTTCCGGCAGACACTCCAGCACAAGCAATGTGCCGCAAAAAGCTCCGCTTAATACTGCAGTATTCATCCAAAGCCTGTGCCAGTCGTATGTATTGCCCGTAACGGAATAGGGCAACGCGTAAGGAGATACCGGCGTAGTTTCTGCAATCAGACTGTCAGGTTTAATCTCCGCGTAAAAGGAATCACGGCCATCAGCACCAAAAGCAACGGTTGGTATGGTATCAGTCGTTTCCGCTTGACTGCCTATCGGGATTATCAGTGTCAGTATTATAGTTAAAACATTTAGTATTGTTTTTATTAGGCTATATCTCATCTATACCTGATTTTTCTAAGAGAGTGTCTGTATTTAAAGCAAATTAAGACTGAGAGGATTTTTTGAGGAAATTCCGCGAGTGGAAGAATGAGCATAGCAGCTATGCGACTGATGAAACCTGGCGGAATTAACAAAAATGGCCTCAGGATTAATTTGAAGTTTTGCCTTGTATCCTCTTTTATTGTTAATACGGTTTAAATTCAAACACCCTCTAATATTGGACAACGCTATTATTCGTGTTGGCGACAGGATTCAAACCTGTATCTTCAGCAATCCACTGTTTCGCACATGTTGCTGACGTCCTATTCGACTTGAACGATACCAACTTCCATCAAATTCAATACAAATTTGCATAATAACGTACAGAATTTGATGTTCAAAAATGCCTCAATCTTCGCCTTTATAAATGAAATAGGAATAATACCCCAAATTTGTGGCGCTTTTGGCAATCTCCCAAAACACGCCAGTCGATATTGATAAACGGGTCTGAAAACATGACTTGACATTTTCAGATCCGTTATTAATCATTATCATCTCACGACCACCTTACCGGCATGACCGTCGACAACGACGATATAGATGCCGACAGGCAACCGTCTGTCGAAGTTTATACTTCTGCCCGACATGTTATAGACATACCCGTTCCACGACCCTACTATCATCATTGATGTCTTCCCGGGGGCACCCACGCAGAATGTCACCGACCCGTCGCCGTTGGCCACAGGCCCCATTTTCGGCGCTCCGCCCGGATAATCCTTCGCGGGAGAGTTTCCTGCTAGACAATATTCTATCGCATCCTCGGCAGTATTGGTTCCGGCGGTTGCACGCGCAAGTATACGCGTATTGCCCGAAGCCGATATCGTGTATGTTTTCGTCAGTTCCGTCCCGTTACTTACCGTTGCAATCGGCATACTCTCATAGCTGTTGACAAACAGCTCTATCTTCGCCGCCTGCGACGTGTTCACGGTAAAGTCTATCGCAGTGGCTTCCGACAGCAATGTCACTTCGGGCAACGCGCTCATGGCCATCGCGAATCCGTCAGGAGCGACCTCCACAAATATATCGCCGCCCGATTCGGTCTTCCCCTCCTTGCTACCCGTTGCATTGCGGAACACAAACGCGAGCTTCACCGGCTCCTCTCCAGCCGTCAGCCCGTAGTATTCCTTGATTGACGGAATGGTAAGCTGCCATGTATTGGCCGATACATAAGTCATTTTGTATTTGGCCGAATTGTCGAGCCACGCAGGAGCATGCGACCATTCCTCGCTACCTTTCAGTATTACTCCGGTATGCGCATACACGGGAGTCGAGGCCGTAAGCCCCGCCAGCCCTTTGTTTCCGCGGTCGGCATGGAAAGTTATGGTGATAGGCGCCGAACTGCACTGCACTATCTTCGGACTCGTTGTGACTATCTGTGCGTTTGCCCCGACCGAGAGCAACACGACAAATAATAATAGGTAAAAATGTTTCATGTTATATATTTTTAAGAGAACGTACTTATTTCTAAACAGATTATAACGCACTCTTGTTTGTTTTACGGCTTAATTATCCGGCCGCGCCTCGACCCTGCGTCCGCGTCCGCTACAATTTTTCCACTCGCGCCGTGCGTTATTTTTGCGGGATATAAAAAATTTATTACCTTTGTCATTGATATGACTGACAACAAAGTAAAAACATCCGCTGTTGACACTCTTGACAGGTATCTCGCTGCTAAGCACCTCCGCCGTACCCCCGAGCGATACGCCATTCTCGACATGGTGCTCCGGATGAACCGACATTTCTACATCGAGACTATCTGCCGGGCAATGGCCGATTCCAACTTTCGCGTCAGCCGCGCTACTGTATACAACACCATAGAGCTTTTCACCGAGGCCGGGATTGTGCGTCGGCACAGGTTTGGCAACGAACCAGCTCAGTTTGAAAAAACAGTCGATACCGCTGCCGCCAATCATCAGCACCTCGTATGCACCAAATGCGGAAAAGTAAAGGAAATCAAGGACCCGGTCCTGCTGAAAACCCTCTCCCAGCGCCGGTATCAGGCTTTCACTCCCGAATATTTCCAGTTCTATGTCTACGGTACATGTTCCCAATGCAGCCGGCGCATAAAACATCGCGACAAGACTGACAATAAGTAATCAATATAACATCACATATACAACCAATAGAAAAAATGAAAGTTGATATTTTGCTCGGCCTCCAGTGGGGCGACGAGGGTAAAGGTAAAGTCGTTGACGTTCTGACTCCGCGTTACGATGCGGTAGCACGTTTCCAAGGCGGCCCC
Organism: uncultured Bacteroidales bacterium; assembly: GCA_905210435.1. Lineage (GTDB taxonomy): Bacteria > Bacteroidota > Bacteroidia > Bacteroidales > Muribaculaceae > JAGBWK01. The sequence goes on from CAJLWO010000006.1 coordinate 67,301, forward strand.
AATGCCGGGCACACACTCGAATTTGACGGCAAGAAATATGTTCTCCGCTCCATTCCTTCCGGTATATTCCAGGAAAACCAGGTCAACATAATAGGCAACGGTGTCGTTCTCGACCCGGTCCTTTTTCAGGAAGAGGCGCAGGCTCTCGAGGCTTCGGGCATCGACCTCCGCAAGGTGCTGAAGATTTCCCGCAAGGCCCATCTTATACTCCCTACCCACCGTCTCCTCGACGCTGCCAACGAGAAAGCAAAAGGCGATGCTAAAATCGGTACCACCGGAAAAGGCATCGGCCCCACATACACCGACAAGGTGTCGCGCAACGGCCTCCGTCTCGGCAATATGGAGCACGGCGACCTCTCGGCCTACAACGCCGCCCGCGACCGTCATCTCCGCATTCTTGCCTCCATGGGCGAGACTCCCGATATTTCCGAACTCGAGGCAAAATGGCTCGATGCTGTAAAATATATACTCACCTACGACCTTATCGACTCGGAGTATTTCATCAACAACCTCCTCAAAGAGGGTAAATCAATCCTGTGCGAAGGTGCCCAGGGCACTCTCCTCGATGTCGACTTCGGTTCATACCCATTTGTCACTTCATCCAACACCATCAGCGCAGGCGCATGCTGCGGTCTCGGTGTCGCGCCCAACAAAATCGGTGAAGTATACGGTATCTTCAAGGCTTACTGCACACGTGTAGGCTCCGGACCGTTCCCCACCGAACTCCACGACGAGACTGGCAAGAAGATACGCGACCTCGGCCACGAATACGGTGCCGTCACCGGACGCGAACGCCGCTGCGGATGGATTGACCTCGTGGCTCTCCGCTACGCCATCATGATTAACGGCGTGACACAGCTGATAATGATGAAAAGCGATGTCCTCGACACATTCCCCGAAATCCGTGCATGCGTGGCCTACGAAATCGACGGCGAGCGCGTCGACACATTCCCCTTCACTGTCGACGACTCCCGCATCAAGCCTGTTTATGTCAACATTCCCGGATGGCTCACCGACATGACACAGTTCAAGGATGAAAGCGAGTTCCCCGCTCAGTTCAACGACTACATCAAGTTCCTCGAACAGCAGCTCGGTGTTCCCGTCACTATCGTATCTATCGGCCCCGACCGTCAGCAGACGATCGTCCGCAAGTAACACAACCTTAAATTCTTCCCACCATGGCTAAAATCAAACCGTTCCGCGGCGTACGCCCTCCCCGTCAGTTAGTCACTGAAGTTGCCTCACGTCCCTACGACGTCCTCAATTCCGAGGAAGCACGTGCCGAAGCCGAAGGCAATCCCAAGTCGCTGTACCATATCATCAAGCCCGAAATCGATTTTGCTCCGGGCACCGACGAGCACGACCCCAAAGTCTACGACAAGGCTGTCGAGAATTTCAACAATTTCCAGCAGCAGGGATGGCTCGTTCAGGACGACGAGGACAAATACTACATCTACGCGCAGACGATGGACGGCCGCACACAGTACGGATTCGTCATCGCTGCCAACGTCGACGACTACATGACGGGCAAAATCAAAAAGCACGAGCTTACCCGCCGCGACAAAGAGGAAGACCGCATGAAGCATGTGCGCATCAACAATGCCAACATCGAGCCGGTATTCTTCGCATTCCCCGACAATGATGTTCTTCAGGATATTATCACTAAAGTAACGGCCGGCGAACCGGAATACGATTTCGTTGCGCCCGACGGCTTCGGCCATCACTTCTGGGTCATCTCCGACAAAGCCACCATTCAGACCATCACCGAAGAGTTCGCGAAAATGCCCTCTCTTTATATCGCCGACGGACATCACCGCACGGCTGCCGCCGCCCTCGTAGGCAATGAGAAGGCCAAAAACAATCCGGACCACCGCGGCGACGAGGAGTACAACTACTTCCTTGCAGTCGCTTTCCCGGCATCGCACCTTAAGATTATCGACTACAACCGCGTAGTAAAAGACCTTAACGGATTGTCGGAAGAGCAGTTTATCGAGCGTCTGAAAGAGAATTTCGATGTTGTCGACATGGGCACCGAAATTTACCGTCCCGCACGTCTGCACAACTTCTCCCTCTATCTCGCAGGCCACTGGTACTCTCTCACTCCTCACGAAGGCACCTACAACGACAATGACCCCATCGGCTGTCTCGACGTGACTGTGTCGTCCGATCTCATTCTCCGCGACATCCTCGGCATCACCGACCTCCGTTCCGACAAACGTATCGACTTCGTCGGCGGTATCCGCGGTCTTGGCGAACTGAAACAGCGCGTTGACTCCGGAGAGATGAAAGTGGCGTTGGCACTCTACCCCGTATCGATGAAGCAGCTCATCGACATCGCCGATACCGGTAATATCATGCCCCCCAAGACTACCTGGTTCGAGCCCAAACTCCGCTCCGGTCTCGTAATCCACAAACTCGACTGATCCATTCTGCCGGAATATGCGCCATCCCGCGATGACGCGACATAAAAAATTATAATATCAAGCGAACAAAATCACTGCGGCCGTGTTTCATAAGCAAAGACCCATTAAACCCTTCGCCTTATGAAAACAAAAGCTACTTTTTCAATATGGTTTTCGCGCCGTTTGTTCAACATATTTCGATTGACACCGATTTCTCGCCTGTTGTTATAATTCCGAAATTGTAGCAAACCACATATAGGATGGACCGACGTCGCGGCGTCATGTCCATCCTTTTTAATTTTCTCGTCCTGACTGATGGAAATATCGACCGCACCGTTCAGAATATCCTCGACAACATATATCCGGCTTATCATGAAGCGCTGGTTCAGCCGCTATTTGCTTCTGTTCCTCGCCGCACTGGTAGCATTCGCCGTCATGGGATTTGCCGTCAATGCCGCGTTTTTCATCGTGGCGCTGATATTCATTTTCATCATATCCCCTACGGCAATGATGATAGTCTATTACTATTACGGCCTCACGCCCCGCATAGTCATGCTGTCATCATTCCCTGTCACCCTCTCGCTCAAACTTTCTTCCGACAGCGTCACAGTCAGGACAGCCCCCGACGACCGTCCACCCTATGAGTTTGACATTCCGGTCGCACGAATCAAGGAAATCAGCCCCGGCGACACGTTCGATTCAATCGTCTACGACTCCTCTCCCTCCGGATTTGTCCTGATTGATAAAAACGCTTTCCCATCTAACTCCTCCCGTATACAGTTCCACAATTATATTTTTGACAAAATACAGGTAAATTCCCGCTCATGAAATTTACATTACAGACTACCGACAAAAACTCCGGCGCACGTGCCGGCATCATACACACCGACCACGGCGATATACCCACCCCTATCTTCATGCCGGTGGGTACGCAGGGTACTGTCAAAGCAGTACACCAACACGAACTGCGCGACGACATCAACGCGAAAATCATACTCGGCAACACCTACCATCTCTATCTCCGTCCCGGCATGGACATCATAGAGAAAGCCGGTGGCCTTCATAAATTCAACGGATGGGAACGCCCCATCCTCACCGACTCCGGCGGCTTTCAGGTATTCTCCCTCTCCTCCAACCGCAAGCTGAAAGAGGAAGGCGCCTATTTCCGTTCGCACATCGACGGTTCCAAACACCTCTTCACACCCGAAAAAGTCGTCGACATACAGCGTTCGATAGGCTCCGACATCATGATGGCGCTCGACGAATGCCCTCCCGGCACATCCGACCGTGCCTACGCCACCAAATCGCTTGCCCTCACCCACCGCTGGCTGCGCCGAGGCTGGGACCGGTTCAACGCCACGTCGCCCCGCTACGGCCATTCTCAGGCATTCTTCCCCATCGTGCAGGGATGCACATATCCCGACCTTCGACGCGAGTCAGCCAAATTTGTCGCCGACCTCGGTGCCGAAGGCAATGCTATCGGAGGTCTCGCCGTCGGCGAACCTGCCGAAGTGATGTATGACATGATTGAAGTAGTCAATGAAATCCTCCCCGCCGACCGTCCACGCTATCTGATGGGCGTCGGTACTCCGGCCAACATACTCGAAGCCATTGAGCGCGGAGTCGACATGATGGACTGCGTAATGCCCACACGCAATGCCCGCAACGGCATGCTTTTCACATCTCACGGCATAATGAACATGCGCAACAAGAAATGGGCCGACGACTTTTCCCCCATTCAGGAAGACGGCCCCTCCTACGTAGACCGCGCATACTCGAGAGCCTACCTGCGCCACATGTTCATAGCTGATGAAATCCTCGCAATGCAGATAGCCTCAATCCACAACCTCGCCTTCTACCTCTGGCTCGTGACCGAAGCCCGCACCCACATCCTGGCCGGTGACTTCACTCCCTGGAAAAAATCAATCCTCCCCATCCTCACCTCCCGCCTCTAATCACCAATAATACTCCCCTCCGCCAAAAGCTACCACATCACTTCCATCCTGTTCCACCATCAAAATACGCCCCAATAAAAAGATTAAGGTCACCAAGATTCCACAATCTTAGTGACCTTAATTACCTTAATGACTTAAATGACCTTAAAGTACTTATCGACCTTAAAGACTTTATAGTCCTTATCGCCTAAACAACACGCACCCTTAAGCGAGCTTCCGCCCAATTACTAATTACTAATTGTCCGAAGCCCGAAGCATAACGGCCGCTCCACCGCCGGGAGCTAATTCCAGCGCAATCACGCTCTTGCTGTCCACCTTCTTCTCATAAATCTTATATGACTTGGGGTTACTGCGGTAATCGGCATCTTTCCCGTCCTCATACACAGTAGCCACATACTTCTTCCCTTTCGGCAGGAAATCGAGCTTAATCTTCGTCTTGCGCGCGTTCTCATCAGTTATCGCACCTATATACCAGTCATCGCTGTTTTTATCCTGACGCGCTACGGTGATATAATCGCCCGGTTCAGCCTCAAGATATACCGAAGTCTTCCACTCCACAGGCACAGCCTTGATAAACTCGAACACATCGGCATACTTGCGGTAACTCTCCGGCTTGTCGCACGCCATCTGCATCGGCGACGGCATTGTCAGATACAACGCTAACTGTCGTGCCACCGTCGTACCCGGCTTCGACCCGTTACCGAAACCGTAAGAAGCCAAATCCGTCTCGACAATACCGGGAGTATAATCCATCGGGCCACCTTTCAATCGGGTAAACGGCAATATCGTGGTGTGCTCGGGAGGATTACCACCCATAGCCTCATACTCACCGCCGCGGGCCGATTCCTGCGCCACCCAGTTAGGCCACGTGCGCATCAGTCCCGTAGGTCGTACAGCCTCATGACTGTTCACCATAATCTTATGGTCGGCGGCACGTCGCACCACTTCGATATAGTGGTCATTCATCCATTGCGACGAATGATGCTCGCCGCGCGGTATAATATAACCCACATATCCGGTTTTCACGGCATCATATCCATGAGCATTCATAAAATCAAAGGCCGCGTCGAGCTGACGTTCGTAATCAGCCGCATTGGCCGACGTCTCGTGATGCATTATCAGTTTCACACCCTTATTCTTGGCATACATTTCAAGCTCCTCTACATCAAAATCGGGATAAGCCTTGTCAAAGAGGAAATGACGGTTCTTACGCCCCTCGGTCCAGGTTTCCCAACCTTCATTCCAGCCCTCCACAAGCACACTTTTGATACCCGATTCCGCAGCGAAATCTATATACTTTTTCACATTCTCCGTATTGGCGGCATGCCGTCCGTTCGGTTTCACCTTCGTATAATCCGTCACACCGGGACGCGTGCTGAGGTCATCGCTGTAAGCCCACGAATTGCCGCCGAGAAACATCTCCCACCATACACCCATGAACTTCTGCGGATAGATCCACGACGTATCCTCGATTTTCGAAGGCTCATTCAGATTGAATATCAGTTGCGACGCCAGTATGTCGCGGGCGTCGTCGCTTATTATCAGTGTACGCCACGGCGTGCTGAAAGGCAGCTGCACATATCCCTTCATACCGTCAGCGCCCGGAGTCAGGTGCGACTTGAAACTCAGCTTGGCTGTATCGACATCAAGAGCCATCGCCGGATACCCTACGAGCGCAGCCTCATGCACATTCACATACACCTTTCCTTCAGGATGCTTCATCATCACCGGAGTCTGCACGGTCAGACCGTCTATAAGCGTCGACTCCGAATGACGTGCACGCGGCATTTTCTCACCTAACTCACTGATTGCAGATTTCGTATATAGGAACTCATCCGTATCATAATCGCCCGGTATAGCAAATACCGTATAGTCATCGGCAAAATTAAACTCCGTATTTTCACCCGTCACCGACAGGAAATAATTGTCACCGCTCTGAGGCAACTCATATCTGAATCCCACACCGTCGTCAAATACCCTGACACGCAGATTAAAATCCAATCCGTTCTTCCCTCTGAACTTGCCCAACAGTTCATTATATTGGTTCCTTACTTCGGCAAACTCTCCCCATACCGGAGTCCAGACCTCATCAAACGTCGTAACCTCATCAAACGCTACACCATACCCCGCACCTATAGCGCCCTCCTTGGCCGAAATCCCCAATCCGCTCTCAGCCACCACAGGCATCCCCTTATAACTGACACTATATACAGGTTTCCCCGCGTCATCCACATCCACATTCACCTCAATACCACCGTCAGGCGACGTAACCACAGCCGCCCCGCACCCCACGGCGCAGCCCATACCCAAAAACAAAAACAAACTCTTCATCTCAATATCAAATAATTAAAAAGAATAAACTAAAAAAAATAACATTCAACATCCGACCCACCATCCCTATCCGACCTACAACCGGTCTTAAATCTTAACAATTCGGCCTATTGGCCCTATTGGCCTTATTAGTCCTATTGATCCCCTTTTCCCCATTGCCCCTATTCCTCCAACCAATCTCCCACCTGCCCCATCTGCAAATTTAAAAAAACTTTTTCTCAAAAAAGCGTCAAAAACATACAAACCCTCCAAAAAAATTCACAAAAAACTCGCAAAAACAAAAAAAATACCGTACCTTTGCACCGCAAACGCAACCAAAAAGCGCAAACAGCCAAGCGCAACAACATCAAATCACCAAACATTGGAGCGGTGCTCGAGTGGCTGAAGAGGCACGCCTGGAAAGCGTGTATACGCCAAAAGCGTATCCCGAGTTCGAATCTCGGTCGCTCCGCGATTAAAACGCTGAAAGTCAAGCACAATAAAGCAAGGCTTTCAGCGTTTTTTAAGTAAATACCCCACCATAGCATCTTAAAAAAAACAGCATAATTGACGAAATTTGGCGACCTTTGACGACACCTGCCGAAAAAATCAGCGCAAAAATCAGCGCAAAAATTTGGAGGCACAATCACAAAGAATCAACGAGTTAGTCAATCAGCTGTTGCTTTTAAGACGATGGCAACACTCAGATTCTATCTCGACACCCGCGCCACAGGGGGTGACAGGAGCGAAAAGTCAGCTCCTCTCAAGCTCGCAGTAGTACACCGTGGCTCCACCTCTTACATCAATCTGAATCTTTCTTTGCTTCCGACGCAGTGGAACGCAAAGACCGAAAAGGTGGTAAAGCATCCTCGCCAACAGTCGTTGAATGCGATGCTCAAAAAGCACATGATTTCGGCTGAGGCCGCTGTCATTAGCATTGGAGAGCAAGCCTCACTAAAGGCGATGAGTGCGAAACAACTCCGAGACTGCATTTTAGAAGCGGTACAGCAGGAAGCAAGTAAGAGTGCATCTCCCACTGTAAAAAAGGTTATAGAAGAAAACTCTTATACGGGACCTTCATTCATTGACATCTTTGATGAGAATATGAACATGAAGACTCCCGGTAACAAAAGAGTGATTGCCTCAACACGCAGTCGCCTTGTAGCTTGGCTCGGCGAAAAAAATCTCGCTCGTCTGAAGCCGGAAGATGTAACGCTGAAATGGTTGCACGACTTTGAGGAATTTCTTGGCAAAACGTGTGCATCCGCCAACACTATCGGACTTCACTTGCGCAATATCCGTGCGGCCATCAACTACGCCATCGACTGCGGCCACATAACCCAATATGTGTTCCGCCGAGTGAAGATACCGAAAGCCCCGACAAAGAAGCGGAACCTGCAAATAGAGGCATTGCGTAAGGTAATCTTTACGCAAGGCTTTGACGCAGACTTGGAGCGCTATCGCGATATGTTCGTCCTTATGTTTATGATGCGCGGAATCAACTTTGTTGATATGTGCAATCTCAAGGAGATAGAGGACGGATACATCGAATATGTCCGTGCAAAGACCCACAAGGTTTACCGTATAAAAGTAGAGCCGGAAATGCAGGTGCTTATCGACAAGTACCGTGGTAAACATTACTTGCTCAACTACCTTGATAATCACAAAAATTACCGTAGCTTTTACCAAATGGCAAGCCGTGGGCTTCGCTCTGTGAAAGCCAAACTTGATGCAGTTGATGACGGCATCACGATAAAGGGGCTTACAACATATTGGACGCGCCATTCATGGGCTACGTTGGCTGCTGAACTGGATATTCCGTTCGACACCATAATGGCCGGTCTCGGTCACGGAGGCAACACCGTTACCGACATTTACATCGAGAGAGACCCCAAAAAGGTAGATGATGCAGTGCGAAAAGTACTTGATTACGTATTATACGGCAAAGACTACCGCACTCCCGGAGAGGTGGTAGAAATTGCCACACCTCAATCGGTGGCAAAAAGGAAGCGCGGACGTCCGAAAAAGACCCCCTAATTTTCCTTTATTGGGTAGAAGATCCCTTTGAGTAGCTGCGACATGCCGTTTTCGGTAAAGGTCGCAGTTATTTTTTCGCAGATGTAGCGTTTGCCGCGGATGAGGAAAACTGAGCGGACATCGGGGATGGTTTCGGAGAGGAACTTGAAGGTGGTTTTCAGCTTCGGCTCGATGTTGTGGATAATCTGACCTCGCTTTACTTGTCTGTCGTTGATGCGCAGGGAGAAATGGGCGTAGCTGAAATTACTCCAGTCATCGGCGATAACGATGTTCTCAACATTGGGATATGGCAGTCGGCTTCCCTGATAGTAGTTGGAGCCATCGTACCAGCCTATGTAAATGCGGTCGTAATACTCCGATTTCTTCTCTTTCTCACCTGCGGCAAGCGAGGAAACGCCATGCGTCTGCATAAACGGATACTTCTCCTCGTCTTCGCCCTGCACACCGCTGTCCTCGTCATAAGAGGAGAAAGAGAGGAAAAGTACTTTGCCATACTTCGGCTCGGTATCGTCAATCCATGCCGGAACAAACTCTATCTCCACCTGCTCGGCGTCCTCGTCTTCGCTGATGATGCGCCCGCCAAAGAGATTGACAGGTTGCAGAATACATTTATAGTTGAAATGTATTCTGACGTGCCCGGCAATGGAGGTGATACTCTTTACAGTCCGGCTCATGGCACGGATAACGAAGTAAGCGTCGCAGTCGGCGGCATAGAGCAGCTTGTCAATCTGACTGTTGCGGTGATGCTGACCGTCCCAGTTGGCATAACCTTTGTTGGCTGCGAGTAATTCGCGCATGGAGTTGTAACGGACAACGCGGTTCTGCCATCCCTTTATGAACCAGTCGCAGGAGTAGAACTTCCACATTTCGTGGTCGCAGTCCTTGTAGACAAGATTCTTGGATTCCAGATACTCGCAGCGTTCATCGTCCACCTTAACTTCGGTGGAGTGTTCCTCGACCACGCTTTTAAGGCAGACCGGACGCTTCGCGGCCAGTGTCGCCTGAGTGAAGGCAAAGGTTATACGCTTGCCCCGGTGGTCGAAGGCGAACTCACCGCCGAGGAACAATTCAAGTTTCTCAAAATATTCCTCGACCGTCCAATGCGGCAGAGCGTTTGCGAAGCCGGGCATATACCATGCATGAGGGAGGGTGTTGCATATTAGGAGATACCTGTATTCCTCCACTTCCTCCCACTTGGAGAAGTCGGCGGCATAGCCTACGGCCTCGCATATCTTCTTTGTGATATAAAGAAGATAGGGTTGCCACGACAGGCCGGTGGTGTCCTCGCTCCATTCATAGTGAGATTTATTCTGCAATGCATCGTCGACGATATGCTCCGCCTTGTTCTGAATGTTGCCCGAATAGTCGTTGACCCACGGCAGGGCAACGCATTTGCAGCCGGAGTTTTCGGGGTACCACGCATTGGCCGGAGTGATAGCCGACTTGTAGGTAGTAGGCGGCGTACCGAGGTCAAGTTCATTGATATAGACCTTGTCGAAAGTCTTGTCAAAGTTCTGCTCGCTCCGTCCCTCCAAAAACTGAGTCTTGACCTCCACCTCGCTAATCTCGGTGATTGTTATAGAGCCGAACTTGTAGAAGCCCTTGTCGCGTATCTCGCAGTCGAAGATAACTTTTTTCGCGGCGACATCGGCCCTGTTGATATGCCCGAAGATAGCGATGTTTTCGGGACAACCACGGAGCGGAAAGGTTATAGTCAGCGTATAACCGTCACTTCCCGAAAAGAGGCGGTTTTCGGAAACATACTCAAACGATGTGCCTTTCTTCAAAGCAGCGAGTTTATTGTTGACGTAGATTTGCATTATTTACGGGATTTGGGTGATTTGTTCTTCATTAAGCGGTCGTATTCGTCCTGTGCCTGTTGTATGCCGTGATCGCCGGTAACGGTGTTTACGGTGACAAAAGGCTCGTTGAGGCGGTCTTTCAACTGCCGGATTGTCGAAGTCAATTCGGAGTTGTCGGCTGATGAAGCGGTGTTGTAGGTGTTGTTCACCACGGTTGGAGTCTGAGGCTGTGCGGCCAGGACTGCGGGAGCAGTAATCGTGCGCGACACATCGGCGGCAGTGATAGAGCCGATAGTGTTGGTTCGCTGCGCATAGTCCAGAGCCTCCAACAATGGGCGGGTTCGGGGATTATTGACAAGTCGCTGTGAGGCGACCCATTCCCCTTTGTGAACAACACCTGCCACTTCATCGGACTTCCCTTTCGGGGTAAAGCCGCCAGACTCATACCCCTGCGCCTCCGAAGCCTGTTGCTGTTTCTTGATGGCTGCAATCTGAATGGCACCTGCGGCGATAGCCATAGCCGCCGCGATAGGCGCGAGGATATAACCGACCACCGGCACCGCCGCCGCAGAGCCGTAAGCGTTCAGGGCGTTGGTGGCGGTCTGAGCCACGGCCTGTATAACCTGCATCGCGAACATCTTTCTGTTCGCCTCCTTCTTGGCTTTGGCGATTTCTTTCTCCTTGTCCTTTTCGAGTTTCTTCACCTTGTAGGTGTTGCCCTCGGCACGTGAGATTTCGGCATCATACCGCTTGTTGATGGAGGCTGTCTGTATTTCAAGCTCGGCCTGAATAATGGAGGAAAGCTGCGAGAATACAGCCGACATTCCCGAAACGAGCGTGTCGAGCGTCCCGGTCAGAGCCTTGCCGCCGTCGGAGTTGAGCCATTCGACAGAATCGGCGATACCGCGCTCCATAGCGTTGCGCGTGTCTTCCTCGGCAAGAAGTCCGTACTTCTTTTTGAGGGCGAGTTTCGCTTTCTCGTAGGCTTCATCAATGCGCAGTTTCTCAGAGGCATTGTTCCCGGCAGCGGCAAGTTCACGCTGATACACGACATCGAGCAAAGCGAGGTCAGCGTCATACTTCGCCTGAGCCTCCTGTGGATTGTCGCCGAAGAAGTCCTTCTTCATGGCGGCATACTTCGCTTCGAGCTGTTGACGTTCCTGCTGCTTGCGCTGCACCTGCGCGATCAGCAAGGACTGTAACTGCTGCTCGGCCTGTAACCGCTCGCGGCTTCCCTCCTTCGTCAGCGCGACAAGTCGCCGCTGATGCTCGATTTCTGCCTCCTCGGTTTTCAGGTCGTAGGTTTCCTTAGAGATGGAGCCGTCGATGTAGAATTGCTTCAACTGAGCCAGTTCGGTATTGTAGCGGTTGTTCTCCGCCTCAATGGTCTGCTCGTCAAGATGCTCCTGCTGTTTGCGCTGTGCTTCGCGCCACTCGGCGGTAATTTTCAGCCGCTCCGTTTCCGTGAGGTCGGTGTGGAGCAACTGCTTCTCGCAGAACTCCACGGCTATTCGGCCCATTTCCTTAGTGTAAGCGATATAGTCAGACTCGCCGGTTGCGTAAGAGATACGCGCCGAAGCCTCGGCCTGTTCGCGCCATTCCTTTTCCTTTGCGAACTTGTCCTCGGTGGCACCGCTGCCCGAAGGAGTGTTTATAGGCGTGTTGCCCGGAAGATTGACAGCAGGATTTTCGGGCATTTCCAATGCCTCGGCGGAAATCTTGTATTTCTGACGCAGGAACTCGTTGGCCTCGTTGAGCTGCCGCTGCTTGGTAAGGTTTGCCTGATAAGCCGCCTCCGAAGCATTGTAGGTCTGACCCGTTGAAGCGACACGCCGGGCGTATGGGGCTACATCTATCATCTGACCCACTGCCGCGTCTGTTGAGTTGGTGTAGTTCTGGTAACTCTCCAACTCACGCGCCCTGTCCCAATCGGCTACGGCGGCATCGTAGGTCTGCTTGTCGCGGTCGCGCTTCTGCCTCAGACCGGGCGCCTGTTGTTCGAGAGTGAGAAGTTCTTTCTCGTTCTCCACAATCTTGTCGGCGGCGGCTCTCGCCCTCGCCACTTCGATTATTGAGTCTCGGAGTTGGTCGTAGGCGGTCTTGGCCTGACCGACCATTATCTGCTCCGTGGAGAGGTTCTTGAAATAATCGGGATAAAGGGCCTGTAACTTCTCAGCGGCCTTGCGCCGCTCGTCGGTAGACTTAGCTTCATCGGTGGCCTCCTTGTAGAGAGCTTCGAGCCTTGCAATTTCGGCATGGCAGTATTCTGAGGATTTCTCGTCAAGGTCAGTGAGGGATTTTCGGTATTCCTCCTGCTCCTTACGGGCCTTCTCCGCTTCTTCGCGGGCTGTCCTGAAACGGTTGGCGAGGGCGTAGACCGCCGCACCGAGGGCAAGCACCAGCCCTACCCAGTTTGAGAACTTCATAGCAGCCATAGACTTGCGCCAGCGCTCCTGCATGGCGTAGTTCACCTGAAGGCCGTTGGTGAAATACTGCACGGCGTTGATGAGCGGTGTAAAGAGAAGCCGCACGGCTGGGAGAATCATGCGGACGAGCTTCATTGCTCCGTGGAACAAGGCGGTGGCTTTGG
>CAJLWO010000007.1 GCA_905210435.1 uncultured Bacteroidales bacterium
AAAGTTACAAAATATCTACGACTTTGACAAATAGTTGGTTAGATATTTACTGAATATCCCTAATTAAAAAACAGGCATAAATTTTCTTATGCCTGTTTTTTTTATTTCTTAACAATCATGGGCATAATTATGGTACATTCGAACTGTAATTTTGTAGCTGAAAGTCATATTGACATTCCTTGTTACGTTTAATTCATATCGGATATGGGAGCTATAATTATGATTGTATGTGCCGTAGCATGGCTTGACCAAGCTCTTAGGAGTGGCGCAAAGTTATGAGAAAATTGCCTTGTAAGAATGATCTCATTTACATCAGACATTTTTCGACGTGCAGCGTATATTTGGATTAAATCCGGATAAATATCGTGATGACGTATTGAATGTTGTTGCGCGGATATTTTATGCGAGCATATCAGCGTATACCGATTATTTTATGGGTCTGGAGCGAGAGCCTCCACTGTGGATGCTGTTTGATATATTCGATGGTCTCAGACAGAATACGGGCATTCTCCTGCGGGTTGCCTACATCACATGGCTGAAGATAGCGGCAGTCGGCATAGGTCGTAGTAATTGAGTCGAGGGTGCCCATCTCCTGCCCTTTCCCGTGGTAAAGTGCTTTCAGCTCGTCGATACGTTGTATTTTTATCGGTGCATCTTTTGGGGAGACTGTAATCCAGTCAAGTCTACTCTCAATATCATCGGACAGGCGTATAGATCCGTTAGTCTCTATATGGAGGAATTTCCCAATTTCATGCAATCGGTCTACAAGGTTGTGGGAAAGCTGAAGAGTGGGTTCGCCACCGGTAAAAATTATGTGTCGTGAGGGATATTTTTGTATTTCGGAAATAATTTCTTCTGTTGTATATTCTTGCCCTTCCTGATGCTTGGTATCGCAGAAGGCACATTTAAGATTGCAGCCGCTGAATCTCACGAACACAGCCGGAGTTCCTGTCCAATATCCTTCTCCTTGAAGAGAATAAAATATTTCGTTGATTTTCATGGATCCATTTTTATAAGTCAGGTATTTCGTAGATTGCTATATTTCCCTCGCTCTCCTGCACAGAGGCTTTATAGCATTGAGGTATCTGTTCTGTCACCCATCTGGCTATATTTTCGGCTGTAGGATTGAAAGGGAGCAGTTCATTGAAATTGCCATGGTCGAGATACCCGTGGATTTTGTCTTTGATATGCTTGAAGTCAACTACCATACCGTCCTCATTAAGGTGTTCGGCACGGCAATATATGGTAATGACCCAGTTGTGGCCGTGCAGATTCTCGCACTTACTGCTGTAAGACAGACTAAGTGAATGTGAGCCGGCGATTTCGAGACGTTTGATGACGTAGTACATGTGGCGCGTTTATATTGTTTCAGAGTGCAAAGTTAATATTTATCGGCAAAAATTAGTGTAAAAATTTGGCGGCAGCAGAATGAAACCATTGCATTTTTTTGACTTGGCGGATGGAGATAACTGTATGTCAAATACTTATTTTTATTACTTTTGTGAATGATTAAAACAGATGTAACGATATGAATATTGAGGATGTAAGGGATTACTGTCTGGCAAAACCGTTTGTCACGGAAGATATGCCGTTTGGCGAGGGATATGTCACATTCAGGATTGCAGGAAAGATATTCTGTTGTCTGCCATTGACAAAAGGTCAACTCGTGCAGCTTAAATGGAGTCCGGATGAATTTGATGAAACAGTCGAGACACATGCCTACGTGCATCAGGCATGGCACTGGCATAAACGCCACATGATACAATTCAGTTTTGATGAATATCCTGTACCTGACGGTGTGGTTAAAATGTTTCTTGACAGATCGTATAATTATGTCTACGGACGTCTGCCTAAAAAAATTAAAACACAGTTTGAAGTATGAAAATAGCAGAACTACGCGACCGCCTGTCAGGTCGCATTCATGAGAATGACATATTGGAGATGCTGTATTACAAACAGGAATGTCCGGAAATAGCCGACGCTCTTTACGGGTATATGTTTGATGAGGATATAAAAGTGGCATCAAATGCATTGTGGGTACAGACTTGGGATATGATAGACCGTACGTTGCCTTATCGGGACAAACTTGTATTGCTGGCAATAACGACACAGAATGTCACTGTCAGACGCCTTTCATTGACATTGCTGGAAAGAATGGAATGGAATAAAAATGACATCAGGACCGATTTTCTCGATTTCTGTATGGGAAAGATATTGTCGCAGTCAGAATCGCCAGGAGTGAGGACGCTATGTATAAAACTCGGATACCAACAATGTCGTCATTATCCTGAACTTATGGAGGAACTGAAATTATTGCTTGATTCTTTGTCTGAAATGCCGATTACACCAGCTATAGCGTGTGTACGGAAAAATGTGCTGAAAAAAATGTAAAAATCAATAATTTTTCTACTTGATTATATCTATGGGTATGAAAATCGCATTGATGAAACGACAGTTTTATTTTAAGATACGTTTGTACGGGTATTGATTATACGTGTAAAGATTAATATCATTAATTTTGTAAATGCAATTGAAATGAAAAACCATTAACCTTATTTATCATGAAAATATACCGACATATACCTCTTGCATCGTGTCTGCTTTCCGTATTTATTGCCGGGTCGCCGGATGTGGCCGGTGAAGAGCCTGACAAGCCCGTAGCCTATCTGGTGTCAGACGCACATCTTGATACCCAATGGAACTGGGATTTGCAGACAACAATTCGTGATTACGTATGGAATACCGTCAACCGTAATCTGAATCTCTTTGACAAATATCCTGAGTATATATTCAACTTTGAAGGAGGGATAAAATATGCGTGGATGAAAGAATATTATCCGCGGGAATATGAACTTGTCAAAAAACGTATTGCTGAAGGGAGATGGCATGTTAGCGGGTCGAGTTGGGACGCTACCGATGTGATAGTGCCGTCAGTAGAATCGACCATACGCAACATATTGCTTGGTCAGACATTTTATCGTGATGAATTCGGTATCGAGAGCTCTGATATATTTCTACCGGATTGTTTCGGTTTCGGATGGACATTGCCTACAATTGCCTCTCATTGCGGTCTTATAGGGTTTTCATCACAAAAACTCGCATGGCGCAATAATCCGTTTTACGGAGACCGGAAAATTCCATTTTCTATCGGCCTTTGGCAGGGTGTCGACGGTGCACGTGTAATGATGACACACGGATTTGATTATACTACTCGATGGGGAGATGAAGATTTGACTTATAGCACCGTCCTGGCCGAGAGGGCATCTTTAAGCCCGCTGAACATGGTTTATCATTATTACGGTACAGGAGATGTGGGCGGCTCGCCTACGCAGACATCGGTCGATGCTGTTGACAGAGCTGCCGGAAGTGATGGCAAAATTAAAATAATCAGTGCGACAAGTGACCGTATATATAAAGATTTCGCGCCCTACTCCGAACATCCCGAATTGCCTGTATTCGATGGAGAGCTTACAATGGATGTACACGGTACCGGCTGTTATACGTCGCAGGCGGCAATGAAACTTTACAATCGCCAGAATGAACTGCTCGGCGACGCGGCGGAGCGCTCGGCAGTAGCGGCCGAATTGCTTGCCGGAGTTAGATATCCGGGAGATGCACTCACTGACTCATGGCGAAGATTTATTTTTCACCAGTTTCATGATGACCTTACCGGCACAAGCATTCCGCGGGCATACGAATTTTCCTGGAACGATGAATTGATTTCACTGAAACAGTTTTCCGATATTCTGACTGCATCATCAGGCGCTGTTGCAAAAAAAATGGATACGCGGGTATCCGGAGTACCTGTCGTGCTGTTTAACGCGCTCGGAAATGACGTATCGGATATTGTGGAGTTCGCATTGCCGGCCGACCATTGTCCTGCAAAGGTAACATTGGTAGATGGAGCGGGTCACAAGAGCGATGCTCAAGTGGCGGGATATAGTGACGGTACGGTTTATATCGTAGCAGAGGCTAATGTCCCTGCCTGCGGATATGCTGTCGCGGATGTCAGGCTTAGCGGAAAAGAAGCCTTGCCAGTGCCGCAGCCGGCCAATACGGTTGAGAACTCACATTATAAAATCACTGTCGATAGAAACGGAGATATAATATCGTTAATCGACAAGTCTTTGGGAAAAGAACTGGTAGCGCACGGAAAGGCCATCAGGCTCGCTTTGTTCGAGGAAAACAAATCATATTCGTGGCCTGCCTGGGAAATTTTGAAAAGCACTCTTGAGCAAACTCCTGTTTCAATTACCGAGAACGTCAAAGTTTCATTAATTGAAAATGGCCCGGTGCGACATACATTATGTATTGAAAAGGATTATCAAGATTCAAAATTTCGACAATATATCCGGTTATATGAAGGCGCTTCGGCAGCCCGGATAGATTTTTATAATGAAGTGGACTGGGCTACCGGAAATGCTTTGCTCAAAGCTGAATTTCCGTTGACAATCGGAAGCCCGGTCGCGACGTACGACCTCGGACTCGGGACAATAGAGCGTAATAACAATACCGCGACTGCATACGAAGTATATGCGCAGCGGTGGGCCGATCTTACCGACAGCACCGGCGAATATGGCCTCACTATAATGAATGATTGCAAATACGGCTGGGATAAACCTGACGACAATACACTACGGCTTACACTCCTGCACACACCTGCTACGGAATATGGTTTTACTTATCAGAACCGACAGGATTTCGGCCATCATACATTTACATACAGTCTGTATCCGCATGCAGGGCCCCTGGACAAGACCAAGGCATCGATGGAAGCCGATATTTTAAACCAACGGCTTAAGGCATTTGTGACCGGGAAACATCCCGGCGAACTTGGTAAGTCATTCTCTCTTGCGCAGTCAGACAATCCGGCTATCGCAGTCAAGGCATTCAAAAAAGCTGAAAAATCGGAAGAATATGTAATACGCATATATGAAACATCAGGCAGTCAGAAACAGACCGGTCAAATCAAGTTGCCGTATCCGATTAAATCGGCGGTTGAGGCAGATGGTACCGAGAAGACGTTGAAGCCGGTATCATTCAACGGAAACAATCTGGATGTTTCGGTAGGGAGAAACGGCATAAGCACATATAAGGTCATTTTCAACGTGCCGCTTACTGAGCGCGACAATGATTTTGTCATGCTCCCCCTTCCTTTCGATAAAAGATGCTTCAGTTTGAACGCATTTGAATGTGACGCGGATTTTTCCGAAGGCTTTTCATTTGCCGCCGAACTTATCCCTGATACCATAATAGCATCAGGTATTCCTTTCCGCCCTGAGATCGAAGGACTTCTCAATGGTAAAAAATGTATGGGCGACACTCTTGCGCTACCTGATGGGCAGTATCGAAAATTATATATCCTTGCGGCTTCATCTATTGAAAGCGGATCGGCCAAAGGAAATATTTATGCCGGTAATTCATGTACCACAATCGATGTGCCGTCGTATAGCGAATTTATAGGACAGTGGGGGCACGCCGGTCATACGGTAGGCTATATGAAGAATGACGAGATTGCATATATAGGTACGCACCGGCATGCTCCCGACGGCGATTGCCCGTATGAATTCGCTTACATGTTCAAATATAATATCGACCTGCCGAAAGATACACGACAGATAATATTGCCGGACAACCCCGACATAGTTATTTTTGCCGCGACATTGTCAACGGATGCGACCGATAAATTTTCCGCTGTAAGTGAATTGTTCCGAACTTCAATTGTCAATAAATCCCCGGCAAAAGAGTCCGATGCTCAAATACATGAAAAGAGTCTTGTGAACGCCGGAAATATGATTGCATGGTCGGGATATGTAAATGAGAAAGAGCGTCCTGAATTTCTGCATGACGGAGATTTATCGACAAAATGGTGTGATACTACGGGAATTCCATCTTATGTGGATTACGACCTGGGAGCGCCTTGTGTGATTTCCGGATGGTCGATGACCGGAGCCGCGATTGAAAATCCGGCTTACATAACATCGACATGTCTTCTCCAGACTAAAAACAGAGTTGACGATGACTGGCGTACAGCTGATGCAATGTTCGCCAATAAAAAGAATACAGTAAGGCGCGTGCTTAATGCACCCGTGACGGCACGATATGTTCGTCTCCTTATCGTACAGCCGGAACAGTCGGCCGAAGGCAACGCTACACGTATATATGAGTTCTCGGTGTATTGATATTGTCATAGATATTACATTAATAACCAAAAACGGACTCGTTTTTTTACCCAAAATAGGCCCGGCACATTTTTTCTTATGTGTCGGGCCTAAAAAGTAATGTTTTTTTCATTACCTTTGCAGGTAAAATAATCAAAAACATATATCCAGATGAAAATCTTAATTACCGGAGCCAACGGGCAATTGGGGCATGAAATGAGAAACGTGCTTGAAGAGAAGATGCCGGGTATCACACTCTATACAGATATTGATGAGCTGGACCTGACAGATGCCAAAGCAGTGGAGAACTATGTTATAGATAACGATGTCACGCATATTATTAACTGTGCGGCATATACAAATGTGGACCGCGCGGAAGAGGATAAGTTGCTTTGCGCGTCAATCAATGTAAACGCAGTAAAAAATCTCGCTGCCGCAGCCGACCAGAACGGCGCAAAAATAATACATATCTCGACCGATTACGTTTTTGACGGTAAATCATACAAACCCTACAGCGAATCGGACAAGGTAAATCCCATCTCGCAGTACGGCACTACCAAACGTCAGGGAGAGACTTCGCTGCTGGCGCTTGCTCCCAACAGCATAATCATACGTACGGCGTGGCTGTATTCTCCTTACGGTAAGAATTTTGTAAAGACAATGCTTAATCTCGGCGCCACGCGAAAGGAGCTGCGTGTAGTGTGCGACCAGATTGGTACGCCTACCTACGCGCGTGACCTCGCCGATGCCATCTACGCCATTCTGTCATCGCAGCAGTGGGTGTCGGGTATATATCATTTTACCGATGAAGGGGCGTGCTCGTGGTATGACTTCACGAAAGCCATAATGCGTATAGCCGGCCTCAAGGATTGCAAGGTCTACCCCATTCCATCCGAAGACTATCCTACGGCTGCCGCACGTCCATATTACAGCGTACTCAACCGTAACCGTATAAAAGTGACATACGACATAGAGATACCCCATTGGGAAGAATCTCTTCAGGATTGTATCAAACGCTTAAAGGCTGAGGATTGATGGCGGCATTGACAGAAGAAATAGACCGAAGGCGCACTTTTGCCATAATATCACACCCTGACGCCGGAAAAACCACTTTGACTGAAAAGCTGCTGCTCTTTGGAGGTGCGATACATATCGCCGGAGCTGTCAAATCCAACAAGATAAAAAAGACGGCTACCAGTGACTGGATGGAGATAGAAAAGCAGCGTGGCATATCGGTCGCAACATCAGTGATGGGATTTAACTACAAGGATTACAAGATAAATATCCTTGATACCCCCGGACACCAGGATTTCGCAGAAGATACCTACCGCACACTTACGGCTGTCGACAGTGTAATCATCGTGGTCGATGTGGCCAAAGGTGTAGAGATGCAGACCCGCAAGCTGATGGAAGTATGCCGCATGCGAAATACTCCGGTCATCATATTTGTCAACAAACTTGACCGTGAAGGACGTGATCCGTTTGAGATACTTGATGAGCTTGAGTCGGAACTTAAGATTTCCGTGCGTCCTTTGTCATGGCCTATAAATATAGGAGCCAAATTCAAAGGGGTATATAATATATATGAGCATAGTCTTGATTTGTTCACTCCGAGCAAGCAGACAATATCGAGCCGTGTTGAGATAGATGATGTCAACGATCCGCGTATCGATGAGAATGTCGGAGAAAAAGATGCCGCCAAATTGCGCGAGGATCTCGAACTTATAGAAGGTGTATATCCCGAGTTTGACGTGAATGAATATCTTGCCGGAAAACTGGCTCCGGTATTCTTCGGCTCGGCACTGAATATGTTCGGCGTGAAAGAGCTGCTTGACTGCTTTGTGGAAATTGCTCCTTCACCCCGTCCGGTTATGGCTCAGGAACGGGAAATCAGGCCCGAGGAGAATAACTTCTCAGGGTTTGTATTCAAGATTCATGCCAATATGGATCCCAACCACCGCAGCTGTATTGCTTTTGTGAAAATATGTTCGGGCAAATTCGAACGTAACGCCAACTATAAGCATGTCCGCTCGGGCAAGATGATGCGTTTTGCCGCTCCTACTGCATTTATGGCGCAGAAAAAGAGCATTGTCGACGAAGCATACCCCGGAGATATTGTCGGTATACCGGATACAGGCAATTTTAAAATCGGTGATACGCTGACTTCCGGGGAAGAACTTCACTTCAAAGGATTGCCAAGTTTCTCGCCCGAAATGTTCAAATATATCGAGAATACCGATCCTATGAAGTCAAAGCAGCTTGACAAGGGAATCCAGCAGCTGATGGATGAGGGTGTGGCACAATTGTTCGTCAATCAGTTCAACGGTCGAAAACTTATCGGAACAGTCGGACAGCTTCAGTTTGAAGTCATCCAGTATCGTCTTCTTCATGAATATGGCGCACAGTGCCGTTGGGAGCCGATTTCGCTGTACAAGGCATGTTGGATAGAAAGTGACGATGCCGAAGCGCTCGCCGCATTCAAAAAACGCAAACACCAGTTCATGGCGGTTGACCGTGAAGGACGCGACGTGTTCCTTGCCGATTCCAACTATGTGCTTCAGATGGCACAAAATGATTTTCCCAAGATAAAGTTCTATTTTTCGAGCGAATTTTAGCAAAAACGTTAATAAAAACGACAAATTTATCACACAAACGTTAAAAATACTTTGTAAAGTGATATTTTAGCTATTAAAAATAGTTATCTTTGTAAAGAGAAGTCGAAACGAGCATTCCGCACAAAAAACAAAGGAAGCCGGACGCTGACGGTTGCACCTGCTTCCGTGTTGCGATGTCGACATATTTCACAACAAGGTATCAGTACAAGAGGTATGAAAGTATTGAAATTTGGCGGAACATCGGTAGGGACCCCCGCAAGTCTCCGCAATGTAAAAAATATAGTAGAAGGCTCAAAAGAGCAGGTGATTGTTGTTGTTTCGGCATTAGGCGGTATTACTGACCAGCTGATTAACACGGCCAGACTTGCATGTAAAGGTGAGATTTCCTACCTTCAGCTGTATGCGTCTATTGTAGAGCGTCATTTGCGTGTCATTGACGAAGTAGTTGCCGAGGATAAGCGTCTTGATGTCAAATCAATCGTAAATCCGTTGCTTGAAGAACTCGGTAATGTGTTCCGTGGTATCAATCTTATCAAGGACCTTTCTCCACGTACACTCGATGTGGTCGAAAGCTACGGCGAGCGTTTGTCGAGTGTGATTATATCGCGAGTCATAGAGGGTGCTACCTATTTTGATTCGCGCAACTTCATAATAACGAAAAAACAGTTCGGCAAGCATGTGCTTGACACAGAAGCTACTACCAAGGCAATACATTCTACATTCGACCATGCCGATTTCAACATAGCGATATTGCCGGGATTTATATCTACCGACAAGGAGGGGGATATTACAAATCTCGGTCGTGGAGGCAGCGACTATACGGCTGCAATCATGGCAGCGACTCTTGATGCCGACGCACTTGAGATTTGGACGGATGTGGACGGATTTATGACAGCCGACCCGCGTGTCATCGACAAAGCTTATGTCATCGACAATCTGTCATTTCCTGAAGCAATGGAGTTATGCAACTTCGGAGCCAAGGTAATATACCCCCCGACAATATATCCGGTATTCCACAAGAATATACCGATTTCCGTAAAAAATACATTCAATCCAACGGCCAAGGGAACATTGATTTCTTCGGCGCGTCACGGCAATGAGGGGAAAGCCATAAAAGGTATCTCATCAATCAATGATACGAGTCTAATTACAGTGAGCGGCCTCGGCATGGTGGGAATCTATGGCATAAACGCCCGTATTTTCGATGCATTGGCCAGAAATGGAGTCAGTGTGTTCCTGGTTTCGCAGGCAGCGAGTGAAAATAATATCTCGATAGCGGTGAAGTCATCCGATGCACCGCTCGCAGCCGAAGTAATTTCGGAGGAATTCCGGCTTGAACTGCAACGCGGAGAACTTACCGGTGTCGACATTACTGACGACCTCGCTACCGTGGCGGTAGTCGGGGAGAATATGAAGCATACAGCCGGTATTGCCGGTAAACTATTCAATACCCTCGGCCGAAACGGTATCAGCGTGATAGCTTGCGCACAGGGCGCAACCGAAACAAACATCTCTTTTGTCATAGAACGCCCCAATCTTACAAAAGCGCTCAATGTAATACATGATTCTTTTTTCCTTTCGGAAACGCAGGTGCTCAACCTCTTTATCGTAGGTATAGGTAATGTGGGTCGCAGGTTGCTTTCGCAAATATGTCACCAGCAGGAAAAATTACTGAAGGAGAAAGCCTTGCAACTGAAAGTAGTCGGTATTGCGAATTCTAAGAATGTAGTGTTCGACCCTGAGGGTATCGACCTGTCTGACTTTGAAGACAGATTGCATAAATCGACTATGGCCGCTACCCCGGAGAATATCATGAACGGTGTCATAGGGATGAATATATACAATCCTGTATTTGTCGACTGTACCGCTTCGGTAAGTATTGCTGAGTATTATGCAGATTTACTTTCGAATAATGTCAATGTGGTGGCAGCAAATAAAATAGCGGCGTCATCAAATTACGACAACTATTATAATCTGAAGAAAATTGCACGTAAGAAGGATGTCAAATTCCTGTTTGAAACGAATGTAGGTGCAGGTCTGCCGATTATCAATACAATAAACAATCTGATCAATTCAGGTGACAAGATATTGCGTATCGAGGCTGTCGTCTCCGGAACGCTCAATTATATATTCAACGTATTGAGCAAGGATATACCTTTAAGCAAAGCGATAATCATGGCGCGTGAGGCAGGATACTCAGAGCCTGACCCGCGTATAGATTTGTCGGGGAAGGATGTGATACGAAAGCTCGTCATACTTGCGCGTGAAGCCGGATACCGTGTCGAGCAGGAGGATGTGCAGCGCGACCTTTTCATCCCTGAAAAATATTTCGAAGGGACAATTGATGATTTCTTCAAAGCCATAAGAGGACTTGACGAGACTTTTGAGAAAAAACGGATTGAGGCTGAAAATAATAATGAGCAATTCCGTTTTGTAGCGAAACTTGACGAGGACAAAGCCTCTGTAAGCCTGCAGATGGTGACTCAGGACCATCCGTTCTATTCTCTCGAGGGAAGCAACAATGTAATATCCCTGACCACGGAGCGCTATAAGGAATACCCTATTATAATTAAAGGGTACGGTGCTGGCGCCGATGTTACTGCGGCCGGTGTATTTGCCGATATAATCAGTATCGCCAATATCCGGTAGATTGAAACTTTTTTAGAAAATAATTTGATGAAACATATCATTATACTCGGAGACGGAATGGCCGACGAACCGATAAGCGCATTGGACGGTCAGACTCCGCTCCAATATGCGGTGACACCGGGATTTGACTTCCTGGCAAAGAATGGTGTTAGCGGAACGCTTAATACCGTTCCTGACGGTTTTGCTCCAGGAAGCGAAATCGCCAACCTTGGCATACTTGGCTATGATGTCAGAAAAGTATATGAGGGACGCGGTTCACTTGAGGCGGCAAGTATGGGCGTGAAGATTGCAGATGATGAAGTAGCGATGCGCTGCAACATTATCTGTGTGGAGAACGGCCGGATAAAGAATCATTCAGCCGGACATATATCGACCGATGAAGCCAGTCTGCTTATTGACGCACTTCAGAAAGAACTCGGGTCTGATACGGTATCCTTCCACTGCGGGGTATCATACAGGCATCTGATGAAGATAAAAGGCGGAAAAAAGGATTTGAAATGTACTCCTCCTCATGATGTGCCCGGAGCTGACGTGGAAAGCGTATTGCCGGAAGCATTGACTGATGAGGCTGTCCCGACTTGTGAGATGCTGGTGGACCTGATGAAGCGTTCAAATGATATTCTTATGAACCATCCGGTAAACCGTCGCCGCATTGAGGCCGGTAAAGATCCGGCTAATATGATTTGGCCATGGTCGCCGGGGTACCGTCCGTCGATGTCTACGCTGAAGGAACTTTACGGCATAAACAAAGGTGCAGTAATTTCTGCTGTTGATCTCATCAAAGGCATAGGGCACTACGCAGGCCTTGATGTGATTGAGGTGGAAGGCGCTACCGGTCTGTATGATACGAATTACGAAGGCAAAGCAAAAGCAGCTATTGATGCCTTGAATGGTGATTATGATTTTGTTTTCCTTCATGTGGAGGCAAGTGATGAAGCGGGACACGAAGGTGATGTCGACCTTAAGGTCAGGACAATTGAGTATCTTGACAAACGCATAGTCCGTCCGGTGATTGAAGCTGCGGCCGAAATGGACAGTCCCGTGACTATCGCTCTATTGCCGGACCATCCTACCCCTTGCCGTTTGAAGACCCATACAGCCAGTCCTGTACCGTTCGTGATATGGCGCCCGGGCATGACACCTGACAGTGTAGTGTTCTTTGATGAGCAGTCGGCTGGACAAGGTGCGTATGGCAATCGCAATGTGCTTGAATTTATTCCATTGTTGCTAAATCTTTAACTCTCGGCTCACAAGCTGCAAAAAAAATTTATAAATGAAATATTACAGTACTAACGGAAAAGCGCCTATGGCATCACTGAAGGATGCAGTGATAAAAGGGCTTGCACCGGATGGCGGATTGTATATGCCCGAACGTATTTCGGTAATACCCAAGGCATTTTTTAATAATCTGGAAGGGATGACCTTTCAGGAAATAGCGTATGTGGTAGCCAATACCCTTTTTGGAGAAGATATTGAGTCTGACAAACTGAAAGCATTGGTCTCCGACGCTTTAAATTTTCCAATACCGTTGAAAAAAGTCGAGGACAATATTTATGTTCTGGAACTGTTTCATGGTCCGACTCTTGCATTTAAAGATGTCGGCGCGAGATTTATGGCCCGACTGCTCGGCTATTTCAACGAAAAAGAACAGGACGGAAAGGATGTCAACGTACTGGTGGCGACATCGGGCGATACAGGAAGCGCCGTAGCCAACGGATTTCTTAATGTCCCGGGGGTGAATGTATTTGTACTTTATCCGAAAGGGAAAGTCAGCCGTCTGCAAGAGATGCAGTTTACCACACTTGGTTCAAATATTCATCCTTTGGAAATCGACGGTACGTTTGACGATTGTCAGGCGATGGTTAAGTCGGCCTTTGTCGATGAAGAACTTAACGGCAGAATGAAACTGACTTCTGCCAATTCCATCAATCCGGCCCGATTCCTCCCTCAGATGTTTTATTATTTCTGGGCCTATGCGCAACTGCTCAAGCTTACAGGTGACGAATCAGTCGGAGAAAAACTGGTATTCTGTGTCCCGAGCGGGAATCTTGGGAATATATGTTCGGCTCTGATTGGCAATAAAATGGGATTACCTGTGAAACGTTTTATTGCTGCCAATAACAGAAACCGAGTTTTTACCGATTATCTGTTGAGCGGTACATATTCCCCGAAAGCATCGATACTTACAGTTGCCAATGCGATGGATGTCGGGGCGCCGTCAAATTTCGCCCGCATTCTTGATTTGTACGGCAAAGATCATAAAAAAATATCAGGCACAATCTCCGGATACAGTTTTGATGACAAAGAAATACTCGATATTATCGACAAGGTGTATCGTGAGCAAGGATATCTGCTCGACCCACATGGCGCGACAGGTTATCTCGCACTCAAAAATAGCCTTGAAGATGGTGAAATCGGAGTCTTTCTTGAAACTGCCCACCCTGCCAAGTTCAAGGAAACAGTTGAAAGCAGTATCGGACAGGCAGTCGATATTCCTGAAGCATTACAGAAATTTACAACGCGACAGAAGCAGTCGGTCAAGTTGCCGGCTACATTCTCTGCGCTAAAACGATATTTATTATCAACTAACTTATAAATTAATAACCATGGCAAACAAAAGAAGTCTTAAAAAGCAAATCCGCTATATATGCGGTGATATAGCAGGTGAATCACTCTTGGCAAAAACCCTCATTCCAGGTGTTGACAAGGATGCGATGACAGATGTAATAATAAAGACAGCTGAGTTACAGACTACAGCATTATGCCGCACCAACATCTCTTTTGACAAGACGCCGGGAGATTTTGAAAACAAAAGTGAGTATCGCGAGGCGCGAAGCAAATATTATCGTCAGGCATTCAAGAAGCTGTCAGAATCTTTCAACAATCAGGTAATGGCTGTTGTTAAAGATATGAATGCGGCCATGCCTAAAAAGAAATAAAATAGATTTCAACAGAAGGAGATATGGGATTTTCAAAATTTATATTGAGACTTGCCGGATGGAAGGTGCGCATTATCGTGCCAGACTATCCGAAGGCTATTATATGTGTTGCACCCCATACCTCCAACTGGGATTTTATTGTCGGGAAACTGGCATATGCGGCAGTTGACCGTAAGGCCGGTTTCCTGATGAAAAAATCATGGTTCTTTTTCCCGTTAGGCTGTATCTTTCGTGCAATGGGCGGAATCCCGGTGTCGCGCGGTAAAAAAGGAAACGAATCGTCAGTCGGCCGTCTGGTAGAGCTTTTCAATAAGAAAGAACGGTTAACTTTGGCTATTACTCCTGAAGGCACGCGCAGTCTTACTACCCATTGGCGTACTGGATTTCTGAATATTGCCCGTATGGCTAACATTCCTGTACTACTTGCCGTGATTGATTTTAAATGTAAAGAGGCTCGTATCGAGCAGACTTTTTTCCCGACAGGAGATAACGATGCCGATATGCGTACAATCAAGGATTATTATAAGGGAGCCACGGGGAAATACCCCGAAAAATTCTCTACGGAATGATTTGCCTGTATGAATTTTACGCAGTTCGCTTTTATATAGAATGCAGATATAATATTGTCGGCTGACACACCCTCTTAGATTATGCACAGATTGAAAATTGCAATATTCCCCATGAAGATTGCATGGGCCGATCCGGAAGAGAATCTCCGTAATGTGGAGAGTATTGCTCATCAGGTAGCTCGTGATACAGACATTCTGGTGCTTCCGGAACTTTTCAGCACAGGATTCATGCAGGACGTACAAGTCATATCGGCTCTTGCAGAATCAATAGCCGGTACGACGGTTACAAGGCTGAAAGCCTTGTCAAGACAGTGCGGTTTCGCTGTTGCAGGTTCATTCCTCTGTCGTGTCGGGGAGAAAGTATACAATCGCTGCTTTTTTATTGAGCCGTCGGGTGAGGAAACCTTTTATGACAAGCGCCATCTTTTTTCATTGAGTCTGGAACATAAAGTATTTACCCCGGGATATAAACTACCTCCGGTTGTGCGTTACAGGGGATGGAATATATCATTGATAGTATGCTATGATTTGCGTTTCCCTGTATGGTGCCGCAATAGCCGGCATTCGTATGACATTATGATTGTTCCTGCAAATTGGCCTTCGTCGCGGGGATATGCCTGGGAGCATCTTCTTATCGGCCGTGCGATTGAAAACCAAGCTGTATATGTCGGTGCCAACCGAGGCGGTTCCGACGATTTCGGCGATTATGACAACCTGTCGTTCATAGTTAACGGATTGGGACGTGTTGTATCGGCAGAAGATAAAAATTCAGGATTGATATATGCTGAATTTGACCGGGACGAACTTGTGAAAATACGCGAAAAATTGCCCTTTGGTAATGACGCTGATGATTTCTCGGTTGAGTGCGGGTGCGACAGGTGATTTTTCCGGTGTGCTGTCCAATTACACCGGTTACAATAACCCTCTTTAAAGTTTTCCAAGTATATTTTCCAACTGAGGCAGAACTGCAAGAGTCCCGCTATTGTCGATCGTATAGACTACGGGATGCGGATTTTCCACATAATAATTCTGCGCTTTTATGCGGTTCATGATTTCAGGTAAATCAAGACGATTGCGCTCCTGTATGCGTTTGACTCTTATATCGACCGGTGCTGTGACTTCTATTACTGCATCAACCATACGGTCAATTTCGCTTTGATAGAGTATGGCTGTCTCTACAAACATCAGTTGTGACGGTTGAAGTCCATGCCACATATCGATATCTTTGCGGACGGCGGCATGTGTTATCCTGTTAAGAATTGCCAGCTTGTCATGACTGTTAAATACGATTTCTCCTACAACTTTACGGTCAAGGCTTCCGTTATCCGATATGCAGCATTGCCCGAGGCATTTGCTTATTTCGGCTTTTATCTCCTCACTGTCATCAATCAATTGACGTGCATGTGTGTCGCAATCATATACCTCATAACCCATCGAGCGCAGCATACGGGCGACCACGCTTTTCCCGGAGCCTATACCTCCGCTTATTGCTACAAGCATAATTCCTTATTGATCTGAGTTCTTAAAATTGTCTGTATCTGTCCCTGCATTGGAATTGGAGGACTGCTCAATCAGGTATTCCACTTCTGACGGATTGCAGTCGATATTATGGTAGTAGTCCGGAACCTGAGTGATGCTTACTTCCGCAGTCGTGGAGCCGGGATTTATTGTACGGAAATCTATCACAGCAGCTGGTACGGCAGCATCATTCTTGAACATGCTCATGGGCACAAGGTACCCCAGCTCTATATTTGCCGGGAATATGTGTATCGACACATTTTTAGGCACGTTGACCACTTGAATTGGAAGAATGCGTTTTTTTGCCACAAGAGGTTCAACCGGAATAGTTACTGATACCGTTGAAGGCTCCACCCGTGTTCCGGGAGGACATTGCAACGGTATTTCGACTGTAGTGGTATCTGTAAGATTGCGCAACGAGATGTGTTCGGTCGATATGTTGAGCATTGATGACGGAATGCCATTCAGAGAGTAAACCGTAACGCTGTCATATTTGCATTGTATCCCCCCGTAGGCTATGTATTGCGGTTCGGTTGCCGTTGAAATATCGAAGAAAATAGGCAGTCTGTCGCCTGGACGTGTTGTGGTAATCAGGTTTATTGAATCGGGACGTATTGACAGTATTTCACACCCGGATCCGAAAGAATTACGGATATTGTTGCTCAGCATTTCCTGATTTATAACAATGCGGTTATCCCCTTTTTTTATGAAATCGCTGTACCTTATCCTAACCTTCGGCGGATTACCCCAGTCATATTTAATTAGTGCCCGGCCTTTGTCTTTGACGCTTACATCAATATATTGCGGAGCTCGTGTGATAAACGTGGTACCTGCGGGGATTTCTCCAATCTCTACCTGTAGGCGATAATCGCGCTGTATAGTCTCATTGAGAGTCATCATGAACCAAAAAATGGTAGATATAAGCAGAAATATCAAAAATGTAAATATTGAGCGACCTCTTCCCGATGTCGCTTTTTGTTTTACTTTTGATAGAAATGCCTTTATGTCCATGATTATAATGTTAAATAAAGAAATTCAACAATCCCTGTAAGATAGCCTTGATTGATATTTACGACAAAGATAATTAAAAAACAGATATGCTCTAATATTCAGACAAGGGGCACTCTTAAGTATGAGCACCCCTTGTAGTATTGTTTGTCTCAGAGTTTTGACCCGGAATATTATTTTGCCTGAGCTGCCTGAGTATCGGCGGCAGAAGGATAGACCGAACCTTTGTCAATCTTGATATTCACGCCATCACCGATATTGATGATGAAAGTGGTATCTTTCACGCCGGTGATTTTACCGTAGATACCGCCGGCAGTCACTACATGGTCTCCTTCCTTGAGTGCTTCACGGAATTTGCGCATTTCTTTCTGCTTCTTCTGCTGAGGACGGATGAGCAGGAAATAGAATACGGCGATAAGCACTACAATCATGATGAGGCCGCTATAATTGTTCGCACCTCCGGGTGCTGCACCTGATTCTTTTGCGCCTCCGTCGGTCGATGCCTGTACGGTCGAAGATTGATTTTGGTTACCTACGGCTTTTTCTGTCTGGGCGGCAAATGAGATAAATGATGTTTGCATTTTATTATGTGATTTAATTGTTTTTTTACAAAGATAGTTATTTATTTGAATATGGCAATATCTTTTGATGCGGTGATACAAATATTTATCAAAAAGTTTACATCAATTTAATGCCATACATGGGATGTCACTTATAAAAACAGTCGAAGAGATTATTTTTTGTTCTCGAATGTTTTTTGCAACTGATTGTTCTCTCGGAGATAGTTGATTACCGAGAAAAGGACTCCGTTGATGAACTGACCGCTACGTGGCGAACTATAATAATTGGCAATCTCTATATATTCATTCAGTGTCACGGGCACGGGTATTGCCGGGAAGTTGAGAAGTTCGGTTATGGCCGCGGTAAGTATCACGATGTCCATCAGTGCGATGCGTTCGGTATCCCATTGTGACTCATTGATGAATTTGTCGATCAGTTCACGGTAGTAATCGGCATTATTTATTGCGTTGACAAATAATGTTTCTCCAAAGACTGCATCTTCTTCATCCTTGAACATCGGCATAAGTTCGAGTCTATGATTGTTGTAGGTGGCAGTACGGCGCAGTGTTTTCAACACGAATGTGCCTACTATGCTGATGTCGTCATTCCAATATACCGACCGGCTTTCAAGCGCTTCAGCCAATGCGTCTGAAGGCAATATTATATCTTTAAACAGATTGCGCCAAAATTCACAGTCGCCCTGGAAGTCAGTACCCTTTTTTGACATATAATCATTGTATATGTCGCTTTGGAGGATATTGTCAAGAAGTTCCTTTATCAGATAATAGTCATTGTCCCAGGTGAACGGATTTTCTTTAAGATAAGCATTGAGCGACTCTGACTCACTTATCTCTCCGATTAGTTTGTTGTCGATAAATTTGAGATTGGGATTCAGGTCATCGGCCGTAGGCAGATATTTGTCTTTGGCGGTTTCAATCTGATCTTCACGAAGGCGGGTTATATCCTTTGGCAGAAGCAGAAGCCCGGCATATAATTTGTAAGCCTGCTCAAGCGATTCCTGAAGACTGCGTCGTGAGTTGACAATCGCGGATTTTACATCATAAAAATTGCGCAAAGTGGCGATTGCCATCTGTATGCCCGTCTCATATCCTGCAATAGTAAAATCTTCGTTTCTACGGGCCGCTTCAATGAATTTTTCGTCTTTAAGTAATATTGACTCCAATATGAGAGTCCAGAAATCGACATCTTCGCCGAGGGTTTTCTTGCGTTTCTTCGAGTAATCTTTGGCTGCTGACGAATCACATATCTCCTCGAGAAGATAGTTTATGCAATCGGCATATTGTGATAAATCGCGGTTGTACTTTATCGTCAGTTCCTGCAATTCGGAGTTTGAGGCCAGCGAAGATGTCATCTTGGCAGTGTGAATTGCAGGCAAAAGCTGTGCTGCCGGGGGATTTGGAATCACATCTTTAGGCGAAATTTTGCGTCCGGAAAGCTTCAGTATCAGCAATAAAGTGTCAAGGTACATGGCGTAGGCGAATTTGCTGTCGCGGGTTTTCTTTGACGGTGCCTCCTGAATGCGGAAATCGCTACGGGTCAGCATAAAGCTGTATAGCATTTGTATAACCTTAATGCGGATTAGAATGCGATTAATCATGAGTCTTTTAATGTACTATTTTAATTTATAGCGCAAAGTTACAACATTTCATTGAAATTTTTGACATTTTTAATAATTAAGTTAATTGACAAAATTTTCGCCGAATGTCGCTTTTATGTCCAATATAATGATTTCAAGAGGTTTTATGATCTGTACCATAAAACCTCTTTTGTGAGTTGCCGGAATTGTCCTACCCTATTTCAACGGGTTCCATCCCTGGGCGCTGATAGGTATTTCCGTGCCGTCGCGCGTTATCATCGCACAGCCGAGCGACTGGTCGGTTATGTGGCCTATGACCTTTATTCCCGGAAGTGATTTTATCTTTTCGTGGCAGTGGAGTGGTACGGTGAACAGAAGTTCGTAATCCTCGCCTCCGTTCATGGCCGCGGTGACGAGGTTCATATTAAGTTCCTCGGCCATTATTGCGGTCTGGTAGTCTATCGGTATTCTGTCCTCATATATTCTGCAACCTGTTCCCGATGCTTTGCAAATGTGGAGAAGTTCTGATGATAGTCCGTCGGAAATATCCATCATTGCAGTAGGCAATATGTCTGCTTTGGCAAGCTCTTCGATGACATCTTTTCGGGCCTCCGGTTTAAGCTGTCGCTCTACGAGATATTCCTTGCCTTGAAATGAAGGCATAAAATCTTTTTGCCCGGCAGATGCGACTTTTTCTCTTTCGAGGAGTTGCAGCCCCATATATGCCGCCCCGAGGTCTCCCGACACGCAGATCAGGTCGGTGTCATGTGCGCCGTCACGATATACAATTCTGTCTTTTGGCGCGTCGCCTATACATGTGATGGAGATGACCAGACCCGAACGTGAAGTAGTGGTATCTCCGCCTACGAGATCTACACCGTAGATTTCGCAGGCAAGTCTGATGCCTGAGTAGAGTGCTTCCATGTGCTCTACGGTGAATCGTTTTGAGATGCCAAGCGACACGGTAATCTGCCTCGGTATGGCGTTCATGGCGTACAGATCGGAGAAGTTCACTATTGCCGACTTGTATCCAAGATGCTTAAGAGGCACGTACGTCAAGTCAAAATGAACGCCCTCAATCAATAAATCGGTACTTACCAGTACTTCGGTATCTTTGTAATCCAATACCGCGCAGTCATCACCGATACCTTTTATTGTCGATGCGTTTTTTATCTCAATTCCTTCGGTCAGATGATCTATTAACCCGAATTCTCCCAAGGTGGATATTTCAGTCTGCTTTTCGTCCATTATGTAATATGCTTATTTAATAACAGGAAAGCGTTTTGGCGCTTTCCTGTCAGTTCATGATTATTTGGCTGATGCCGGATGATTATAATTTCTCGATGATGCCTTTGATGAGTTCGACCATTTTAGGCTCGGCTTTCTGTGCGGCAAGTTGCACTTCTTCGTGAGATGGAACTTCTGTTATGTCTTTTCCGCCGAGATCGGTTATTACCGATATGCCGTAAACTTCCATTCCGGCATGATTGGCCACGATAACCTCGGGAACTGTCGACATGCCTACAGCATCGCCTCCAATGATACGGAAATATTCATATTCGGCAGGTGTCTCGAATGTCGGTCCGGGAGTGCCTACATATACTCCGTGCATCAGCGGTATGTTCTTTTCGGCAGCGATATCATCGGCCAGTTTGATCAAGCGGTGGCTGTAGGCTTCGGTCATGGCCGGGAATCTCGGTCCGAGTTCGTTGTAGTTCTTGCCGCGCAACGGATTTTCAGGGAATAGGTTGATATGGTCGGTAATTGTCATTATACATCCTACCTGGAATTCCTTGTTCATGCCTCCGGCTGCGTTGGATACAAACAGAGTCTCTACTCCGAGAGCCTTGAACACTCTCACGGGGAATGTCACCTGCTTCATGTCGTATCCTTCATAATAATGGAATCGGCCTTGCATGGCGATTACACGTTTGCCTCCGAGTGTGCCTATTATCAAATTGCCGCTGTGTCCTTCCACTGTGGATACGGGGAAATTCGGAATTTCGGTGTACGGAATTATTACCTGGTCTTCGATGTGATTACGCAGGCCTCCTAATCCGGTGCCGAGAATTATAGCGATGCGGGGCATGTCGGCCACGCGTGTGCGAAGATAGTTCGCAGTCTGATTAATCTGTTCTATCATGGTTATTCTTAAAAAAGTGAATTAAATGATATAGTTAAAACGTTAATGTGTAGAGTAATGTTTTGCGATGTCTCGACAATATCGTATAGAGCTTGCATAAATGACAGGCATCCCCTATCGGTTCTGAATCTTCTCCGAGATTATTTTTTTTAATTCGTAATCGAATTTTTCCGGACGTATATTGTCGAATTCCACGACAATAGGCTGATAGAAGATTACCGATTTTAGCTGTTGGGGAAAATACGGATTGTTGGCAAGCCTTACCGCATCTTTTTCTGTAGTTAGGATTATCTTGTGATTTCCTTCCATCTCATTATAGCGCCGCTCTATCTCCTGTATATCCTTGCGTGTGAAGTTGTGATGGTCAGGGAACACCTTTATCTTCACTTTGGGAGGATTGCGTTTAATCATTTTGACAAGCGGTTTCGGATTGGCGATACCTGACACTAACAGTACGGCATCGTTCTGGTCCATCCACTGCAGTGTGGGTATATTTATAGCCTGTTCGGGAAATACCGGTTTAAGGGAAGGATACGTATACCGTGAGAAAAACAGTTTCTGATATGGACACAATTCCAGATTATTGTCAAAAATACGGTATTCCAACGGCTTGATTCGCTCAGGACACTTGGTTATCACGACGAAATCGGCTCGATAGATTGATTTGTGCGATTCCCGCAGGCGTCCCAGCGGAAGCAATTCGTCCATGAATATCGGCCTGTTGAATTCTGTGAGCACTATGGATACGGTCGGCTTGACATATCTGTGCTGAAATGCGTCGTCAAGCACAATGAGGTTGATTTCCGGATCGATACGCAGCAGTTCCTCTATCCCTTCGCATCTGTTCTCACATACCGCTACCGAAACTTCTCTGCCGAATTTTTGAAAAATCTGGTAGGGCTCGTCACCGAGATCTAACGGCGTGGAACGTGATGTGGCAAGTACAAACCCTTTGGTCTTGCGTTTGTATCCACGGCTAATTACCCCGATATGGTAGTTGTATTTCAGGAGATTGATTACGTATTCGGTATGCGGAGTTTTACCGGTCCCGCCTGCCGCGATGTTGCCAACGACAATTATCGGCACGTCAAATCTGCGTTGTTTCAGTATGTGCCATTTGAACATAATATTCCTTATACCTACCCCGAGCCCATAAAGCTTTGATAATGGGAGCAGTATAAAGTTTGATATTATTTTGTTGGCGGCCATGCTGTTTATACTTGTTGAGAAACGTGCTTTATTGTCTTGCGAAATTATTTACAAAGATAATCGTTTGGAGTGTCGTTTTCAAGTAATTATTAGATTTTTTTGTAGGAGGGCGCCATTATACTATCCTTTTTAACAAAACTTTCGGTTTATTGCATTTATATTGCCGACGCATGTCAGAAAGTGAAATGGAGTGCGACCCGCAGTCCGCTTTTGTCTACTCCCGGGGTATTCCTGTATGACAATCTCCACACATAGTCTATACGGAGCACTCTGAATATATTGTCAATGCCGGCTGATATTTCCATATATGGAGTCGATGTCATCTTTACCGGATTGGCATCAATCGGAAATTGAGGCAACCATTTGTTGTGCTGGGGATTATTTTTGTCGCTTAGATGGCCCCACACGCCGCGGAATGCGAACACTTCGCGCAGTTTTAGTCTTTTCAGATACGGGATATAATTGAATATGGCACCGTTCGCCCAATATGTCATATCAAACACAGCGTATGAGTCAGTAATGAATTCCATCGGCGACATGAGCGCGAAACTTTCTGGCTGTATGGTATAGGAGAGGTTGGCGTTAGGTATAAGCAGAGCCGTAAATGGCGACGTGCTCCATACATGCCCTCCTTTGACCATCGCATCGATATATCCGAATGCCGACAGCCAGAAGCGTTTCTGAAAGCTCAGCTCGGTCTTATTGACCGTATATCTGGAGCTGCCCGATTTCCCGCCCGGTGCATACGTGTGTGAAATCTGAAAGATTGGCGCGTCCAGATTGACGGGGATGCGGTGGCTCTTTGTCTGCATGAATTTTTCGCCGGGAGCATACCGTAGCGTCAGTGTAAAAGGCGTGAAATCCAAATGGCTCAACATGCTTCCGTCACTGAAACGGAAAGGAATATAGCTGGTCGCTTCCTGCCGTATATGCGATGCCGACGCGCTGACTGAAAAATTGTTGTCAAGTTCAAGCGTATATTCAAGTGCAGTCGACCGCTGATATATCATCAGCGTATCCTTCATACGCTTGAGTGAAAGGAATATATTGTCAGGATTCGTAAATGCATAATCCTGACCTACTGCCTCGGTGTCATATTTGTGCTTTAACCGCACGGAATGTACCGGGAACTCTCGTGCATGCCGTTTTTTCTCATTGAACGAATACTCTATTTCGCCGGAATACTTCCATTTGTGGTCTTCGGTACCGTATGCCACATACCCCCTGCTGAACCAATGTTTGCTGAGGTTGGCGGTCGTGACACCGCCGATACGGAAACGCGTACCTTCCACATCATTGAAACTTACCAATGTGTTTACCGGGCCGAGTTCCACTTTGTCTTTTTTGCCAACCGGAACATAACCGGACACCAGTATGCCTACAGCTCGTTCCACCCACTTATATAGCGATACCGACCTCAGGTCGGCAATCATCGAGCCGATTTCACGCTCGGAAACACTTGGCCCGTCTCCCCTGCGCTGCTCCCAGAATGTGTCATCTTTCAGAAAGGCATCGGCTGAGGCATATGTCGTGCCAAGACGGTTGTATAATTCCGGTCTGTCCGGCTCATCAAAATTGTGTCCGCGATATGTAGTATATTTCTGCGCATAAAGTCCCTGCGTATTGGGTATGACTTCAAATTCAACAGTGAGAATATCGGATGTCTTGAGTCGTGTTCCGTCGGCAAGACGTTCGAATGTCTGGTCTATGTGTAGAGATTTAACAAAGTTTACATTTGCTTTCGGCGACAGTGACATCGATGCATGACGTATGAACATCGTAGGGTCGTGGAGAGCTACGGTAAGACGTCCGACAAACCCGAAAGTCGCATTGTTGCGAGGAACAAAGCTTACTATGACGCAACTGTCGTTATTGACAACGATGGTGTCGGAAAGATAATATTTGTAGAAATCAGGACCGATTTTTGACAAAGGACTTACAAAGCGGTTTGTGAGCAATGTGATGTCGTTGCTGTACAAGTCTATTTCGCGGAAAAAATCCTCGAGTACGGTCTGAATGGCTTCTTGATTTGATATGTCATCCAGTCCCTTTCGGCGCAGACCGGTTATGAATTCTCTTGTAGCTCGCGGATTTTTCCGGTTGTAGATATTGGATACCTTCTCTTTTATACTCAGCGGCAGAATCGGCTTCTTTGTGACATCGGATGTGTCGACATACTCATTGAGAAACTGGAATTTCTTCAACAGGCCGCCGTTTGAGCCGATAGAGTCGGTAATGTCATTGAGCGCTATTGTAATGCGTTCGTAGCGCTCAAAGTTATAATTGTCCTTACGTAGAGGGTCGCCTAATTCGGCATTCTTCCGTATACGGCTTACGAAATCGACTGCCGGATTATTTTTCTTTGAATAGTGCTCTTTGCCCGGTTTTACTATTACTTCTTCCAGATTGACTACTTTGGCAAGGGTGTCAGGAATAGCTGTGACGGCAGGAACCGCGCCCGAAACCGATGATACACACCAAATTAATAACCAGGAGTATAGGATGCGTAATATGGCATTTTTCCCCGATTTATTTTTGTCGGCAGCAGTCGCTTCATTTTTATCGCGATTATCCATGCTGTGAGCGGAAGACGCACTCCGTATCATATCGCGAGTGCCGCCATTCGCATTTATAGAGTCTATTATGGACATAAGCCGCCGGCGTTTTTCGCGATTGCCCGGTATGGAAAACAGATTTTGCTGCACGGCGTTTCTGCTTACGATCTCATTGACCGTGACGCCTGCCCGTCGATAGGCATATCCCGGACGGAATAGCGTATCGACGGCTTTGACCGCAGCCGAAGTGATGGCCAATGTATCGTCGGTCGCTTCGTCAAGCTGGATTGTGGTGCTCCCGAAATGTTGCGGCAACTCCGGACGGAATGAATTGGTCTGTATGAATACCGAGACCGATTTCGCGCATCCGCCCTGTTCTCTCAGACGCCTCCCTACTTTGTCACAGTAGTGAGCGATTGCTTCCTTAAGTTCTTCGGGGTCATCGATTGATTTCTTGTAGCTCCGCGATGTGCAAATCTGCTTGTTGAGCGGTTCGGCCGTTTCATGGTCGATACAGGCTTCGCCATTGAGCTCGCGCCAGCAGCGCTCTCCCATGATATTGATTATTTGGCGTACTTTTGATAGCGGCAGGTCTGCGAAATCGAGAGCGGTATTTATATTATACTGACGCAATTTTTTTCCAAGTCTGCGCGCTATTCCCCATACTTCATCAATTCCTGTCAACGCCAGTGCCTTACGGCGTTTCTCCTCATTGTCGATAATGCACACACCGCGATAAGCCGGATATTTTTTTGCAAACCGTGCTGCAATCTTGGCCAAAGTTTTTGTGGAAGCGATACCGAGCGATGTCGGAATGCCGACATCACGACGTACTTTAGTGACTATCTTATGCCCCGTTTCATTGAGCGATTCTGCTTCCCAACGCGACATATCGAGGAAAGCCTCATCAATGGAATATATCTCCATCTCCGGGACGATTGACCCTATGGTTGCCATGACGCGCGATGAAATATTCCCGTACATGCGATGATTTCCCGATATAGTGGCGACATTATATCTTCTGATAATCTGTCGGAGCTGGTATATCGGAAGTCCCCTCTTGATACCGAGAGCCTTGGCTTCGTTGGACATCGCGACTGCACAACCATCGTTATTCGACATCACTACAACCGGTTTTCCGGCCAGTTCGGGCCGGAAAAGACGCTCGCATGAGACAAAAAAGTTATTGCAATCAATCAATCCAATCATCGGTTATCGTATTATTTGCGTTTCAATCATACCGGTTCATGCCGTTTTCGCTACGGCACGCAGTTTGGTTAACGGTGGCGATATTTCCTTTTGATGACATAGGTGACCACACCCCAGATTTCAAAACGGTTGTCTGCGGTTATCATTATCGGGTCGAAAGTCTCATTCGCCGGTATCAGCCATACCCTGTCAGGCTCGATTTTTATACGTTTGAGAGTGAATTCTCCATCGACGCAACATACAGCCAAATCGCCGTCGGCAGG
Organism: uncultured Bacteroidales bacterium; assembly: GCA_905210435.1. GTDB lineage: Bacteria > Bacteroidota > Bacteroidia > Bacteroidales > Muribaculaceae > JAGBWK01. The sequence goes on from CAJLWO010000007.1 coordinate 26,997, forward strand.
TTCGATAGCCCTGTCGATTACAATTAAATCACCGTTATCTATGCCTTCGTCTATCATTGAATCGCCGTTCACGCAGCCGTAAAAAGTGGCTGCGGGGTGACGTACTACCTCCATATTGAGGTCTATTGTTTCAGAGATATAATCCTGGGCAGGCGATGGAAAACCGGCCTGTATGCCGTGGTCGGCATAGGGAAGCGACAAGCGGCTGGATGAATCGGCCCGCGAAATTTCGATGACTGAGGTTGGCGACGGTTTCATTTATGTGTTGTGATTGTGGAATATGATGAAAACTTGTCATAAAAATAGTTGTCGAGGATTTAACGCCCGACAACTATTAAAGGTTTATTATCATATATCAAAATATTGCCTGATAAAATATGATAAATGATAAGATGGAATCTACGCCGTTAGTAATTGCGGGCAAAGATTACGCGTCGGGCCGAAGGACGTCCGGTCACCATACATACACCGGGAGTGTTGTCGCCGTCAAGAGGTATGCATCTTATAGTGGCTTTTGTCTCTTCCTTAACTTTCTCTTCGGTTTCGGTAGTGCCGTCCCAGTGTGCGAGAATAAATCCGCCCTTTTCAATCTCTTTCTTGAATTCCTCGTAAGTGTCGACAGTTCGCGTCATGCTTTCGCGATGAGCCAGTGCTTTCTGATAGATATTATCCTGTATTTTCTCAAGAAGTGCGGCAACTTCTGTTGCTATGCCGGCAAAAGGCAAAGTCTCTTTTTCAAGGGTGTCACGGCGCATTACCTCGACTGTGCCCTCTTCGAGGTCTCGGGCTCCGATAGCCAGACGTACGGGTATACCCTTTAGCTCATAGTCGGCGAATTTAAATCCCGGGCGACGGTTTTCTGCATCGTCGTATTTTACGCTTATGCCTTTTGCGCGCAGTTCCTCGACTACGGGAAGCACCGCTTTCGTGATTTCTGCAAGCTGTTCCGAATTTTTATATATAGGCACGATGACCACCTGTATAGGTGCGAGATGGGGAGGAAGCACCAGCCCGTTGTCATCGGAGTGCGACATGATAAGTGCGCCCATCAGACGTGTTGAGACACCCCATGAATTTGCCCATACGTATTCGGGTTTATTGTCCTTATTGACGAATGTGACATCGAATGCTTTTGCAAAATTCTGCCCGAGGTTGTGTGATGTACCTGACTGGAGGGCTTTTCCATCCTGCATCATGGCCTCGATTGTATAAGTGTTGAGCGCGCCTGCGAAACGTTCATTGGCGGTCTTTACACCTTTGATTACAGGCATAGCCATGAATTTTTCAGCGAATTCGGCATAAAGATTGATCATCTGTACGGTGCGGGCCTCCGATTCTTCAGCCGTCTCATGTGCGCAATGTCCCTCCTGCCATAGGAATTCAGCAGTGCGAAGGAACATGCGGGTACGCATCTCCCAGCGCATCACATTTGCCCATTGGTTGCAGAGAATAGGCAGATCGCGGTATGAGTGTATCCAGTTTTTGTACGTTCCCCAGATTATGGTTTCAGATGTTGGACGTACGATTAGCTCTTCTTCCAGACGTGCTTCGGGATCAACGATGACGCCGTTGCCGTTAGGATCGTTTTTCAGACGGTAATGTGTGACCACAGCACATTCTTTAGCGAAACCTTCCACATGCTCGGCCTCGCGGCAGAGATAAGATTTCGGTATGAGGAGCGGGAAGTATGCGTTTTGCACTCCGGTTTCCTTGAACATTTTATCAAGAGTCTGCTGCATTTTTTCCCAGATGGCATAACCATAGGGCTTGATAACCATACAGCCTCTCACCGCCGATGGCTCCGCCAAATCGGCTTTAACAACAAGTTCATTGTACCATTGCGAATAATTCTCGCTTCGTTTGGTCAAGTTTTTTAATTCCTTTGCCATTATGATTGGTGTTTAATATTCTTTAATGAAAGTGCAAATTTACTAATAATTATTTTGTTGACCAACAAGTGCATTCTATTTCAGAGCCGTCGCATGAAATTTAAATCACGATATTGCCGGTTTTGGTGATATAAATATATCGGTATTTATCGTTGACGGTGTAGAAGTGCATGATATAAATCTTAAATTTACAGCGCCGGATTATAACATTTAAAAAAATTACCGCTATGATTATCAGGAGCAAATTGCTGAAATTTTCTATCTTGCCGATGACCTCAGCAAGTGTTTTTTATTTGAATTCAAAAAAATCAGGTCAGCGACGGCAGAGCCCATCGCAATAAACCGGGACGTTGTTCCGATGCGGAGTTTGTTATCAAGGGCAAGAACGATATAAAATCCAGAAGTAATTACTCTTCGATTGCGCTCTACGCCGCAGTAATTTGTTCATTTTATCAGCCTGTTAGGTTATACATGCCAATAATCGGTCTATCGGCTGGCATTTTTAAAGACATTAATAAATGCTTGAAGATTGCCATCTGGATTAATTGTTCCATAACTATTATGGCCTTCAATTATAGCAAATACGATTTTTTTGTATTTGTTTTTAAATTCAGGCTCTTGTATAACCTGATTAAATAATTGAGCTATGTGCTTGGGCGGATTTTGAAATGCGCCACAACCAAATGCTCCGAGTATAATTGCATCATGACCATGATAAAGACCAATTCTTAATATTGTGCGCATCTTATTCAGCGTTCCTTCAATCAATTCCGGGGCTATCTCACCATCAACTAATCTCGGTCGGTTCATAGCCGCAACGGATACGAAGGAGATCTTTTCAGGTTTCTCAAGCAAAGAATAGTCTAAAGCCCTGAAAACAGTCGCATATGGAGTATATATTCCGCCGAAATCCTTATCCATAGGATATTGTCTCCAATTTTTCCTCACATTATATTTTTCAGCATCAGGCATGAACTGATATAACGAACGATATAAGTTTGACCTACGGAATATTGTTTCTTCCTGTGCCCGACAACCACTTACCACCCCACCTCCGGCAGTTCTTCTATTAGCAAAATTAAGGACAATCGGATTATATCCTTTTCGCTGAATGTCCAAACCCGCGTTAATGGAATCATTGTTAACGACCGTGATTTCAGTTTTATCGGTTTTGCAAGGTATATCCATTACAGTAAATTCGTGGGTATAGAATCTTGTGTTTTGCCGCATTTCAAGATCGTCACCAAGAGTGACAGTCACATCATCCGCAGTTATATAACATCCTTCATTGACAATACCAATAGTTTGTTGAAATATATCTGCAAGGCGTTGCCTGTTTCTTTCGAAATCATTCATTATTTTATTGTTCATAGCCTTCGTAGTAGTATGACTGGTCAATGCCGTGAAAAATTACGTTGCGGTCTTCGGTTTCAGTGGTCAGGGAGTTTTTACGCAGGAAAAAATGCGCGTGGCACGTCCATTGCATCCCTTGAAAAAATGGACAAAGTACTGCCAATAATGCAGACCGACATCTTTCTGACAATCGGCGACCGCACACTGATTATCGACACCAAATACTATGCGAAGTCGATGGCTAAGAATTTTGATAAACTCAAAATCCACTCCGCCAACCAGTATTAGATATTCCCCTACGTGATGAACCACGACCGCAACACACCGGTAAAACCGACGGCATGTTGCTTTATGCCAAAAAAATCCAAACTCGAATACTTAGTACGAATATAATCCCCTATAAAACACGCTATAAATAATATCAAAGCTCGTCATAGGCGTTTCTGCAAACTGTATGCTTCCATTACATGAATAAATTCAGACACTATCTTATTATATTCCTGTTTATAGTATAACGAATCAATATAATTTAAAGGAATAGAGCTGTAGCCAAAGCGTGCGCCCAATATGGCACATGATATAGCAGCATTAGTATCTGCGTCACCTCCTTCATTTACTATTTTTAATAATCCATCAACAAATGAATCAGCATGCCACAGACTCCAAAGCGCCGCAGACAGTGCGCGGTAAGTATATCCTATTCCAGGTTGTTTGTCCAGCTCTAAATAATCTATTAATTTTGAGTTATAGGCTAATTTAACAAATTCAGCAGCTTCCTCATCAAGGCTTAAGGCAAGTTCATAAACTTCTTTATAATCTGGAAGATAATTATTCCATACGAGATTATAAATAATGCGAGAAGCTATCAAACAGGAGTACTGACATCTGGGGTCATAATGTGTCAGCATGCATGCGTCTATAATCCATTTCTCATTAAAAGTTGGCCAAAGTCCCATTACAGATGTTCGCATTAAAGCGCCATTGGGAGCACTTGATTTCCTGCTGGATTCCCAAATGATTTTTGACGCCAGAAATGGATTCTCCGTATAATCAGACCAAATAAGGACTTTTATCGTATTTCTTCCTATACCCATAGGTACACCATTATACCATTCCTTAAAATTTACAGCAGCGTCAGATACAATAAACCCTCGACTATTAAATGCCTTAAGAAGACATATCATCATATCTGTATCGTCAGTCCAATCTCCTTTTACCCATCTTTTGCGGTGTTGATCTTGAATGATCTGATTGTATGAATTGAGACCTAAAGGGTAGTACCTTTTAACCTCTTCTTTCGTCATGAACTCAGTGCCAAGACCAAGCGCATCGCCAATAGCCTGACCGTACAAGCAGCCTTTTATGCGATTAATTATTGAAGTATCTAACATAAATTGATAATTAGTCGGGTTCGTAGCCCTCGTAGTAATAAGATTGGTCTATGCCGTGGAAGATTACATTCCGGTCATCAGTTTCATTAGTGAGGGCATTATGAAGAAGGAAACGGAGTTCGAGGTCGTTGATGGGAGAACGCTCCATTGCCTGCATATATTCTTCGCGAGTTATTTTACGCCAGTCGACAACTTTGCCAAGTGAACGGCGGAGCATCATATCAAGCCAAATGCGTGCGGTGCGTCCATTCCCTTTCATGAAAGGATGTGCAATATTCATTTCGACGTATTTGGCGATTATATCTTCAAATGTAGACTCAGGCATCTTCTCGATAGCTTCAAGTGCGGGAGTAAGGTATAAAGCATTCGCGAATCTGATGCCTCCTTTTGATATATTGAGTTTGCGAATTTCTCCGGCAAATGGGTAAAGTTCGTCAAACAGCGCGCGATGAATTGCCTGAAGTCCCGCAGTGGTTCCAACTTCAATATCATATACTTTTTTAGAGGCAAACAATTCTTTAGCCTTTTCGATACTTAGTCGGGCAATTTCGTATTGTGTCATTTTTTGAAAAATGAAAGGCCGGGATTTCAAAAACTGAAATCCCGGCCTTGTTAAACTTATGATTTCTGACTAAGGGATTACTCTTCGATGGCAGCCTGCGCCGCAGCTACGCGGGCGATGGGCACGCGGAATGGAGAGCAACTTACGTAGTTCATGCCGAGTTTTGCGCAGAACTTGACTGATGAGGGTTCGCCGCCGTGCTCGCCGCAGATACCTACTTTGAGTTCGGGTTTGGTCGAACGGCCTTTCTTGACGCCCATTTCTACGAGCTGGCCTACCCCTTCCTGATCGAGTACTTCGAATGGATCGGTCTTGATGATTCCGTGCTCTTTGTAGAATTTGAGGAACTTGGGTGCGTCGTCGCGTGAGAAACCGAATGTCATCTGAGTCAAGTCGTTTGTACCGAACGAGAAGAAATCGGCTACAGTTGCAATCTGGTCGGCAGTGAGAGCTGCACGGGGTACCTCAATCATCGTACCTACAAGGTAAGGCAGGCTCTGGCCTTTTTCCTCAAATACTTTGGCGGCAGTGATATTGATGATATCGGCCTGGTTCTGGATTTCCTTGAGCGAACCAACCAAAGGTATCATGATTTCGGGGTGAACGTCGATACCGCGTGCTTTGCATGCAAGAGCTGCCTCGATGATGGCACGTGTCTGCATCTCGGTGATTTCGGGGAATGTGATACCGAGACGGCACCCACGGTGGCCAAGCATGGGGTTGAATTCCTCGAGCGAGTCAACTTTTGCCTTTACTTCAGCGAGTGTGATGCCCATTTCATCGGCCAGTTCTTTCTGAGTAGCGGTCTGGTGAGGTACGAATTCGTGCAACGGGGGATCGAGGAGACGGATAGTTACACCGTAGCCGTTCATTGCCTCGAAGATACCCTCGAAGTCGCCGCGCTGCATGGGGAGAAGTTTGTCAAGCGCGTGACGACGTCCTTCTTCGTCAGATGCAAGAATCATTTCGCGTACGGCCTTGATACGGTCGCCTTCGAAGAACATGTGCTCCGTGCGGCACAGACCGATACCCTGAGCGCCGAAGTGACGGGCCTGTTTGGCGTCGCGGGGAGTGTCGGCGTTGGTACGTACGAGAGTTTTTGTATATTTTGCAGCAAGGTTCATGATTGCGCCGAAATCACCGTCGAGTTCGGGCTCTGCAGTGGGAACCTGTCCGTCGTAAACTTCACCGGTCGAACCGTTAAGTGAAATCCAGTCACCTTCCTTATAGACTTTGCCGCCCATTTCAACTGTTTTCTGCTCATAGTCGACCTTGATTTCGCCGGCACCGGATACGCAGCATTTACCCATACCGCGGGCAACGACAGCAGCGTGTGATGTCATACCGCCACGCATGGTGAGAATACCCTGAGCAACAGCCATACCGCGAAGGTCCTCAGGTGAAGTCTCGATACGTACGAGCACTACTTTTTTCTTCTTTTCAGCCCAAGCCTCAGCCTCGTCAGCGAAGAACACTACCTGACCGGTAGCTGCACCGGGAGAAGCGGGAAGACCTTTGGCTACGACTTTCGCACGCTTGAGGGCGGCTTTGTCGAATACCGGGTGGAGAAGCTCATCGAGTTTCTGGGGCTCCATGCGCATGAGCGTGGTCTTTTCATCGATTTTGCCATCGCGAAGCAAATCCATGGCGATTTTAACCATAGCGGCACCGGTACGTTTGCCGTTGCGGGTCTGGAGCATCCAGAGCTTGCCGTCCTGAATTGTGAATTCCATATCCTGCATGTCGCGGTAGTAATCCTCAAGACGGTTGGCGATTGCTATAAGTTCGGCTGCACATACGGGCATCGACTCTTCGAGTGAAGGATATTTTGCAGCACGTTCCTCTTCGGAAATACCCTGGAGAGCAGCCCAGCGGCGTGAACCTTCCACAGTAATCTGCTGAGGTGTGCGGATACCTGCAACGACATCCTCACCCTGTGCGTTGATAAGATATTCACCGTTGAATATGTTTTCGCCGGTAGCGGCATCGCGTGAGAATGCCACACCGGTAGCGGAGTTGTTGCCCATGTTACCGTAGACCATAGCCTGTACGTTGACGGCAGTACCCCATTCTTCGGGTATCTGATTCATGCGGCGGTAGATGATGGCACGTTCGTTCATCCAGCTGTCGAACACGGCGCAGATGCCGCCCCAAAGCTGTTCCCAAGCGCTGTCGGGGAAGTCTTTGCCGGTGAAATCTTTTACTGCGGCTTTGAAAAGACGTACGAGAGCCTGAAGGTCTTCAACATCGAGTTCAGTATCGAGTTTCACGCCCTTCTCCTCTTTCACTTTCTCCATGATTGCTTCGAAGGGGTCGATGTCGGCTTTGCTCTTGGGCTTCATGCCGAGCACTACGTCGCCATACATCTGCACGAAACGGCGATAGCTGTCCCATGCGAAACGGGGATTGCCGCTTTTTTCAGCGAGCGAAGCTACAGTTGCATCGTTCATACCGAGATTGAGCACTGTATCCATCATGCCGGGCATCGACGCGCGGGCACCCGAGCGTACAGATACGAGAAGCGGATTCGCGGGATCGTCAAATTTCTTGCCGGTAAGGCTTTCTACGTGAGCGATGGCCTTTTCAACATCGCTTTTGATGCGTTTTACAACTTCATCTTTGCCATATTGAGTGTACTCTGTACACACTTCAGTAGTGATGGTGAAACCGGGAGGAACCGGCATACCCAACAAATTCATCTCAGCGAGGTTGGCGCCTTTGCCACCGAGAAGGTTTCTCATCTCGGCATTGCCTTCAGCTTTTCCGTCGCCAAAAGTATAAACTCTTTTCATTGTGAATTTTATTTGTGTTTAAATATTATGAGTATTTGTATTGATTGTCGTTCTGATAGGAATACGGGCGAGAGAGGTTGTATAGGTAGTGGATTATAATATTCCGGTTAATCAGATTGTCGGTTAACGTTTCCTATCTGCAAATATAATGAATATGTTGTCAATCGCAAAACAATTCTGCATTTTCGTAATTTTTTTAAAAATTTCTCAGCTTTGATGTCAAATCATAGATTCAATTCCATTATTTATAACTAATTTTGCGGCAATCATTCATAATAAAAATCACAGACATTGGCACGTAAAAAGAAAGAACTCCCCTTGCTTGAAGGGATAGAGATAACAGATGTGGCAGCTGAAGGCAATGCCATCGCGCGCGTGGATAATATGGTCATATTCGTACCCTACGGCGCACCCGGCGATGTCGCCGACATAAAAATCGACCGGAAGAAACATTCCTATGCCGAAGGGCATATCGACAGGCTCGTCACGCCGTCGGACATACGCGTAGAGCCGCGTTGTGAGCATTTCGGCACTTGTGGCGGGTGCAGGTGGCAGCATCTGCCCTATCAGTTCCAGATAGAGGCGAAACAGCGTCAGGTCAAGGACGCTCTCGACCGTATAGCCAAGATTGAGTATCCGGGCATAATGCCCATTCTCGGCTCAAAAACAATCTACGGCTATCGCAACAAGATGGAATACACCTTTTCCAACCGTTGCTGGCTGACATTCGAACAGATGCGCTCGGGCGAAGAATTTCCCGACCGCGATGCCGCCGGATTTCATATACCGGGTGCATTCGACAAAGTCCTCGATATAAAGCAATGCCATCTTCAGGACGACCTCGGCAACCGCATACGTCTCTTTGTGAAAAAATACTGTAAGGAAAACAATCTGCCGTTCTACGACCTCAGGGCTCAGCACGGATTTATGCGCACCCTGATGATACGTATCGCTTCTACCGGAGAGGTTATGGTCGTAGCTGTCACGGGCAGCGACGATGTGGCCGCAATCGAGTCGATGCTCAATGCTCTCAATGCCCAGTTCCCGGAAATCACGTCGTTGCATTATGTAATCAACCTTAAGGTCAACGACTCTATTGCCGATCAGAATGTAATCCATTTTTCAGGCAAACCGTACATTGAGGAAGAAATGGAAGGCCTTAAATTCCGTGTCGGTCCGAAATCATTCTATCAGACCAACTCCCTGCAGGCTTACGAGCTATATAAGGTAGTCCGTGATTTCGCTGAATTAAAAGGGAATGAGCTCGTATATGACCTTTACACAGGAACGGGAACCATCGCCAATTTCGTAAGTTCGCGTGCAAACCATGTCATAGGCATCGAGTATGTGAAAGAAGCGATTGACGATGCGATAATCAATTCTGAGGCCAACGGCATCACCAATACGGAATTTTATGCCGGAGACATGAAAGATGTGCTTACCGACGAATTCATAGCCGGACACGGACATCCCGATGTAATGATTGTCGATCCGCCACGTGCCGGAATGCATCAGGATGTAGTCGATGTGATACTCAGGGCCAGACCAAAATGTATAGTCTACGTGAGCTGTAATCCTGCGACCCAGGCCCGCGATCTGCAACTGCTTGACGGAGCATATCGTGTGATTGCTGTACAACCCGTAGATATGTTCCCCCACACCCATCACGTGGAGAATGTCGTCAAGTTAATACTCCGTTAAATACATCGCAAAAGGAAATATATGGATAATAAGCAATATATAACGCGCCTCTCCCGTCGTGCTTCATTGAACTATAAAGAGACTCAGCAGCTTGTCAATTCAACGATTGCGATGATTACAGATGTGCTTTCACAGGGCGATATGCAGGCAATTCCGTCATTTGGAACTTTTAGTACAGAGAAAAAAGAAGAATATATAGCCGTTGATGAGAAAACCGGCAGACGAATGCTTTTCCCTCCGTCTGTCAGCGTAAAATTCACTCCGGGCACAATTTTAATCAAATCGATTGGTAGCCAGCAATGAAACAGACTATAGCCATTTCAGCATTTGCAGGTATGCTTGCCCGGCAGTCAGGTTATACAGCTGATTTCTGTGAGCATTTTGTCCTCGAGATGTTCAAAACCATAGCCGATGCTCTTAAAGAATCTAACGATGTGACAATCAAGGGCCTCGGACAGTTTTCAGTCGATGAATCCGGCAATGTCGATTTTAATCCCGATCCAGCGTTTGCAGCCGATGTAAATTCTCCATTTGACTGCTTCGATCCGGAACCTCTTGATGACGACGTTACAGAGGATCTATTGTCAGTCGCCGAAGATGAAAATATATCCGGTGACGGTTATGCGAATACGGAAGAAAAAGAATCGGAGGCTACTGTTCCTGAAATCCATTCAGACAGCCAATCCGTCAACCAGGTGGATTTGACGCCTGAAGATGATTCTGCCGGAATGTCACTTGACATACAACCGAAGGTATACGAGGAAGTCGTAAACGACGAAAGAGAGAATGCGGGTGAAGAATCGGAGCAAATATCCGACACGAATGTTCAAGAACCTATGTCCACGACGGAATTTTTACAGTCTGTTACGGAGACTCCCGACGAGGCTTCTGAAAACAATATTCATAAGGCCGACGATTGTAATTGTTCTACCCGACCCCGTAAATTCCCGATATGGACATTCGTGTGCGGTATGGCTGTCGGAGCAATTGTAGGAGCTGCCGCTACATATTTCATTCTCGTGCCGCACGGACAGACTGAATCTGCCGTGGAAATAAGGAATGACGAACATAATGTAGCGGAACTTCTTGGAGAAGATACAGCTGTCGTATCAGCAGATACGGTGTCCAAAGCCCGTCCTGACACCATCACTACGCCAACCGTCCTGACTGAAACAACAGTTCCTGCTGTAGAAAAAGATACTGTAATTTATGATACTGTCACATCGACTTTGGCTCAATTGTCGAGAAAACATTTCGGCTCATACGAGTTCTGGGTATATATTTACGAAGAAAACCGTGATGTGATTTCCGATCCTGACCGCGTTGAGCCAAATACACGCGTACGCATTCCGGACGCAAAGAAATACGAGATTGACGCAAAGGATAAATCAAGCATCAAAAAAGCACTTAAAAGATCTCAGGAGATTGCTGAAGAGAAGAAAAACGGCAGGTAAATATGTGCCTGTCGTCTGATTGTCCTGAGAAAGGTTATACCGGAATTACGAGCATCGGAATGTCAGCATGCAAAAGCAGCTTATGGGCGAGGCTCGGGTTGAAAAAGCGGAAAAATACATTCCGCTTTTTATTTGGCAATGCCACAAGGTTTACTTTATGTTCACGCGCTATACGGCGATAATCATCCCCGAGAGTGCCAAGAGCAATTTCGTCGGAGTTGAATGTAAACGACGGATAGTGATTTCTGCAATACTCGACAAGCGATTTTATCGCTTTGCGGTCGTTGGACGATAGTTCCTTTTTGCCGGGAACATGCACAATAGTGATTTCAAGTGGTGTATGCACAAACAGCCTATATATGGCCTCAAGGGCGAGTAGGTCTTCCTGCTCGAGATTACTGAAGAAAAGCAGATGGGAGATGTCGGAGATACGTTCGAGAGTGATATTTTCCGGGATGCTGAATACCGGGAATCTGCACGAATCGAGCACCTCGGCAGTAACACTTCCGATGAGTTCCTCTTCCTTGCGGTCGGCACCTCGGGTTCCCATCACTATCAATATCGGTGACAGAGTTTTTGCCGTTTCGTTTATCACATCCTCAGGTACGCCTTCGGTAATGAGATTGCTGAACTTTACTGGCGGGATTTCCCCGTCTTTGATGCGTTGTCTCAGTTGTGCCTCAAAAAGATCCATCGTAATGCGGGCCGCACGCATCAGAGCGTTACCGACTTCCTGACTTTCCGCAAGCTCAAAAGAAAAAGAATCGGTAAGTTGTACCCGTTTAGACAGAGCCGGATTTATAAATGAATGAAGGAGCATTATACGTGCCTTATGCCTGTATGCCACGTCAAATGCCATAACCGTGGCCTTCATTGAATAATCGGAGAAATCGACAGGCACGAGGATTATAGGTTCGGCATCGTCCGACGACTGCGCACACTCCTTCTTCGGAGCAAAAATCTCGGAGTTCTCGATAATACGCAACGCCTGAGGAAGGTCGGACTCCTTGATTCTTACACGTACGCCCGATGACACCACCGGTGTGGAGAGATTGACATTGTGTAAAACAGCGGTCACGTCCTCGCGCTCAAGCATGTTCTTGAGCGCGACTGCGTGATCGTAAGTATGTATAGCTACAGTTATTAATCTGTCTTCTTCCATCCCGGTAGAAAATAGAGACCTGATGTCCCTTGTTTAGATATAATTTTGCGATTTGTTATCAATTGTTTTCCTGTTCCTGGAGGATTTCCACCGCCATGTCATAGATAGTAGTGTCGTCAAGCACGACTATGCCTCCGTCGGGACCCGGCTCGATGTGGACGCCGCAGTTTTTGCCGAATTCGTAATTTACTCCACCGAAATAATTTCTGACGGTCTGGACAGTGATATTGAGTTTATCAGCAATACGATGTGTCGCGCCGTCAGGCAAACTGTCTTTGAGACGGCGAAGTTCATTGAATGTGATTGTTTTAGTCATGATATTTAAATTTTAATTAGTAAATATTTCTATCTGAAAAATAAGAATGATACTATTATAAAGTGGATACTTTTTTCTTCCGCTCTAAATTATTAATATAATCTGAATTTGCCAAAAAAAGTTGATAAAGATTTTTATGTTTTACGGCATGTTTTGGTTTTATATTCCATATTATACGTTAATAGTCATAACATGTGGTAAACAAAAAAGAGTGACTCCGACCAGGATCCCACTCTTTCCGTATATCATATTATTTCGATAGCCTCGGCGTCAATCCATGCTCGGTTGTCGCCCGCGGCCTCCACCTCTACCCATTTCTTTACACGCGGGTCGTTGGGCGTAGAGAGCTCGCGTATCACCTTTACCTTACTCCCTTCGTGGAGAAGCATCGCCTTTTGGGATTCATCGAGCGGACTTGACGGCGAGGTTGACAATTGTGTCGACTTTGCGATTACAATGGCTTCATTGCCGCCTGTTACGACAGAAGATGCATTTATGGTTATGATGACACTTACGGCATTGATTATGAGGAGAACCAGAGCGGCAAAGAAGTACACTTTACGCAAACGTATATTCCGGCTGAAAATATATCCGGCCGCCAGCAATAGAACTCCGACAAATATTATAACCGATATGATTGCCCATCCGTTGGGCGAGAACATCTGCATTGACTTTTCAACAAGGACATTTGTTATGCCGTTGGACGACTGGGCGTCTATTATTTTGCTGTTGACAAAATCAAGATTAGCCCGGATGTCCTTGTCCGTGGGATCGAGCCGCAACGCCCGTTCGTAGCATATAATAGCTTTTGCAAGCGAGTCTGCTCTATAATAAGCATTACCGAGGTTGTAATATATGGCGGCCGAACTGCCGTCTTTTTCAATAGCTGCACTGTAAAGCCTTATGGCTTCGAGATAATCTTCCTTTGTACCACGCATATAAGCTTCATCTGCAGCGCGGTCAAGCATATTGACGGATGAATCGGAATTTGTAGTATCAATGTTGCTCTCGGCCGGGAGAGAACTGTCGCGAGTCGCGACATCTGATGCATTATCCTGAGAATAAACCGGCATCGCCGATGCTGATATTGCCAGTAATATTAATAATTTGTATATTGTTTTCATTGTCGTAGGTTTATTTTACCGATTTGCTTACAGATTGAAGGTCGTTCATCGCGCTGAATGCGGAGTCATAGACCTCTTTCAGCGGACGATTGAGCGATTCGGGTGTATAACGGGCCATTTCACATTCATCAAGAACATTTATGACTTGGGCGATAGTTGCCTCGTCAGCGCCGTAACGCGTCAGTTCCTCGCTGACATTGTTTCTTGTCAATGCCGACATCGGTATGCTGAGTTTGTCGCTGATATATCCCCACAGAGCTTTAAGCACCGAGTCGTAGAATGCCGCACTGTCATTTTTCTGCATCAGGTTATATGCTACCGCCAGACGCTTCTTCGCCATTTTCCCGGCTTTCGATTTGCGCATGCCTACGACATCGGAATTTGCCTTATGACGTTTGACCGCAAGCAGCGTGATAAAGACAAGCAGCAATACCAAAACGGGATAAATCGCCCAATACCACATGGTCTTCGCATAAAGGATATGGGTATGCGAAAGCGATTTGTCTCCGGTCTTTATATGGCGGATATCGGTATTTTTTACTTTTACGGCTTTCTGGTCTGATTCCTGGCTGCCCCCTCCTACTCCTTTTGCCACATTTACGTTGTATGACGGAAGGTCAATAGTCACATACTCATTTTTTGAAGGGTCAAAATATACGAACGGTGAAGCTTTTATTTCAAATTCACCGACGGCATCCGGGACAAATGTATATTCAATATCCATCTTGCCGGTCACATTTGCACCGGACACACGGGCTTCGACATTCTGATTGGGTGAATACTGCTGGAATTCATCGGGGAATGTCACGACGGGTGCTTTAATATATTTGATATTGCCTGTGCCGGTGATTGTATATTTCAAAGATGCTGCTTCATTAGTGCGCAAATTCTGCGAATTCAGACGGCTTGTCACATCAAACCGTCCGACGGCTCCGTTAAAGTCGGCCGGAGCAGGTGACGGCAGCGGACGCACATTTATCACGACATCGCTTGAAGGCAATTTGACATTGCGCTCGACAGGATGTGTCATGTAGAAATAACCGTTGTCAATACGCTCATACTGCTGTACGACCACATCGTAGGCACCTGTTTTAAGCGTAAGTTTACCTGATTTCTGCGGGAAGATTATATATTTGCGGAGCACTACGACACGATAATTCTGTCCGTTGTAATGTTCTATGTCGACCGGATTATTTTTCATGTCGACTTCCTCAATAAGAAATCCTTCGTATGATTCGGGAGTAGTCTGTGCAAAAGATGAAATACCGTCATATTTGGTATACAGTTTTAATGTGCATTCAACTGCCTCCTGTTCGTAGACCGATGACTTGTTGAGCGATGCTCTCACAAAAATGTCATTGCCTGTAATCTTCCGGTCGGGTGTCTGTGTGGAAATATCGCCTGGACGCGCCGATGACTGTCCTGATGAATTGCTGTCGGCCGGAAGCACCGTAAATGATGTTTCACCGGTGTGCAGTTTCTTGCCGTCAACATCTATGGTAGCTGCCGGAATGACATACGTACCGGCATTGTCGGCGCGGTATACGTATGTGTAATCGACAGTCGAGTTGGAGGTTGACACTCCGTTGATGACCTGATAAGACTGCGTCGTAGAGCGTGACGGCCCGTAAAGAAGCTGACAGCCCTTAATCTCACCCACTGTCGGATTGCCGGCCTGCGCGTTCGACAAGCGATACACTACCTGAAAACGCTGTCCCGCAATGACATTGCGCGGTGGAACGACATTAAATGCCACCTGCGCCATCGAACCCAGCGCAATCAGGCATATATTTAGTAATAAAAAGCTAAAACGTTTCATTATCAAGTCGATAATATATTTTAATATATTGAATTTATATTTTTAGAAATATAAGTGTGCCAATGAATGCAAGTCGTTACCATGGCTTATTGTGGTATCGCGGAGCCACGGGTACCTGTTGTTTTTCCAGACGTTGCCGCGTCTTTGATTCGTTTTGCTGGGCTGCATTCAGGATGTTTTCCGAATTAGACTGCTTTTGCTGCGGCTGCTGAGGTTGAGGCTGTTGTTGCTGCTGTTGCTGCTGCTCATCCTCTTTATCTTTCTGTTCGTCCTTATTGTCTTTATTTTGGTTATCCTGATTGTCTTTGTCATCCTGGTTCTGCTGCTGTTGCTGCAACCGGAGTTGTGCGACCCGCAGATTATGGCGCGCATTATCGTTGGCCGGATTAAGGCGCAATGCCTTTTTGTACTGCTCGATGCTTTGAGCAAGCTCATTCGCGCTGAAAAGCAGATTGCCCGAGTTATAGATCGAATTCTCGCGGGTCAGCTTGTCGGCGCTTCCGGCATAAAGCTCATTGAATATTTTATCGGCGCTAAGTTTAAGACCGATACTCAGCGAATCGGCGGCATTAGGCGAAGCCGGACTGATGTTCTGATCGTTACCGCCGGCACCCCCGATTTCATCGGCACGTTTCACCATAGCGACTGCGAGATTGTATTTCGCACGTTCGCTTGCAGGGTTTATTTCAAGAGCCATGTTATAAAGTTCAATGGCCTTTTCGTAATCCTTTGCTTTGAAAGCCTCGTTGGCTTTCAATATCATGTTGCGCTCTTTGCGGGTAGTCTGAGGCTCGGCCGCCATCAGTTCTACCGACACCGACGCGCCCATCAATATTAGTATGAACAATATAAAACGATGTTTCATTTTACAGGCTTGCTAAAGAAGTTAATTTTACTCAGCCAACCGATTTTGCGGTCGAGGATAAAAATATCAGCGATAATAAGCGCGAATGCTATCCACAGGAATATATAGAACCGTTCGGCCGACGCTTTATATTTGACCGAACCGAGATCTGCCTTGTCGATTTTGTCAAGCAGCTTAACCATTTGCTGGTCGGCATCTGCATCATTGCCGTTGATGTAGTTCCCGCTTCCGCTTTCGGCAATTTTTCTGGCGGCGTCGGCATTGAAACGGGTAGTTACCGGCGTGCCGGTCTCATCTTTAAGGAACTCTGACGAACCGTTGCCGATAGGGATAAGTGCGCCTTTCGCCGTACCGACACCTATGACGTTGACCTGGACTCCGGCCTGACGGGCTTTATCGGCTACAGCGACGGCCTGCTCCTCATGGTCCTCCGCATCGGTAAGCAATATGATGGCACGGTTTACATCTTCGTCGGAAGAGAAGCCCTGAAGAGCCATGTCGATAGCGGCGCCAATATCCGTACCCTGCTCATTAATCATTGAGGTAGACAAATCGTTGATATAGATTTTGGCGGAAACGAAATCATTTGTTATCGGCAACTGCAATGACGAATTCCCTGCAAAGACTACAAGACCGACCTTGTCATTCTCAAGGCTGTTGATGAGTTTGTTGAAAAGGAATTTGGCGCGGTCGAGGCGGGAAATTCCCTTGGCATCGTCGGTCGACGATGCAAGCATCGAACGTGACACATCGACAGCTATCATTATTTCGATACCGGCGCGAGTTTCCGTTATCTCCTTTTCACCATGCCTGGGGCGGGCCAACGCGATTATCAGGGATGCCACGGCAAGCATTATAAGTACTATTTTAATAGCCGGTTTGTATTTCGAAGCTTCCGGCATAAGAGATGTCAGCAGTTCCGGACGTCCGTAACGCGCAAGTTTGCGTCTGCGGGCGTAACGTGCAAGAAGATACAGTGCCAGAATGACCGGCAGCAATATCAGAAGATATAATATTTCGGGATGAGCAAAGTCCATATCAAAATAAAATTATGGGATTGTACGCAGATATGTGTTGCGGAGAAGTACCTGAAGCAAAATCAGCCCCAGCGCAATCCATACCAGCAGTTCATAGTTGTCTTCGGTATGCGAGAACTGACTGACGTCGATACTCGTGGTTTCAAGCCTGTCAATCTCATCAAAAATTTTATTAAGCATTTTCTGGTCCGTGGCACGGAAATATTTGCCATCGGTAAGAGAGGCAATCTGCTGAAGGGTGGCCTCGTCAATGACTACCTGCGACGGCACGTACGATACGCGTCCGAAATAATCAATCTGTGGGAAGTCGGCGGTGCCGTTTGCACCTATGCCTATCGTATAGACTTTTATACCGTGCTCTTTGGCGATTTCGGCTGCTGTGAGCGGTGCCACCATGCCTGAATTATTTGTTCCGTCGGTGAGCAGTATGATGCTCTTGCTTTTGGCTTTTCCTGAAATGATACGGTTTATGGCAGTGGCAAGGCCGTCGCCTATCGCCGTTCCGTCGGCGAGCATACCCTCACGCACGGTGCTCAGGTAGTTCACGAGAGTCGCTTTATCTACAGTCATCGGTACGCCTGTCAGTGCCTCCCCTGCGAAAATCACGATACCGATATTATCGTTTTCTCTGTTTGAGATAAAACGTGTGGCGACCTCTTTGGCGGCCTCCATACGGTTCTTTTTCTCAGGCTTGCCGTTATAATAGTCATGTGCGAGCATCGAGCCCGAAATATCCATCGCCAGGACTATATCCGTACCGTCGACCGATGATTTGCGCCAATGGTCGTGGGTCTGAGGACGGGCGAGTGCCACTATTATGCACCCCAATGCAAGAAGCTGGAGCGCAAAAAGCAGATGACGGCATGATGCTCTGAACGACCGCGGCAGTTTAGCAAAGGGACTCGCCGATGAAATCTTCATCGCCGGATATGAATTGCGCTGTTTGATGATATACCATGCTATAAGCGGCACGTATACAAGAAACAGCCATAATATTTTTGGATAAGCTAACTGCATATTTTAGTCTGTTATAATTATTTACAGGTGACAAAATTTACAGGAAACAAATTATATCTGTCGGTCACCGGGATTATCGTAAGGATTTTTATCGGTATTGACTTCCGGCTGACTGCTGACGGAGTTACTCTCTTTCCCGTCTGACGAACCAGAATCCTTGGTTTCGGGGTTGATTTCAACCGGTTTAGTGTCCTCGACAAAGCGGCGGGCGGCCTCAAATGCCTTGACATTGTCATCTCCCAGCGGCTGGGCTTTTGCGAATTTGACAAAATCGGAAATCTCGAGGACCTGCTCCACAAGTTGTTTCGACATGATTTCATCGCGGGAATTGTTAAGCGCATGACGTATCTGGGTAGATGTCATTTCCATCGCGTTGATGCCGAAGCGGCGGTCGAGATATTCACGCAAAATATCGGTAAGACGCGTATAGTATTCTTTCTGCAACCCGTGCTCGCAAAGCTGCTCTTCGCGCAGTTTTGACAACTTGGCGACAGCGACTTCGTATGGCGGTTCCGGTTTCTTCTGTGGAAGGATATTGATTTTAACCTTTTTGGTGAGAAGCAGGTATGCGCATATTCCGCCGGCAATGATTACCAGTCCGATAACGATAAACAGCCAGTTGTCGACGAGCCAGTCAGGGAGATAATCGATTAATTTGCGCTTATAATGAGGCAAAATAGTGCTCATCGGCATAAGGTCACTTGCCGCTGTGATGGTATCGACAGGGTAAACCCTGAGAGCCACACTGTTGGATAGTACCGTGTCATGTCCGTTGACATAAATCACGGGCGGTATAATGTAATCGCCAGAGTCAAACGACTGAATCTTTATTGTCGATTGCAATATATTCGAACCGTTCGCATTGGCTGCCTTTTTCAATGCCGGATTATTATACCCTGCCACGACTTCCACTCCGGGAGTCAGCAGGAAAATACCGGATTCGGAATCCTTATTTTGATTATTCTGAGCGGTAGCGGCTGAGTCCGGGCACAAAATGAGTCGTGACAGATCCGAGGCCGCAGCATCATTGACTGTAAGATTAAGGCCTACAATATTTCCCATAAGAATCGAAGAGGAGTCAACACTCATCTTCACGACAGGCTTGGCGGCACTCATGGCGAGAGCCGAGGCTGCAAACAATGCAAATGAAACTATGGATTTTTTGTTTATCGTCATAAATCGAATAAGATGGTATTTATATAATGACAATACCTGAAGCACGGATAACAGGCGGATAAATCCGAGTATTGCACAATGCGTAATCGGATTACCGCGCCGTACGTTTTCTGAACAGCCCCATAAGTGGTGTGACATAATCCTCATCGGTGGTTACCGATACAAAATCCACTCTGCTTTTACGCAAAGTCTCGACCATGGTCTGCTGACGCTGGTACCACCATTTTTCAAACGTCTGTCGCACTTTCTTTGATGAAGTATTAATCCATCGGTCAGCACCTGTCTCAAGATCGGAAATGCGCATCAGTCCGACATTTGGCAGTTTGCTGTCACGCTTGTCGTAGACCTGAATGCCATAGATGTCATGACGGTTGGCGGCCACACTGAGTGCCCTGGAATAGTCATGCGAATCTATATAGTCAGAAATCAGGAAGGTCGTACAACGTTTTTTCAAGGCGTCGGAGAAATATTTCAGCACTACGGAGAGGTCGGTACCCTGACTGTCGGGGGTAAAATCGAGAAGCTCACGGATTATGAGTAATATATGCTTGCGTCCTTTCTTTGGAGGAATGAACTTTTCAATCTTATCGGAAAAGAATATGACGCCTGCCTTGTCATTGTTCTGAATCGCCGAAAATGCGAGTGTGGCGGCAATTTCGGCGATCATCTGACGTTTCTCCTCTCCTACCGCGCCAAAATAACGGCTGGAGGACACATCTATAAGTAGCATCACGGTCATCTCACGTTCCTCTTCGTAGACTTTCACATAGGGGTGATTATGACGGGCTGTGACGTTCCAGTCAATATCGCGGATGTCATCGCCATACTGATATTCACGCACTTCGGAGAATGTCATGCCTCGCCCCTTGAATGCGGAGTGGTACTCTCCTGCAAAGATATTGCGGGAGAGTCCACGGGTTTTTATTTCTATACGTCTTACTTTTTTAAGAAGTTCGTTAGCGTCCATAGTCTTATTGTCTCAGATCGGCACTGCCATCATGCGTTATCCCGAGAAGGGAATCGATGGAGATATTCTGCCGACCATCATATAATGTCATTTAAGAGATTGTCTCACAGGTACCGAAAGGTAATCCGACGGAGTGACCGGGCAATATGTCCGAAGGCAATCCGCCATGCAAGCATTAGGGCACCTCTACCTTGTCAAGAATATTTGAGATAATCTCGTCGGCGGTGATGTTGTTGGCTTCAGCCTCATAGGTAAGACCGATACGGTGGCGCATCACGTCGTGGCATACGGCACGTACATCCTCGGGGATGACATATCCGCGATTGTGGAGGAATGCGTATGCGCGGGCCGCTTTTGCAAGCGAGATAGAGGCACGGGGCGAAGCGCCGAAAGCTATTATATTGGTAAGATCGGCGAGGCCGGCCTCTTTGGGGTAGCGTGTGGCGAATACGATGTCAATGATATATTTCTCAATCTTTTCGTCGACATATATCATTTCGACAATCTTCTGCGCCTCGATTATTTCCTGCGGTTTTACCAACGGCAGAATCTGGACTTTTTCGTTCGAGATGTTCTGACGGATAATCAGGCGCTCTTCTTCACGCGACGGATAACCGATGACGACTTTCAGGAGGAAACGGTCGACCTGTGCCTCGGGGAGAGGATAGGTACCCTCCTGCTCGATAGGGTTCTGTGTGGCCATGACAAGGAACGGCTCATCAAGCGCGAATGTGGAGTCGCCGATGGTGACCTGACGCTCCTGCATCGCCTCAAGAAGTGCTGACTGCACTTTCGCCGGAGCACGGTTTATTTCATCGGCAAGCACGAAATTGGCAAAAATCGGACCACGTTTAATCTGGAATGTCTCTTTCTGCACAGAATAAATCATGGTACCGAGCACATCGGCCGGAAGCAAGTCGGGCGTAAACTGAATACGGCTGTATTTTGCATCGATGAGTTGGGCGAGCGTCTTTATTGCCAATGTCTTTGCAAGACCCGGCACACCTTCCAGAAGGACGTGTCCGTTGGAGAGCAAGGCGATAAGGAGCGATTCTATCAGATGTTTCTGACCGACAATCGTCTGGTCCATCCCTTTGGTGATCAGCTTGACAAAATCATTTTTACTTGCGACCAAATCGTTTAAATCACGAATGTTGACCATTTTAGTTGGAATTGTGCTCATGTGGATGAGATTTATTTATGTATTATTATTTTCCGTATTTATAAATTGCATTTACAAAGTTATATAATAAAAACGTTGTATATGTGAAATTTGATGTTAATTTTAGCTATTTATCCTTTCTTTATTTTAACATTTAAAGGCTGCTGATAGTTTATAAATCCGACATAACAGTGTTCCGGCAATCCATATTGATGCGATAGTGTTAATAGTGTTAATAATAGCCAAACGGATTGACTGCACATTGGTTTTATTTTGATTTCGCCTGAAAATTCCGTATATTTGTAAGTTGATTATATTTCTAAAACAGAGAATGGATTTCAAACTTAACTCCCAATATAAACCTACCGGAGACCAGCCGGAGGCAATTGAGCAGCTGGCCAAAGGTGTCATCGACAACCTGCCGGCTCAGACATTGCTCGGTGTTACCGGCTCCGGCAAAACCTTTACCATAGCCAATCTGATAGAGCGTGTCAACAAGCCCACGCTCATACTGAGCCACAACAAGACGCTTGCCGCGCAGCTTTACAGTGAATTCAAGTCGTTCTTCCCTGAAAACTCCGTGCAATATTTCGTATCCTATTACGATTATTATCAGCCGGAAGCATATATTCCATCGGTCGACAAGTATATCGAAAAAGATTTGATGATAAACGACGAAATTGACCGGTTGAGACTGTCCACCACTTCCGCGCTGCTGTCAGGTCGACGTGACGTGATTGTGGTTTCGTCCGTATCTTGCCTCTACGGTATCGGTAATCCCGAAGATTTCCACAGCAATGTGATTGACGTGAAAGTCGGTCAGAAGATTGCCCGCAATGCATTTCTGCGGCGTCTGACCGAGGCGTTGTATTCGCGCAATGAAGTGGAACTTTCGCGTGGCACGTTCCGCGTGAAGGGCGACACTGTCGACATACGCCTTGCATATGAAGAGATAATATTGCGCATAGTATTCTGGGGCGATGAAGTGGAATCTATCCAGACACTGCACCCGATTGACGGCGTGTCGCTCGGCACCCACGATACATTTAAAATCTACCCGGCAAATATATTTGTCACGACCAAGGAGCGCCAGGCTTCAGCCCTCGCCAATATGGAAATCGACCTCGGCAAATGCGTGGAGATGTTCAACAAGGAGGGCAAGCCGCTTGAAGCCAAGCGCCTGTACGAACGCACAAGTTATGATATAGAGATGATACGCGAAGTCGGGCACTGCCCCGGCATCGAAAACTATAGCCGCTATTTTGACGGCCGTGAACCCGGTGTACGTCCATTCTGTCTGCTCGATTATTTTCCGAATGATTTCCTTACGGTAATCGACGAGAGCCATGTCACGCTGCCACAGATACGCGCCATGGCGGGAGGTGACCTTTCGCGCAAGTGCACACTGGTGGATTATGGCTTCCGACTGCCTTCGGCGATAGACAACCGACCGTTGCGCTTCGAAGAGTTCGAGTCGCTTACTCCGCAGGTGGTTTACGTAAGCGCCACACCTGCCGACTACGAACTCATAAAGAGCGAGGGGGTGGTTGTCGAACAGATAATCCGTCCGACAGGATTGCTTGACCCGATAATCTCGGTGCGCCCCACGCTCAACCAGATTGATGACCTGATAATGGAAATCGACCGTCGCCGCGAGCTTCATGAACGTGTGCTCGTCACAACGCTCACCAAGCGCATGGCCGAAGAGCTCAATGACTATTTCGGCAAACTTGACATCAAGGCAGCCTACATTCATTCGGATGTCGACACCATGGACCGTATCAAGATACTTGACGATTTGCGTGCCGGCGTATATGACGTTCTGATCGGTGTCAACCTGCTCCGCGAAGGTCTCGACTTGCCGGAAGTGTCGCTCGTGGCAATACTTGACGCAGACAAGGAGGGTTTCCTGCGGTCGCACCGTTCGCTGACGCAGACCGTGGGACGTGCGGCGCGCAACCTTAACGGAGCCGTAATAATGTATGCCGACAAGATTACCGACTCCATGCAGCTGACCATCGACGAGACCAACCGCCGCCGCTCACTCCAGCTTGCCTACAACGAAAAGCACGGCATCACGCCTAAAGCCATAGTAAAAGCGCGCAACGCGTTGATCGGATTTGAAGCGGATGAAGCCAATATGACTCCCGTATCGACCAAAGGCCATCAATCAATGCCGCAGTCAATACCGTATGCCGACGAATACCGGTCGACATCGGCCAACATCGCTGCCGATCCGGTGCTTCCCTACATGTCGGACAAAGATTTGCAGGCCCACATCGAAAAGCAGCGTGCGGCCATGCGCAAGGCAGCCAAGAATATGGAATTCATCGAAGCTGCCCGTCTGCGTGACGAAATCATAAAGCTCGAAGAAATGCTCGCCGAGAGTGTCAATAATTAATCAGGCAGACATTATGGCGCTCCATATTCAACGAAGCGGTTTGTTGTTATGCACCCATACCTTAATCCAATAAAAAGCCGACTTTTCAGTTAAGATTCGATATACATTAATATTTTATAACTAACTTATAATAAAAATATGTCCCTACACATGCAAGATACAAGAATTACCGAATCGGCCTTTCTCCCTACATCAGTGAAAGAGATAGAGGCTTTGGGATGGGACTATATTGACGTCATATTATTTTCGGGCGACGCGTATGTGGACCATCCTTCGTTCGGAGCCGCCGTTCTGGGACGCGTGCTGCAGTCGCACGGCTACCGTGTGGCCATTGTGCCGCAGCCTAACTGGCGGGATGACCTTCGTGATTTCCGCAAGCTGGGTAAACCGCGGCTGTTCTTCGGGGTTTCTGCGGGCGCGATGGACTCGATGGTCAACCATTATACAGCCAATCGCCGCCGCCGTTCGGACGACGCATATACTCCCGGCGGAAAGTCGGGAATGCGGCCTGACTACCCCACAATAGTCTACACGAAGATACTGCGTGAACTGTACGGCAATGATGTGCCGGTTATAATCGGCGGTATCGAAGCTTCGATGCGGCGCCTGTCGCATTACGACTACTGGGAGGACGATCTGCGTCAGTCCATTTTGGTGGACGCTCCCGCCGACCTATTGATGTATGGCATGGGGGACAAGGGGATAATCGAACTGGCCGACAGCATTGCTGCCGGAGCGGATGTCCGTACACTTGATAACCTGCCGCAGACAGCCATCATTCTTCCCAAAGAAAAGATGCCTCGTCCCGACGAGAACAATATCATACTTCACTCGTGGGATGCAGTGAGAAAGTCAAAGCGGTGCCAGGCCGAGAATTTCAAGCATATCGAGCAGCAGAGCAACCGCCGTCACGGAGCCACGATATGGCAGCAGGTCGACGACAAGCGGGCAGTAAAGGTCAATCCGATGTATCCTCCGATGACTACCGCTGAGATTGATGCATCATTTGACCTGCCGTACACACGCCTCCCCCATCCGCGCTACCGCGGTAAAACCATCCCTGCGTATGAAATGATAAAGCACTCTATCAATATGCATCGCGGATGTTTCGGAGGATGCGCGTTCTGCACTATTTCGGCTCATCAGGGCAAATTCATAGCATCGCGCTCCAAGGAGTCAATCGTAAAAGAGGCCAAAGCTGTTATAAATATGCCTGACTTCAAAGGCTATATAAGCGATTTGGGCGGTCCGTCGGCCAATATGTATGCCATGCGCGGTAAGGATGAACGCATATGCGAGAAATGCCTTCGGCCGTCGTGCCTCCACCCGAAGGTATGCCCCAACCTGAACACCGACCACTCGCAGCTGCTCGACGTATATCATGCGGTCGACGCTCTGCCGGGCGTAAAGAAAAGTTTTATAGGGAGCGGCGTGCGCTATGATCTGTCAATGCACCATACCGGCGACAAGCATGTCGACAGCGTGAACGCCGGCTATAACGAGGAACTTATCGCGAAACATGTGTCAGGCCGACTGAAAGTCGCGCCTGAGCATACTGAACCGCATGTGCTCAACCTGATGCGGAAGCCGGAGTTTGAACAGTTCTACACGTTCCGCGACTTGTTCAACCGGGTCAATACCAAACATGGTCTCAACCAGCAGCTGATACCTTATTTCATATCCTCTCACCCCGGGTGCAAGGAGGTCGACATGGCTGAACTCGCGGTAAAGACACAGCGTATGAACATGCATCTCGAGCAGGTGCAGGACTTCACTCCCACCCCCATGACACTCTCGACCGAGATATATTATACCGGCATACACCCTTACACCGGCGAGAAAGTTTTCACAGCGCATACACCGGAACAGAAGCTGTCGCAACGCAAATATTTTTTCTGGTACGACCGGGAGTACCACCGAGATATTGTAAACTCACTTAAATCCATGCACCGCGACGATCTCCTCGCCATGCTTTATCCCCGCGGCATACCGCAGACGGGCTCAAATGACAGCCGATACCGGACACGCCAGGAGAAGCAACAGCCCCGAGGCACCGGTAGTAGCCGGAATAAAGCGAATAAAGGGAATAACGGTAGCACAGGACACAACGGATACAACGGAAACAAACATAACAAAAGATAATTCAACTAAAAGTTTTATTTATGAACAAAACATTAACAACAATTGCAATGACTGCTATGATAGTGGGCGCTACAGGTTGTAAATCGTCGGATGAGAACATCATCGAACGTCCGGAATTTAAATCGGCCGACGGCATTTTCTCAATCGACGCACTCGAAGCACTCGGACGCGTGACCGACCCGCAGGTGTCGCCAGATGGCAGCAAAGTACTTTTCGGCATCTCATACGAAAGTGTGGAGCAGAACAAAAGTAACAACGAGCTTTATGTAATCGACATCAAGGGAGGCGAGCCGCAGCGACTCACCCGCACGGCAGAATCTGAAAATTCGGCAGTGTGGATTGACAACGGCAACAAGATAGCCTATCTTGCCTCCGACGGAGAGTCGACACAGCTCTATATAATGAGCGCTGACGGAAAAGGCAAGACAAAGGTCAGCAATGTAGAGGGCGGCATCGAAGGCTTCCTGTTCTCAGCCGACGAGAAAAAAGTAGTGATGATAGGCCGTGTAAAATATGACCGTACTCCGGCCGACGTATATCCCGACCTGCCAAAGGCCAACGCCCGCATCATAGACGACCTTATGTACAAGCACTGGGACCAGTGGGTTACCGAAATCCCCCACCCCTTCGTAGGCGATTTCGACGGCAACAAGGTGACGAATGTGACCGACATCATGCAGGATGAGCCTTTCGAGGTGCCGATGCGTCCGTTTGGCGGTGTCGAGTCATTCGCATGGTCGCCCGACTCAAAGCAGCTGATCTATGTAAGCCGCAAGAAGACAGGCATGGACTATGCAGTGTCGACCAACAGCGACCTCTACCGCTATGACCTCGAAAGCGGAAAAACCGAAAACCTTACGGAAGGAATGATGGGCTACGACACAGCTCCTGCATATTCTCCCGACGGCAGATATGTGGCATGGCTCAGCATGGAGCACGACGGCTATGAAAGCGACAAGAACCGTATATTCATCCTCGACACTACAACCGGCGAGAAAACCGACCTGACAACCGAATGGGATTACACCGCCGACCTCATTGCATGGGCAAAAGATGGCAAAAGCATCTACTTCACCGCAGCTTACCTCGGTGAAGAGCCGATATTCAACGTGAACCTCGCCACCAAAGAGGTTAAACCTGTGATGGAGAATGCCGGACTGTTTGATTACGCCGCGCTTTGTCCGGTCAATGAAAATACATTGGTGACTATGCGCCACTCCATGCTGCAGCCCAACGAGCTTTGCGTAGTGGAAAACGGCAAGGTACGCCAGCTTACCGATGTCAACAAGGATATTTTCGGACAGCTCACCATGCCTACCGTAGAGAAAGTGATGGTGCCGACCACCGACGGAAAAGAGATGACCACATGGGTGGTTTATCCGCAGAATTTTGACCCGAACAAAAAATATCCCGCGATATTGTATTGTCAAGGTGGTCCGCAGCAGGCAGTGAGCCAGTTCTGGAGCTATCGCTGGAACCTCGCGCTGATGGCTGCCAACGGGTATATCGTCATCGCCCCCAACCGCCGCGGACTTCCCGGCTTCGGAACCGAGTGGAACGCACAGATTTCCAAGGATTATCCCGGACAGAACATGCAGGATTATCTTTCAGCCGTTGATTTCATGAAGGAAAAACCGTATGTTGACGCCGAGCATATCGGTGCTGTAGGCGCAAGCTACGGCGGTTTCTCCGTATATTGGCTCGCAGGTAACCACGACGGCCGCTTCGCCTGTCTTATCGCACACGCCGGCATATTTAACATGGAGTCGCAGTATCTCGAAACCGAAGAGATGTGGTTTGCCAACTGGGATATGGGCGGCGCATTCTGGGATAAAGACAATGCGGCAGCACAGCGCACATTCGCAGCATCGCCCCATAAATTTGTCGACAAATGGGATACCCCGATACTTGTGACACACGGAGAATATGACTTCCGCATCCTCTCATCACAAGGCGAGATGGCGTTCAACGCAGCCCGCCTGCGCGGCATACCCGCAGAGATGGTGATATTTCCCGATGAAAACCACTGGATACTGAAACCCCAGAATGCAATCCTCTGGCAACGCGTATTCTTCCGCTGGCTCGACAAATGGCTCAAAGGCGCAGACTACACCAATCCCGCCCTCCTCGCCAAACCGGCAACTGAAGACGAAAAAGCACAATAATTAAGCCCCGTCATTCAAATAGAAAAAGTCAACAATTTAGTAATTAAACGGTTGACTTTTTCTATTTGATTTTTTATGTGTTCGACTTTATTTGACTATGTAAGGACTTGGCATTTATTTACATCATAACTTTATTAAGAATAAACTTACGCCTTTATCACCGAAACTACAATGAATTGTAGCGCTCGCTTCACCTGTATATCAGAATAATTAATTAAATTTGCAGATATTAGCGAGATTCACTCGTAAATGGTCTAAAACAACATCAAGGATATACGACGTGAGCCCAACAAATACCTAAGGAACTAACCATCACATGACGTATTCTCTCAGTCCAGCTACAACTGCCTTGTGGAGGATTTAATGGCCTATATGTGGGATAAATGAATATTATTTAAAGAAATAGTTTAGTATGGAAAGTAATAAGACTGAAGATATTGCGTATTTTATCGCGTTTTGCGTTGAGACATATAAAAACGCCCACAATATTTCGGGAGCTGAAGCATCGACAGTCTTTTCCGACCACGGCGTTATGAATTATTTATCTGAGAACTTTGAAGTACTGCATACTCAAAGCCCCGGCTGGATTCTGACTGAAATAGAAGATTTCATTAAAACCGACACCAAATGACAACATTATATCACGGCAGCCTTGAAATAGTGACGACTCCCGAAATACGCAAGCCCAACCGCACACTGGATTATGGCGAAGGCTTTTATCTGACATCGTCTGCCGAGCAGGCAGAGGCATGGGTGCGACGCAAGCTAAAAGGAAACATAACGCTTGGATATGTCAATATATACGAGTACGACGAAAATATGGAAGCTGCATTTGAAACGCTTGCTTTTGAGCGACCGGATGAAGCATGGCTTGATTTTGTTATGGCCAACAGAATGAATCTCAACTACCGGCACAGCTATGACATTGTGAAAGGACCGGTGGCAAATGACCGTGTTTATGCTTCGTTTGCCTTGTATGAGGCAAGATTGATTGACAAACAGGAACTAATCAACGAACTTCGTGCATATAAACTCGTAAACCAAATATTAATACATACCGACAGAGCACTCGCAAGTGTGAAATGGATAGAGGCAAAGGAGGTGAAGATATGAAAAACAGACAGATCACTCAAAAGAATCTATATCTGATACTACCCGGCAAAGTCAGCAGAATGGCTGCTATGTATGCCGCTGACTTTGGCTTGCCTATTATAGAAGCGATACGCCGCATCTATAATTCTGCCACCTACCGCGAGCTTGAGGATGAAAACAGCAAATTGTGGCATTGTGGTCCGGTAGCTCTATATCAGACATTTCTCGAAAATCATTGATAGTCACGGACCCTCAGTCGCCGACTTAGTAAAAGGCAGTAGCTTTTTTGTTTATATGCGTAAGTTTTTGTTATTTTGTAATGTAAATAGGCTTATGGAGCATCAATATGTCGAAAACCTCATTAAAGAAAGAATTGGCCGGATACAGCAAGGAGCAACTTATTGAAGTCGTTCTTGATCTGTATGAGTCGCGGAAGGAGGTGAAAGAGTATTTCAATTTTTTCCTGAATCCTGATTCAAAGAAACTTTTTGAGAAGTATCAGAAAGCTGTCTACAAAGAGTTCGCCCGCTCGAAATGGGGACGGTCAAAAGCCCGTATATCGGTAATAAAGAAACTGACAAAAGAATTTTGCAGTTTCCACCCGGACGCAGAATATAAAGATATGCTCTACCTGACCATCATCAGGATTGCCCTGCAATATGAACAGCACAATAATTTCTCCGATACTTTATATAACGGAATCGATTATATAGTGGGCGAATATCTTGCATTTGCCGACAGAAACGAAGGACTTGACAAGGCATTGGACTGCGTCAACAGCCTGATACAATACGGAATGCCCGGCAGCCGTTATTTCAAAAACAAAATATCGGAGGCTTGCCGGACATACATCGAAAGCAAGAGTATATAAGAGACAGATGAAGACGAAAATGAAACGAATATCAATAATATTCCTCTCCGGCATAATCGGCGCCGCAACAATATCAGCGCAGGATACCGCAAATAAAAAAACACCCGAAATAACCCAGAAATCATCGGCATGGCGTATTGTCTCTCCTCTCGGCGAACGCGAGGCGGCACCCGTCGACACCAATTTTCTGAATTACGCCCAGCGGTCAGTACCCTCGGCACGCAGCATAGCATATGCAACCACCGGTAATCTCGGAAATGAGGGTTACAATCTTATATATTTCGAACGTCCGGCTGCTTCAGATTTCTTTTTCCGGGACGCTTTACGGGCATGGCTTCCATCGTTGGAGACCCAGCGATTCTACAACACCCGCATACCGATGACTTTGGCATCATACAACTTCGGCGGCGGTAAGGAATCGGCACAAGACCGTCTGAAAGCTGATTTCTCCGGCAATATAAACGCCCGCGCGCAAGTTGGCGCAATGGTCGACTATCTGTATTCAAAAGGTTCATTCAACTATCAGGCATCGAAACATCTTTCATGGGGACTGTCCGGATCATATATCGGTGACCGGTTTGAGTTCCAGGGATTCTTGCAGCACTACAATGCAGTGAACAAAGAGAACGGAGGAATTACCGACGACCGTTACATAACCGACCCGGCGGAAATACAGGGCGGCTCGACATCGGTGGATTACAAGACAATCCCTACCCGACTCAGCAATGCCCACAACCGTTTGGTCGGGACCCAGCTCTATCTCAACTCACGCTATAAAGTAGGGTTCTATAAAGATGTGGTCGACGGGGACAGCGTCAAGCAGGAATATGTGCCCGTATCAAGTTTCATCTGGACTCTTGACTATAAAGATACCCGGCACACATTCCGCAACGAAAACGTGAATGAAGCAAGCGAATTTTGGGAAAACACTTATCTTGACCCCCTCGGCACCAATGACAAGACAAAGTACAACAGTATACGTAATACTTTCGGAGTGAGTTTGCTGGAAGGTTTCCATAAATATGCCAAAGCCGGACTGGCCGTGTTCCTCACGCATGAATATCGGCATTTCAAGCAGGCAGAAGATACGGTAGACCGCGAACTGCCACTGCCGGAAACACTGACGCCCCTGCCATTTACGAATGTACCGACCACCAAGGGGGAGAACTTCGTATGGGTAGGAGCCCAATTGACACGCCGTCAGGGGAAAATACTAAACTACGATGCGACAGGACGTATCGGAATACTCGGCGAAGCAGCAGGTGAAGTAGAGGTGAACGGAAACATATACACGCATATACCGCTGTGGGGCGATACGCTCAATGTGAGCGCTTACGGCGACTTTTCGAATACAAATGTCCCCTATCTGCTTCAACACTATATCAGCAACCATTTCGCGTGGGACAACGATTTCGGAATGACACGCAGGTTGCGTTTCGGAGGCCGTATAAATCTGCCGCGCACTTCGACCACGGTCAGTGCCGGCGTGGAAAACGTACAGAATTTAGTATATTTCAACGAACAGGCATTGCCGACACAGTGCGGTTCGAGCGTACAGGTGTTCAGCGCGTCGCTTGAACAGAATCTTGAACTCGGCATATTCAACTGGCAGAACAGGCTCACTTATCAGACTTCGTCGGATGATGCCGTCATACCTATGCCGAAACTGGCCGTATATTCAAATATGTTCATCAAGTTCAAGGTGGCACAGGTGCTTGACGTGCAGTTTGGAGTCGACTGCGACTATTATACCAGATACAAGAGCGTGGCATACCAGCCGGCAACGATGTCATTCTACAACCAGCGCGAGAAAGATTGCGGCAACTATCCGTTTGTCAACGCCTACATAAACTTCAAATTGAGCAAGACGCGCTTTTATGTCATGTTCTCGCACGTGAACCAAGGGCTTTTCGGAGGCGACAACTGGTTCTCGATGCCGGGTTATCCCCTCAATCCGCGACGCTTCCAATTGGGGCTGTCGATTGATTTCGCCAACTAAAGCGGTAACTCAATTGTTATCGATAATATGTCGTGACCGGTCTGCCGCAACCGTAATGCGCCGCCCGGCCATATCTTATAATCTATCTGCGATATGGAACAATTGAAACTGAAAAAAGGGCATATCATATTATATTTAGGATTGCTGGCCGCAGTGTTGCTGATAATGATTTTCACCAGAAATCTTGCAGCGAAAGGCAATTCCGGCAACGAGCCCACCCCGGCTCGCGATTCGTTGAGAGTAGCCATACAGATTTCGCCGATCGGAATATCGACACATGGCGATACCCTTGACGGATTCTACTACGACATGATACGGCAGATGGCTAAAAAGGAGCATCTTGCATTAAAAATAGACGGGTTCACTCAGGTGAAAAATGCACTTGACGACCTTGAAAACGGCAAGTGCGACATTGTAATTTCCGATATCCCGATTACTTCTGAATTGCGCGACAGATTTCTTTTCACCGAGCCTATATACACCGACCGACAGACTCTGGTGCAGCTCACAGACTCTGTCACAGGTCTACCTCCTATCAGAACTCAGGCAGACTTGCGCGGCGACACCGTGTATCTTGCCGCACAGTCACCGTTCATATCGCGGCTCAGGAATCTTTCGCATGAACTTGGCGATACAATTTACATATTTCAGGACCCACATTACGGACCGGAGCAAATGATGTTGCTGACAGCAATCGGCCAGCTTAAAAATGTAGTGGTCAATGAGCAGACCGCCCGCAACATAGCAAAGGATTATCCGCAACTTGACATATCGCTGGCTCTCTCATTCAATCAGTTCCAGTCATGGGCGGTATCCGCCGACAAGCCGCAGCTGCTCGACAGCCTTAATGTATGGATAGCCCGCTTCAAGAATACTCCGCAATATGAGAAATTGGTCGACAAATATTTCAACGAGCACCCGATAAAAATGTAGGAGAGAGAGGATAAAATTATTTAAAACGGGTTATCGCTGTGGGTCGGATTTTTCACTACATCTGACGTAAAATTAAGATTTATAATACTTTGGATAGCATATACATAATCGTCAGCACAGTGCCTGTTCGGGAAATCCATCAGTACAACACCTACAGCTACGGGACGCCGGCGCGTAAAATGTGTCAGTGACCAAAAAAGCTCCTGCATTGCCGATTCACCGTCACCCAATATGTCACGCCCCCAGGCAAACATCCATGGAGTCGTTAACACATTAGTCGCTATACTGTTGAAGGTGATATACATATCCCAGTAATTTGTATTTTGGGAAGCTTCGTCCATATTGTTGTAAACGTAATCTGACTTTTTGTATACGTCAAATTCATTGAAATTGTCCTCGACATGGAAGCATATCTCTTTGTCATCGCCATAGAATGAGCCGGTGGTATTGTCGGGCCAATTGTCATAGCAGTTCCATCCAAATTGTGTGCCCTCGGGAACTTTAAAACGGCGAAGAAGGATAATTTTACCTCGAACCTCACCGATAGTCGGGCATTTTTTGCCTGTATAAATGCGTTTAACGAGATCCTTGTTCGTGTTATAGAAATTCATGAACGGAGTATAAATTTCTCCGGCATCCTCTTTGACTGACATGAATATTACCTCAGACGGGTGCGCATCAAGGAATTTATTAAAGCTGTTGAGCACATCGGTGAAAGTCGTCCCGCATTTAAAAAGATTACTTCCATGGATGACCTCAAGATTCTCATTGAGCCTGATATCGAAGGCGCGCAGGCCTGATGTCAACTGGTGGTCGTAATTATAATTCTGACACTTTGCATCGCCGGCTCCGAGTCCGAATGTACCGGTGTCGTGGGTGCCGGGCACACTGATTTTTGAGACATATGTGTAACTTGGTATATTTTCCATCCAATTCAACGTGCCGGTATAAGGCTTGAAGGTAATCAAAAAAGAGCTTGACGTACCGGAAGGATTAGAGATATAAAGGTCATTACCGAAGTCGGTATGATTACCTATTATATCACCGTCTTTCAGGCTACCAAAGATTACATCATCATTGCCACCCGAGATATCCTTCATTATCTTAAATGAAACTCCTGAAGGGCATGAGACCTTATAGTAGGCATAATAATAGCCGAGACCGAAATTCTGACTTGACCTGTTATTTTGGCCGCTAAGCGGTGAACTTGAACTTGTCACATATACGCAGCCTTCTTCGGGATTGAACGCAGAATAGGTGACTATGAAATTGTCTTCCGCCCCTTGCGGATTGGCTATATATAGCTTGTCGGACTCATAAAATGGCGTTATTGCGCCGTTGTACAGATTGTCGGCCATGACGCCGTCTTTCCCCGTCTTGTCAATCCATACACTGAATTTCACGCCTTCAGGACAATTCCAAAGAATCGAGCCGGTGTTGTTCATCCCTTTTGTAGAAAAATTACCGCTTGACCGATGATCTTGCTTTGGCTGGTGCGTCGGCTCACTCTCGATAGTACGTATAATAGGGTCACTCTGTTCGTTTGCACCAAATTTGTTGTTGACATGATTCCATCCCGGTTCTTCATCATCATCGTCACATGACTGAGTAAACAATGCCCCGGTGATTACCAGTGCCGATATAAAACAGAATTTAATAGATGAATGTGGCTTTAAAGATCTCATTTTGTCGCTGTTAAAAATTTTTGAATTTATATATTACAGAATAATGATATGCGCTTGAATTTCATGGCAGGACAGGCGATGCATACGTATCAGTGCTCACGGCATCGTTTGTCAAAATCCGTGTGCAAAATTAAAATCTTACTGAAAAAATCGCGTGAATCTCACGACGCAGATGTGAATCTGGCGTAAAAAACGGATTTATTTAACACTTTAACAGCATGATCTATGCCCACATGGACATACTCATATTTCAAAATGGAATCCATCGGTCAGTTGACAATCTGTCTCCCGCTCCCTTTTCTTTGCGTTTATCAATGCAAAACGGTCGCGAAATCCGGCGGCTTCGGCCACTTCGTCGAGAGTAGCCTTCGGATTAGCCTCTTTATAGAGACGTGCGTGTTCAAGCCGGAAGGCATTGACAAAATTATAATATCCTACTTTTGTGAGATAAGTCTTTGCCTGTGTCTTTCTTCCATATTCCACCATATCTACGACTTCCTGTTTCTGCAGTCCGGAATTCCTATACATTTTCCCGACTATAGCCACAATTTCTCTGCGTATACACTCCTCTCCTGTATTATCCGTTTCCGAAACCGGAGAAATTTCCGTAATGACTGCAACTTTAAGGTTCCGCCTTACTTCACGGGCACGCTGCGGGTGCAATATAACAGCAAGGAACAGAACCATGCATGCGGCAAAAATAATATCGACAAAAAACATGAACCAATGACTGCCCGATATAAATATTACCCACATGGCAGCAAGCCATATCAGTGGAGTATAAACTACCCTTTTAGCAAAAAGGAACGGGAAATCGCGCTCGCATGAAAAATTATCGTAATGAAACTTGTCAATCTTAAGTTTCAGCCGGTGTGCCACTGATATAAAATACACCATTAGAAGAAATCCGACCACACCGGAGATGATGTAAACCTCGGAAGAATATGCCACAAGCCAGCCGCCGGCCAATTGCGACACGATGCCCAGCACAATTATTGCGGAAAACGGAATGGCGATATATACAAAACCGTTCCAATTGTTATACAGCCGATGGCGATCGAAGTACCTTCGGAACAGCATGGCGAAGCATGCCGGATAGTAAAGCACTCCGAATGCGCGGATATATATCCACGTTGCGGCATCGACAGGCGACAACACATAGGGGAACTGCAAGGCGATGGCTGCAAAAAAGAACGTCGTCTGCCGCCGTGCGGGGTAATAAAAATCAGCATGGCGTCCGTAGGGGTGACACACATGCAGCCACCTTATAACCGCACAGAAAATGCCGGAAAGGATAAACACCAGACATGCGTCAGAGAAGCATATCTCCGATACGGAATTGAATTTCATCATCTAATTTATTCACAATACAAAAGGCCGTGCCAACATATCGCGACACGGCCTATATAATTTTTATGTGTGTACCTCTGTCACGTTTATGACAAGGCGGCTATTGAAGCGCGGATGTTGGCAAGCTTGCTTTCGGCATCGGCCTGCTTTTTCTTTTCACCTTCTACGACTGCCGCAGGGGCGTTATTGACAAAGCGCTCATTGGAAAGTTTTTTCATGACACTTGCCAGGAAGCCTTCAAGATATGCCTCCTCCTTACGCAGACGTTCAAGTTCGGCGGCGGCATCAATCTTACCCGAGAGCGGAATATTGAATTCGACAGTGCCTACCATAAAGCTGACTGCTGAAGCATCCTTATCAGCATTGCAGTTGATTGTCTCGACGTTGGCGAGTTTCTTCACAAGGTCATCGGCCATTTCTGCTTCGCCGGCCACGACATTGAGTGCAAGCATATCCTTGAGCGGAATATTCTTGGAAGCGCGGACACCACGAACACCGGTGATGACTTCTTTAGTAAGCTCCATGCGTGCAAGAATCTTCGCATCATAAGCCTTGGGCTGAGGCATGGCGGCATACATTATTGACTCTCCTTCACGACGCTTTGCAAGATGCTGCCACAGCTCCTCGGTGATAAACGGCATGAATGGATGGAGCAGACGCAGCAACGCATCGAAAAATCCGAGTGTGGTCTGATATGTCGCCTTGTCTATCGGCTGTCCGTAGGCCGGTTTTATCATTTCGAGATACCATGACGAGAATTCGTCCCAGAATAACTTATATACCGCCATCAAGGCCTCCGACAAGCGGAATTTACCAAAGAGGTCGTTGACTTCCTCGATTGTAGCCGACAGTCTGGCTTCAAACCATTCCGCTGCCACGCGCGAACTTTCGGGACAGTCGCAATCAGACACCTCCCACCCTTTTATGAGTCGGAATGCATTCCATATCTTATTACAGAAGTTACGTCCTGTCTCACACAACTTGTCGTCAAACATGATGTCGTTTCCGGCGGGCGCCGACATCATCATGCCCATGCGCACACCGTCGGCGCCGTAAGTGGCAATAAGATCGAGCGGATCGGGTGAATTGCCTAACTGCTTTGACATCTTACGACCAATCTTATCGCGTACGATACCGGTGAAATAGACGTTCTTAAACGGCATGTCGCCTATAAATTCATAGCCTGCGATAATCATGCGTGCCACCCAGAAGAATATAATGTCGGGGCCCGTGACAAGATCGGTCGTGGGATAATAATAACTGATTTCCTCATTGCCGGGATTCAGTATGCCGTTAAAGAGGGTAATCGGCCAAAGCCACGAGCTGAACCATGTGTCGAGGCAATCCTCGTCGCGGCGTAAATCGCTGAGCAGCAAAGAGCTGTTGCCTGTTTTTTCGCGAGCGAGCTTCAATGCGTCCTCTTCGTTTTCCGCAACCACATAGCCTCCTTCGGGGAGATACCATGCAGGGATGTTATGTCCCCACCACAACTGACGGGAAATACACCAGTCTTTGGTATCGGTCATCCAGTGACGGTAGGTGTTTTTGAACTTCGGGGGGAAGAATTTGATATTGTCGTCCATGACGGCATCGAGAGCCGGAACAGTCAGACGGTCCATCTTAAGGAACCACTGCATGGAGAGCTTGGGCTCGATGACAACCTTCGTGCGTTCCGAATAGCCGACTTTATTGTCGTAGTCTTCAATTTTTTCAACGAGGCCGGCTGCCTTGAGGTCATCGATAATCTCTTTACGGACATCAAAACGGTCTTTACCGATATACATGCCGCCGGCTTCGGAGATAGTGCCGTTGTCGTTGAATATGTCGATTGACGGCAAGTTGTATTTTTCACCGAGCATGTAGTCGTTGACATCGTGGGCGGGTGTCACCTTCAGGCAGCCTGTACCGAATTCCATCTCCACATAATCATCCATGATAATAGGAACCTCACGGCCGACAAGAGGAACAATGACACGTTTCCCCTTAAGCCAGGTATAGCGCTCGTCATTCGGATTGACGCATACGGCGGTATCGCCGAGAATTGTTTCGGGACGCGTGGTTGCCACAATAATATATTTATTCTCCTCTCCTACGACTTTATATCGCAGATAGAACAGTTTGGAATGTTCATCCTGATATATCACTTCCTCGTCGGAAAGAGCAGTCTGCGCGGCCGGATCCCAGTTGACCATACGCACTCCACGATATATAAGCCCTTTATTGTAAAGATCCACAAATACTTTGATGACGCTCTTTGAACGGAGCTCATCCATCGTGAACGCCGTACGGCTCCAGTCGCACGATGCGCCGAGTTTACGAAGCTGCTTCAGAATGATGCCTCCATGCTTCTCGGTCCAGGCCCAGGCATGTTTGAGAAATTCCTCGCGTGTAAGATCACTCTTCTTAATACCCTCAGATGCAAGTTTAGCCACCACTTTGGCCTCTGTCGCAATGGAAGCGTGGTCAGTGCCGGGCACCCAAAGCGCATTCTTCCCTTCCATTCTCGCACGGCGGGTAAGAATATCCTGAATAGTGTTGTTGAGCATGTGTCCCATGTGGAGCACACCCGTGACATTTGGCGGGGGAATTACTATTGTATACGGTTCGCGCGCGTCGGGAACTGAACGAAACAACTCATGCTTCATCCAATAGTCGTACAATTTATCCTCCACTTCCGAAGGATTATACTTTGTGGCTAATTCTTCCATTACAATAAAATGATGGTGTATAAACTTAATATTGTTCAATCAAACAAAGGCCGCCGGATGAGAGAAAACGGACAGGACAAACGGCCTCAAATTATCCGACTGCAAATTTACTAAAATATTTGTTATGAATATTGACCTTTTTAACTCAATCTTAGCTGAAAATATGAAAATAAAAATGTAAATTTGCAAAAAAATATCAGTGACCGATGACATCAACCAGCCCGAAGCCCTATCGGATAGGCGTAGCATTAAGCGGAGGCGGCGCAAAAGGTTTTGCCCATGTAGGCGCCCTCAAGGCTTTGGAAGAGAACGGCATCCGGCCGGATGCCATTGCCGGAGTAAGCGCCGGGGCGATAGTGGCGGCTCTATATTCAGCAGGAGTTCCGCTGGATAAGATGATGAAATTGTTCACCGATGCTAAATTTCGCAATTTCTGCGAATTTACAGTCAAAGGCGGAGGCTTTTTTAAAATTGACAAATTTAAAAATTTTTTAAGACAGGCTATAGGAGATTACACCGATGTCAGTGAACTGCCTATTCCGGTCTATATAGGGGTGACCGATTTAGACCACGGCACGGCAGCTGTATTTGACAAAGGTGACATAGTGGAGACTGTAGCGGCATCGTGCAGCATACCCATATTGTTCCGTCCGGTCGAAATAGACGGGGTAAGATATGTGGACGGCGGCGTCCTGCGCAATATGCCTTCCTGGATATTGCGCGACAAATGCGAGTGTCTCATAGGCATCAATTGCAGTCCGCTTCCTGATGACGTTTATAAAAACAGCGTCATGGACATCGCATTGCGCACATACAGGCTGATGCTCAAAGCCAATGTGAAGGAGGACATGATGCTGTGTGATCTTGCGGTGGAAACTCCGGAAATAGCTTCGTACAAAGTGTTCAATCTTAAAGAAATACAGCAGGTTTATATCAGAGGATATGCCGCCACAAAAAGTGCGCTTAAATCATGGCCGTTGCTGGACCGATATAAAACAAATCAGATTATTCAATGAAAACCAAGCCAATCATATATCAGATGCTCCCGCGGTTGTTTGCCAACAACAATGCCGACTGCATACCAAACGGCACAATCGAGCAGAACGGGTCGGGTAAAATGAACGATATCAATGCCACCACACTGAGGGCGATAAAAGACCTCGGGGTGACTCACTTGTGGTATACAGGCGTAATCGAGCATGCTCACGATGTTGACTATACCTCCTATGGCATTCCGCGCCACAACCGCCATGTGATAAAAGGTAAGGCAGGCTCGCCCTATGCGATTACCGACTATTACGACATTGACCCTGACATCGCGACTGATGTGGAGCACCGTCTTGAAGAGTTTGACGCATTGGTAAAGCGGACTCATGACGCAGGGTTGAAAGTGATAATAGATTTTGTTCCAAACCACGTAGGCCGGCAATATCATTCCGATGTCAAGCCTGCAGGGATAAAAGATCTCGGCGCCGATGACAATCAGACGATGTTTTTCTCGCCGACCAATGACTTCTACTATATAACACGCCAGCAGTTCTCCCCTTCAATCGACCTCGGAGAAGGTGCTGACGCTTATATAGAGTTTCCCGCAAAGGCATCGGGTAATGACTGTTTCAATGCTTTCCCCAATCAATATGACTGGTACGAGACAGTCAAGCTAAATTACGGAATAGATTACGGAAACCATACACATCATTTCGAACCTATCCCTCCGGTATGGTTCAAGATGCTGCACATATTAAGATATTGGGCATCGAAAGGTGTCGACGGATTCAGATGCGACATGGCTCACATGGTTCCAATCGAATTCTGGCGGTGGGCTATTGCCAATGTCAAAGAACGCTATCCCGACATCATTTTCATAGCCGAGATATATGATATACATCTCTACCGTGATTTCATCAATATCGGCGGATTCGATTATCTCTACGATAAGGTAAATCTCTACGACACATTGCGCGGCATACAGTGCCACAATGTCTCGACCGCCAATATAACATCATGCTGGCAGACTGTGGAAGGCATCTCCGACAAAATGCTCAATTTTCAGGAAAACCACGACGAACAACGTTTCGCTTCGCCGCAATATGCCAATGACGCACGTGCCATATTCCCCTCGATGATAGTCAGCACCATGCTGTCGACCGGCCCGTACATGATATACATGGGACAGGAACTTGGCGAGAAAGCTCTTGACGCTGAAGGATACAGCGGACAGGACGGGCGCACCACCATATTCGATTTCTGGTCATTGTCGACCATTCGCCGCTGGCGCAACCGCGGCAAGTGCGACGGCCGTATGCTTTCGGACGAAGAGAAACAGTTGCGCGAGGACTACCGCAAGATACTCCGCCTGTGCAACAATGAGAAGGCTATCTCGATGGGGCGGTTCTTCGATGTGACATACGTCAACTATGACAATCCGAAATTCAACCCCCACCGCCACTACGCATTCTTGCGCAGTTATGATGACGTGACTTTGCTCATAGCGGTAAGTTTCGATACAAACCCCTCGGAAATCGAAATCGATATACCGCAACATGCATTCGATTTGCTCAACATACCACAGGGTGTGGCAAAAGCTACGGAACTGCTCTCCGGAATATCGACAGAAAAA
The DNA here is from genome assembly GCA_905210435.1 of uncultured Bacteroidales bacterium. GTDB lineage: Bacteria > Bacteroidota > Bacteroidia > Bacteroidales > Muribaculaceae > JAGBWK01. The sequence goes on from CAJLWO010000007.1 coordinate 68,750, forward strand.
GCATTCGCTTCCGACACCACATTCAAGGCTTATCTCGGCGCTCCGTATAATGCCGTAATATGGAAAATAGAGCATAAGGATGTTATATCGAGATTAAAAAAAACGGTGACAAAGCTCAGGTCAAAATAAAACGGAACTTTCTTAGACAACTTATACCAATCATTCTCAATAATAAATCCAATGAGTACAACAACACTTCCCCCGTTCAAGGTTTTTTCGGGAACCAACTCTCGTTACATGGCAGAAGAAATATGCAAGGAACTCGGAGTAGAACCCGGACAAATGAACATTCAGCGCTTTGCTGACGGTGAATTTGAAGTATCGTTTGAAGAGTCAATTCGCGGTCATGAAGTCTATCTTGTGCAATCGACATTCCCCAACAGTGACAACCTGATGGAACTCCTGCTCATGATAGATGCTGCCAAACGTGCCTCTGCCCGCTCGGTGATTGCTGTCATGCCCTATTTCGGATGGGCCCGTCAGGACCGCAAAGACAAGCCCCGTGTATCAATTGCGGCAAAACTTGTGGCCAATCTTCTGACTGCAGCCGGTGTAAACCGCGTAATCACGATGGACCTGCATGCCGACCAGATTCAAGGATTTTTTGACGTGCCTGTCGACCACCTCTATGGCTCGTCGGTGTTTATCCCCTACATCCAGTCGCTCAATCTCGAGGATATGGTAATCGCTACTCCTGATGTCGGCGGTGCAAAACGCGCAAACAACTATGCAAAGTACCTCAATGTGCCCCTCGTGCTTTGCCACAAACAGCGCGCAAAAGCCAACGTCGTGGCTACAATGACCGTAATCGGTGATGTCAAGGATAAAAACGTAATTCTTGTGGATGACATGGTAGATACCGCAGGCACTATCACCAAAGCTGCCGACCTGATGCTTGCCGAAGGTGCTAAATCAGTACGCGCCCTCGCCTCACACGCAATCATGAGCGATCCTGCCACACAGCGCGTCAATGAGAGCGGCCTGACGGAAATGATTTTCACCAACTCGATTCCTTTCAATAAGGATTGCAGCAAGGTGACCGTGCTGTCGATAGCCGGAATGTTTGCCGACACAATCCGTCGTGTACACGAATATCAGTCCATTTCGTCGCAGTACCTTATCAAGTAATAAAACATAAGAGATGACAAACCGGAGGCTGTTTTATATGATAGCCTCCGGTTTTGTTTGTTCGGACAAAAGGATTGGTAAAAAATGCCGTATAATATGCCTCATTCCGAAATTGCATAATATGCCTTCTATGCAGTCCGCGGTTGGAAACCGCGGCTACTACGTGACTGTTTTATAGTGCCTTATAGTATCCGCGGTTTCTAACCGCTGACTGCAATATCAGGTGGGATAACTGTAATATACGCTGTGATTTCGGGCTGTGAGGGTGTTGCAAAACTGCGAAATTTCGGCTAACAATGTAGGGACGCACGGTCTGTGCGTCCGATAATACACTGATAATCAATGCTCGCTTTCCGGGCGCACAGACCGTGCGTCCCTACATCGGAGGTTCTGCAACACCCCCGGATTACCTTAATGCATCGGCGGCTCGTTTAAGATAGTTCTCGGCTGTAGAAGCCGACCGTGAGGCGGCATCTATTTTTGTCTGATACCAGTCCATCGCATTGGCCGCACTTTTATAGCAGTCACGTGCCCTGTCATATTTTTTATTCCGGAGATAGTAAGCGGCATCATTCTCCTTGCGCTTGGCATCGCGGAGATAGCTTTCGGCATCCCGTTGATAACTCTCGGCTTGGCGCTGATAATATTCGGCCTCACGCTGATAGCGTTCCGCCGCAACAGGATCCTGCTGAGCCATCACCACTGTCGGGCCACCCAGACAAAGCATAATTGCAGTACAAATAAATTTCATGGGTAATAAAGTTAGAGATAAGGTTATACAATAGGTTAAAGTAAAAAAAATCAGATTGATATGCTATATATTTTCAGCCGTCACTCAAATTCAGATAGCTCAAGCCATCGGAGCTCCTTCTCGTCGATTATGCTTTTTACCTCTTCATAGCGGCGGGAGGCCTCATTAATATCACCCGGCAACATGCCAGAGAATACTTTTTCAAGCTGCTGCTTTTCCTCCTCGAGCGCGGCAATCTCACCGGTAAGCGATTCAAGTTCGCGGCGCTCTTTAAAAGACAATTTCCGCGGGCGCTCGGCACGCTGTTTCTGTTGCGCACAACCGCTATCAGTCTGTTTCTTTTTCTGTTCTGACAGCGATTGCCGTTGCTGCTCCCTGAGCTGACTGTATTCATTATATGTCCCGGGGAAATCCTTTACCACGCCGTTGCCTTCCATTACAAAAAGATGGTCGACTGTCGAATCAAGGAAAAAGCGGTCGTGTGACACCACTATCAGGCATCCTCCGAACTGTTCAAGATAATTTTCAAGAATACCGAGTGTGACAATATCAAGATCGTTGGTCGGCTCATCAAGAATAAGGAAGTTGGGGGAGCGCATCAGCACTACGGCAAGATGCAGTCGGGCCCTTTCACCGCCTGAAAGTGTATGTATGTATTTCTGTTGGTCGGCTGGCGAGAACAGAAAGTGCTGCAGAAACTGCATCGGAGAAAAATGCAGCTGATTGTTGACTACTACATCTTCCGCAATTTCCGTTACGGCATCTATCACCTTTTTTTCGGGGTTGAAGCTGATGCCATCCTGACTATAATAACCGAAACGCACGGTCTCGCCTACGTCAAAATGTCCGCTGTCGGGAGCGACAAGCCCCTGAAGCAGTTTTATAAATGTGGATTTCCCCACACCGTTCTCCCCTATTATGCCCACTTTTTCGTAGCGGGCAAAGGTGTAATTGAAATTATCAAGTATTACCTTGTCGCCGAAGCGCTTGGACACACCGACGGCATCAAATATCTTCGAACCGATATATGATGAATTGACGTTGAGGTTTACCTGACGTTCCCTCAGGTCAACACGCGAACGTTCCTTAAGGTCGTAGTAAGCATCGATACGGTATTTGGCCTTACCCGCACGAGCCTGCGGCTGACGGCGCATCCATTCAGTCTCCCGGCGCAAGGTGTTCTTTACTTTGGCAAGCTCGGCAGCCATGGCGTCGATACGTTCCTGGCGTCGACGCAGATAGTAGTCGTAGTTGCCTTCATAGGTAAAAATCTGCTGCCGGTCAATCTCAATAATCTTGTCACAGATGCTGTCGAGGAAATATCGGTCGTGAGTGACCATTACAAGCGTGACACGCTGATGCCGCAGATACCCTTCAAGCCATTCGATGGTCGTAATGTCAAGATGGTTGGTCGGTTCGTCGAGAATGATTATATCCGGTTTATCGAGCAACAGACGGCATAGTGCCACGCGTTTGCGCTGTCCGCCCGACATGGTCGATATGCGCTGGCTGAAATCGGTAATCTGCAATTGAGTCAGCATCTGACGCACATTATCCTCCAGATCCCATGCCTGCAACTGGTCAAGCTGAGGTATCAGCTCTTGCATTGCGGCGGTATCATCGGCGGCTAATGCATTCTCGTAGCTCAGAACAAGACGCCCTCTCGCAGTGGAATGGTCAATGCACGCTTCTATTGCCGTAGGGTCACCTTCGAATACGGGTATCTGCTCCAGTATACCGATATTGAGATTTGTACGGGCGACAACATTTCCCGAATCGGCACTCTCTTTTCCTGCGATTATGCGCAGCAGTGTCGATTTACCGGTTCCGTTCTTGGCTATAATACCGATTTTGTCCCCTTCGTTTACTCCGAAAGTTACATCACCGAACAAAAGTCGGTCGCCAACACTCTTTGTAAGACGGTCAATTTGCAGCAGTACGGCCATATTAATCTATAGGTTAAAGTTATCCGGTCGGCGGGCGCCCTTAAATAATTGAATTGGCAAATAAAAAAAGCGGCTGTCAAAATTGACAGCCGCTTGCCGAGTAGCGAATCCGGGAATCGAACCCGGGTCTCCACCGTGAGAGGGTGGCGTGCTAGGCCACTACACTAAATCGCCGTTTAGCTAAGCCTTCGCTTTCGACACCACAAAGGTAAGAACAATTTTTTTAACTGACAAAATATTTCGGATATTTTTTTGCAAAAATGTGCATTTTTGTCAAATTGTAGAGTCCAAGGGCAAGTGCAATATTAGCGAAAATGTTTGAAAAATTCAGCTG
>CAJLWO010000008.1 GCA_905210435.1 uncultured Bacteroidales bacterium
CAAAATATATGAGGCTATGCAGGTGGAAAATTGCATTTCGACTTTGACTTTAGGGTCTGTGTGTTTTAAATTAAAGATAGTTCTTATTGCCGGATTATCATATATGGTTCGTGAAAGATAAATGTTTAGCTTGGAGAAGAAATAGCATTTGGAAAAAAATATTTGTATAGTCGTGCTTTTTTGATAATATATACTATGCTTACGCAAATAGAAGCGATGACAATACTTAACATGATTAGAATAGGAAATTCAAATATTGTATTGCAAATACCTGTCAAATGATCAAAAACAAGATTTGAACCAGTAATTGATTTAAATATAAAAATAATAAAATAATGTATGAGATATATTTCAAGTGTAAATTTTCCAATAAAGATTAATGACTTTATTAATTTGAAGGAAGCAATTATCTTAGAATTAAGCATCATGTAAAAAATATTAAATATCATCATTATTCCGGAGAGGGATAATACCATCCCTGATAATATTGAAAAGATGAAATTTACGGACAATTTGTTTATTAGCCATAATGTTACAGTAAATGTTAAAACGGAAGCAATGCTCCACCATAAGCTTCGGTTTAGCTTGTTGAAATTATTAATGTATATGTTTGATATAATTCCAAATATTAGATATGGTAAATACATGGCAAGCATGTTGAATGATAAAAAGCCGGTTATTTCTTCGGGAATTATTTTGTTTGGTAGCAGTCTATTAGTGTAATAAATGATTTCTATTGCCAAACAAAATAAAATTAAATATATCGTTTTTTGAAAGTTAGAATATTTTTTTTGATAGAAAAGCATGAGAAATGGCACTACTATGAAAAACATTTCTACTAAAACAAATGTAAACCAGTATCCGGATTTACCTTCCATTAGCCATGATTCAGGAAAACTGTCAGGTGTAAAAATTAAACTGAAAATTGTCCAAAAGAATATGGTTGGATATAGTTGTCGGATAATGCGATTTGTTGCACGGCGGTTGAATAATTCTTTGGTATATGCGCTGCTGTACATGAAAAATCCTGCAATAAAGAAGAATAATGGCATTCGGATAGAGCTGAAAAATCTACACATATAAGTGTCATCTTTTTTTAGCAGGAAAAAAACAATGTGAATATATATGACCAACAGTATCATAAGCCCACGTATGGCGTCAATATGAGCTATACGTATATTGTCTTTTCTCATTGTTATGTAAGAATATAAATGAATAATTATTACAAAGGTAAAATAAAAATATTCTTGAATCAATACTTCAGATTGTTAATCACATGATTAAAAAAACTCTGTCGCGATAGCCGGAGAAATTTCCTGTTAAAAATTTTGGGTGTGAAAAAACTATTTTTTACCTTTGAGAAAAAGATTTTAAATAGTTATTTACTACCTTGAACCATGGAAAATATAAAGAAAACATGTCTGCACGACAAGCATGTTGAGCTTGGGGCGCAGATGAGTCCGTTCGGCGGCTTTGACATGCCGATACAATATGAAGGCATTGTGGAAGAGCATAATGCCGTGCGTAATGCCTGCGGTATTTTTGACGTTTCCCACATGGGGGAAGTGTTTGTGACGGGGCCTGACGCCATGCGGTTCGTCAATATGATTTTCACCAACGACATTCGCGGTGCGGAGCCCGGGAAATGTCTCTACGGCATGATGCTACATCCCGACGGCGGCACTGTCGACGACCTCCTTGTCTACGTGCAGGGCGACAATGACTATCTCCTCGTCATCAATGCCGCCAACATAGACAAGGATGTGGCCTGGATAAGGAAAAACGCCGAAGGCTATGATGTGAATATCGACCATCAGAGCGACAATATAGGCGAAATCGCCGTGCAGGGACCTCAGGCGGAAGCCATTCTGAAGAAAGTGACCGGGCTTGACACTGTCGCCTCCCTCACGTTCTATACTTTCGGGCATTTCAAAATCTACGGTGACAACGATGTCATCATTTCCCGCACCGGCTATACCGGAGAGGACGGTTTCGAGGTGTATGCGCCGCATGACATAACCCGTCGCCTTTGGGACGACCTGCTTGCCGCCGGAGCAAAACCGTGCGGACTCGGTTGCCGCGACACATTGCGCTTCGAAGTCGGACTGCCCCTCTACGGCGATGAACTTGCCGACGACATATCCCCGATCGAGGCATCTCTCGGCATGTTTGTAAAGACCGACAAGCCAGAATTTATCGGACGGGATGCTGTTCTGGCACAGAAAACCGCCGGCGCTCCCCGCAAACTCGTAGGCCTCGAAATCCTTGACCGTGCAATAGCCCGTCACGGCGCCGAAGTGCTTGATGCCGACGACAATGTAATCGGAGCTGTAACTACCGGCTACCGCGGCATCTCGGTCGACAAGAGTCTGGCAATGGCATTGGTCGACAGCCGGTTTGCTGCCATCGACACACCTCTTCGCGTAAGAGTGCGCCGCAAAGTGTTCCCCGCCAAAGTAATAGCGAAAAAATTCTACAAGAAAAGCTACAAAAAATAAAATTCCCAACCAAAGTCAGACCCGTCCGACATGTCCGACTTCGGCATCCGGTCTGATGAACTGTCCGGTTCAAATAACTGTTTGTCTAGAATAACTTTCAATAACAATAACAATGAAAACCTACTACACCCCCACCCATGAGTATCTTACCGTCGACGGCGAAGGAAACGGTTACGTCGGCATCACCGATTACGCCCAGAAAGCCCTTGGCAACGTAGTATATGTCGATATGCCTGAAGTCGGGGAAGAATTTTCCGAAGGCGACGATTTCGGCGCCATCGAGAGCGTGAAGGCCGCTTCCGACCTGATAATACCCGCCAGCGGCGAAGTAATCGAAATAAACGAGGCTCTTGAGGAAAATCCCCGTCTCATCAACGAGGACGCGATGGCCAACTGGATTATCAAAATCCGTCTGACCGACCCCGCCGAACTCGACTCGCTGATGGACATGGACGCCTACGTCACCTACCTCGCCTCCGACCCCCATTGATTGCCGACCTCCATACAGTCAAGATTTAACCGACAAAATTGTAGGGACGCGATTCATCGCGTCAGCATCCGAATGGCAAAACAAGCTAAATACCACACCAATAATGCGGACGCGATGAATCGCGTCCCTACAATTTGCGGCAACTTCTGACAGCTAAATATACTTCTGCAACATCCTCGCACCCGAATCGTGCGAAATAAAAAACCAATAATATCATGAGTCACAGATATTTTCCCCATACCGAGGAAGACAAGGCGCGTATGCTCGAAAAATGCGGTGTCGACAGCATCGAAGCGCTGTTCGCCGACATTCCCGGAGAGTTGCGCCTGCGCAGTCCCTACGCTTTGGGAAAGCAGATGAGCGAGGTTGAGGTGCGTGCTTTCTTCCGCCGTCTCTCCGACGGTTGCACTCCTCTCGCTTGCTTTGCCGGCAACGGTCACTACGACCGCTATACTCCCGCTGTCGTTTCCTCTATCCTGGCACGCAGCGAGTTCCTCACCTCCTACACCCCCTATCAGCCCGAAATATCTCAGGGCACGCTTCAATATATATTCGAGTACCAGACAATGATAGCGCGTCTGACAGGTATGGAGATTTCCAACGCATCGCTCTACGACGGTGCCACGGCCACTGCCGAGGCAATGATTCTGGCGTCGGGCAATTCGCGCAAACGTCCGCGTGTGGCCTATTCCGCTACGCTCACCGATGCCGTCGTCGAGACGCTGTCAACCTACGCCCGCTATCACGGTGTCGACATCGTGCCGATACCCGAGGCCGACGGGGTGACTTCAATCGACCTCCTCAGGGAGTTGCTTGCCGCAGGCAATATCGGCGGCGTTATCCTGCCGCAGCCCAATAAATACGGCATTATCGAGGATTTTACAGGTGTTGCCGACATGGTGCATGCTGCCGGAGCGCTGCTGATAATCAACAGTGTGGCCATCGACCTCGCCACGCTGCGCACACCCGGTGAATGGGGTGCCGACATAGCTGTAGGCGATGCCCAGTCGCTCGGTATTCCGTTGAATTTCGGCGGTCCATATCTCGGATATATGGCTGCCGCGAAGTCGCTGATGCGCAAACTTCCCGGACGTATCGTAGGCGCGACCGTCGACGAGGCGGGACAACGCACTTTCGTTCTGACACTTCAGGCGCGCGAACAGCATATTCGCCGCGAGAAGGCTACTTCCAATATCTGCTCTAACCAGGGGCTTATGGCACTGTTTGTCACGGTATATATGTCGCTGATGGGTGACGAGGGGTTGCGCAAGGTCAACAGCCTCAGTGCAGCCGGCGCGCACCATCTTGCCGCAGAACTCGAGCTGACAGGAAAAATGCGTCTGACATATCCCGGCCGCCCGTTCCTCAATGAGTTTGAGATGACTACCGCAGTACCGGCCGATAAAATCATCGACGCTCTCGCCGCCGAAGGCATCCTTGCCGGAGTCGCCACAGCGCCCGACCGTCTGCTCATTGCGGTGACCGAAATGCGCACTCCCGATGAAATTAACCGTTATGTCGAAACCGTCAAAGCGTTGCAGCCATGAACAATAAACTTTACGACAAACTCATTTTCGAGCTCTCACGTCAAGGCCGTCGCGGTTACTCACTTCCCGAAACGGCTTTTCCCGATGCTGTCGGTTCAATTCCCGAAAATCTTCTCCGCAAGTCGGATATCGGATTGCCCGAGGCCGACGAACTTACCGTCGTGCGCCATTACACAAATATGTCGACCAACAATTTCGGTGTCGATACGGGCTTTTATCCCCTCGGCTCATGTACGATGAAGTACAATCCGAAAATCAATGAGGAGATGGCGTCCGACCCCGTGATTGCATCGCTGCATCCCGACACTCCGGCACGTTTCAGCCAAGGTGCCCTCGCCATGTATCATACACTTGCGTCGGCGCTCGCCGAAATCGGCGGAATGGCTGAATTTACATTGAACCCCTACGCGGGAGCGCACGGCGAACTCACCGGTCTCATGCTCTGCCGCGCCTATCACGACTCACGCGGCGATAAGAAACGCACCAAAGTCATAATCCCCGACTCGGCGCACGGCACAAATCCCGCAAGTGCGGCTGTGGCAGGACTTCAGGTAGTGCCTGTCAAGAGTCTGCCTGACGGTACCGTCGATGTCGAGGCGCTCGCTCCGCTGCTTGATGACACCGTGGCAGCGATGATGATGACCAACCCGAACACTCTCGGCATATTCGAACGTCAGATACCGCAGATTGCGAAGATGGTGCACGATGCCGGCGCGCTTCTGTACTACGACGGCGCCAACCTCAATCCGATGCTCGGCATAGCGCGTCCCGGCGACATGGGTTTCGACATAATGCACATAAATCTGCATAAGACATTCTCTACCCCCCACGGAGGCGGCGGCCCCGGCTCGGGTCCCGTAGGCGTGCGCGCCGGTCTGGAGCATCTGCTTCCCAATCCGCGTGTCATAAAGAAGGATGACGGTACCTACGATATGGTATCGTCGCCCGATTCGATGGGTCGCATAAGTTCCACCCTCGGCAATTTCGCCGTGCAGATGCGTGCGCTCAGCTATATCCTTTCGCTCGGCTGCGACGGACTGATGGAAGCCGGCGGACTTGCCACACTCAATGCCAACTACATAAAGGAGTCATTGCGCGATGTGTATGAGCTGCCTGTCGACACGGTGTGCAAGCATGAATTTGTATTTGACGGACTGAAGGACAAATCGACCGGAGTGACTACGCTCAATGTGGCCAAACGTCTGCTTGACTACGGGTTCCATGCCCCGACAATCTATTTCCCGCTTCTCTTCCACGAGTCGCTGATGATTGAGCCGACTGAAACCGAAAGCCTCGACACAATCGACAGTTTCATAAAGGTGATGCGCGACATAGCGCATGAGGCATCGGCATCCCCCGATATAGTAAAATCGGCACCGCACACCACCCCCGTGCGCCATCCCGACGACACCGAAGCCGCCCTCCATCCCCGCCTCACCTTCGACGAACTCTGACGTCGGCAAATAGAATTGGTCCTGTAGGAAATGTTGCAAAGCACAGCTTTACTAAACCGCGGTTAAAAACCGATTTGGATACAGATCCTGTACTCGGCTATTATAAATCCGGTTAACTTAAATCCAACAATATGAAATATATAATTATCGGCGCCGGTCCCGGCGGATACGAACTTGCCGCAATCCTGTCGCGACAGTCACACGAAGTCACGCTCATAGAGCGCGACAGCCTCGGCGGCACATGTCTCAACCGCGGTTGTATCCCGACAAAAGTAATGGCACATGCCGCCGCACTGGCGCGTACTCCTGCGCATGCCGCGGATTACGGTATCGTACTGCCTCCCGCTACAATTGATTTCAACGCCCTTTGCTCCAGGCGAGCAGCCGTCATCGACAGCCTGCGTTCAGGCATTGAGATGCTTCTGTCAGGAGTAAACATACTGCATGGCGAGGCACGCTTTGTCGCGCCGAAAACGGTTGAAGTCAACGGTGAACGTCTTACCTCCGACAGGATTGTCATCGCCACCGGTTCGTCATCGGCGTCATTACCTGTGCCCGGAGCCGAAAATGCCGTGTCGTCCGACGGCCTTCTGTCGCTTGATGCCGTTCCAGATACACTTGCCATCATAGGCGGCGGAGTAATAGGTATGGAGTTCGCATCCATATTTGCCTCTCTTGGCAGCAAAGTGACCGTCATCGAATACTTCAAGGAGGTACTGCCGCAATTTGACAAGGATATTGCCAAACGTCTGCGTCAGTCGATGGCTTCCTCGGGCGTGACTTTTGTCACAGGCGCGCAGGTTACGGCCATCGAACCGGGGAAGGTCAGTTATCAGTCGGGAAGCAAGGAGGGCAGTGTGGAGGCATCGGTAATCGCTATGGCGGTCGGACGCCGTCCCAACCTACCCGAAGGTCTTGATGTAGCCGGAGTTACTGTTGAGCGCGGAGCCATCTTGGTCGATCCTTCGACAATGCGGACATCGGCGCATGGCATTTACGCAATAGGCGATGTCAACGGCCTGTGTATGCTCGCTCACGCCGCCTCCGCACAAGCCCGTATCGTGGCCGGCGAGGATGTCGCCGCCGGAGTTATCCCGTCGGTGGTGTTTACGGTTCCTGAAGCCGCCATGGTGGGCAAAACGGAGCAGCAGTGCAAGGATACAGGTATGCCGGTAAAGGTCGCCAAAGTGCCCTTTAGAGGCAACGGCAAAGCCGTGACGATAGGGGAGACCGACGGCCTCGTCAAGCTGATAGCCGATACGACAACCGGCACCATAGCCGGCTGCCAGATAGTAGGCCCACATGCCGCCGACCTCATAGAGGAGATAGCCATAATAATGGCCAACAACCTCCCGATAGCAGCCATAACCCGGACAATCCACCCGCACCCTACACTCTGCGAAGCAATATCTGCCGCCGCATCAATGCTTTCATAGCAAAGTCAGGCCAATCAGATAGTCTTGCAATCATATACTTCGTCCCGTCGGACATGTCCGACTCGTCCGACCGGTCTGACCTGTCCGACCGATCGGACTTCCCCATTAAAATCATCCAAAGAACTACCCAATGATAGAAGAAATACTGCAATACAACAAGAAATTCGTTGAAAACAAAGGCTATGAGCCCTTCATTACCAACAAATATCCCGACAAGAAAATAGCAATCCTCTCATGCATGGATACGCGTCTCACCGAACTCCTGCCTGCCGCTTTAGGCATAAGGAACGGCGACGTAAAGCTAATCAAAAACGCCGGAGGCATAATTTCCCACCCGTTCGGTTCGGTAATACGTTCGCTGATGGTGGCAATCTATGAGCTTCATGTCGAGGAGGTCATGGTCGTGGCGCATAGCGATTGCGGAGCATGCCATATGAGCGCCGAAAGCATGATTCAACACATGCTTCAGCGCGGCATCAAACAGGAGACAATCGACATGATACGTTTTTGCGGCATTGACTTCGAAAAATGGCTCTACGGATTCGGCGACACTCACAAAAGCGTAATCGACACCGTGACAGCCATCCGAAACCACCCGCTCATACCTCACGACATCTCGATACGCGGCTTCATCATCGACTCCACCATCGGCGCTCTAACCGAAGTAAAGGAATAAAATCAGAAATAACAAGTTAAGACGGTGTTGCATGACCCGGCCTTATCTTACCGCGGAAAGTATAGTTTTGCAACACCCGCTTGTCATAAAATCTTATAACGGATACATCCGTCGCAGATTGATTGACAGCGGGTGCAGCCGTATGCAGTTGAGCAACTGCCCTCCCATAAGTATCAGCACACCAGAAGTAGGAAGCATCAGGCGCCCGAAGTCATTCTGCGCATAAAGAAATATCGACAACAGGCTTCCCCCGCCAATCATAAGTATCAGAAAATTGACAAGCGAAAATTGCCTGAACTTAATCCATCCCACAACAAAAAATACCGTATAAAGCAACACCACGAGATAATTGCACATGTTTTTTATCGATGCTTCATCAATGACTCCGGCAAGAATGCGTTTGCCGATGTAGCCGTACCATAGCCCGGGGTATGTATGTTTCATGGCCATTGCGTAGTCCTCCATCTCTTGGTAGCTCATGGTACGTGTTTCCTCAATTTGCGTTATTTCCGTCCATAACCATAGTAAGTCCTCCCTTTTCTGGTAGCGGTTCATAAGCGCTATGGCTTTAGGATTGTCAGGCAGGAATTCGGGAAATATATCTTTGTATTGTCGGGCCATGTAGTATTGGTTGATAACGGAAACCACTGAGATTGTATCTAATCCTGACTTGCGTTCCACTTCGTTGACATATATTTTGTACACTACTCCTACGGGCAGGAGTGTCAGCAACAGCAACAGCACGTTGCGGCGGTAATTTCTGATGAATACTCCGGATATGGCGAGTCCGACGATAGCGATGGCAAGAATCAGAAACGATGGTCTCAACATTATTCCTATGATTGTCAGTAGCATTATATAAATGCCGTAACTCCAGTTTGCACGATGTATAAAACGCCATATACAGTATATCCACACGGTGGTCAGACTAAATGCCAATGCTTCTGTTCCGATGACATTAAGCATGTTTATTATAGGATAAAAAAGAAAATACAGAAACACCGTAAACCATGCCACGCGCCGGTCTGAAATGACCTCTAATATCATTTTGCTGAATACTATGCCACATGCGTAAAATACTATAATCTGTATAATCGTAGGGAAAAAGACCCATGATCCTGTCCCGAGAAGTATTTTGCCTATACCTATAATCACAGGATATACGGGCGTACGGAATATGTCTATTTCACCGTGGCTGTAGTATTCATCCCATGCGCCGACATACGACGGCGTATCGGCATTCCAGACTGCAATTCCTCTGAGCATGATAATACCTGCAAGCATGAGCATGCTGAGGGTTATTGCCACGTATAGCGGATTAAAACCGCGCAAGAAATCATATATCCGTGTCTTTGTCATTATGTAATGAATTTGGTAGCGTTTTCTATGCGTTTATGATGAGGTAGGCTATGTAGGCTATGTAGCAGAATGTGAAGACTGTGCCTTCGGCGCGGGTTATGGTGCGTTTGCCGAAAAGCCAGCCGCATGCGAGGAACATTACGGAGGCTGCCGTCAGTGTCAGCAGATCCACGTTGCCTATGGTGCCGAATGCGAGGGGGTGTACCGTGGCGCTGGCTCCGAGCACAAGGAAAATGTTGAATATGTTTGAGCCGATGACATTGCCTACGGCCATTGACGTGCGCCCTTTTCTTGCCGCCACTATTGATGTGGCGAGTTCGGGCAGCGATGAGCCGGCTGCGGCTATCGTAAGTCCGATTATGGCGTCGCTGATACCTGCCATTGAGGCTATTCCTGACGCTCCGGCCACAAAACGGTCGCCGCCGGCCACAAGCATCGCCAGGCCGCCGATAACCCATAATACCGCCTTGCCGGGCTTGAATTCCCCTTTCCCTGATGCCGCGGCACTCATCGGCTCATCGGGAGCCGCGCTTTTTGCCGTGGCGAAAGTATACCATAAGAATATGCTGAAAAACACCAGCAATAATATGCCTCCCGAACGCGGGAGCATCGCGGTCGCGTCACCGTCGAGCAACACGGTATTGCCCATCACGAGGAGTACGAGCGACGATATTACCACCATCGGAATCTCGCGGGTCATGACCGAACGTTCGATGACGATAGGCCGTACCATCGTCGTGATGCCGATAATGGCGAAGATATTGAATATGTTCGACCCCACTACATTGCCTATCGCGAGTCCTGAATTGCCCTTGACTGCCGACAATAGAGAAATGACAAGCTCCGGAGCGGATGTGCCGAACGCTACGACGGTCAGTCCGACCACGAGGTCTGAGATACCTACTCGCCGTGCGAGTGCCGACGCTCCGTCGGTCAGCGCATTGGCCCCGAGCAGTATCAGCACCATTCCGGCTACAAGATAAAATATGTCTGCAATCATGCTTTTTTCTGTCTGACAGGATAAGTATTGGTTAAGGTGAAATGGCTGCCGTTATGATTTCGGCTTTGCCGGAATCCAATATATGTCGGCGATACCGGCTATATGGTTGCAATGCCGGCTGAGTATGAACAGATAGTCGCTCAGGCGGTTGATATACTTCAACACCTGTTCGTCGACGCATTGCGGGCCGGTGTAACCCTCGTCGGCGGCATGCGCTGTCAGTTCGCTGTTGAACGCAAGTATACGTCGTTCGGCGCGGCGTGCCACAGCGCGAGCCACATGCGCCGCTGCTGCCGACGGCGCACCCTGCGGCAATACGAATGAACGCATCGGCGGCAGTTCGCTGTCATAAAGGTCGAGCACATGCTCCAGCGCCTCCAGTGCCCCGTCGAGCTGAGGCCGCATGCGCTCCGACATCTCGGCGTTGCCCGAAGCCAGATAGCTGCCGATGTCAAACAGCCGCGCCTGTATGTCGGTGAGCAGCGCACGGTCATCATCGGTCAGCGGCTCCGATGCTATCAGTACTCCGATAAAGGAATTGAGTTCGTCGACAGTGCCGTAAGCCTCGATACGTACGGAATTTTTAACCAGACGGGTCCCGTCGACAAGCGATGTCATACCCTTGTCGCCCGTACGTGTATAGATGGGTGATTTTTTCATTTTCAGGTATTTTTCATTGTTCACTATTCTCAGTTATAATTTCTGTCACGCCGATAAGTTCAAGACGGGTGGCACTTTTTTTGAGAATTTCGAACCGCAGGTTGTCGAGTATTATGATTTCACCCTGTTCGGGAATGGCGCCGGTAGAGTGGAGTATGTAGCCCATAAGCGTCTGGTACTCGTCATTTTCCGGAATGTCGAGGTGGAATGTGTCGTTGAGCGTGGTTATCTCGATACGGCCCGAGAATTCATACGAGCCGTCGGGCAATCGGCGTGCCGTCAGGCGTGCGTGGTCATGTTCGTCCTGTATGTCGCCGAATATTTCCTCCACAAGGTCTTCGAGGGTCACCATTCCCGATGTGCCTCCGAACTCGTCGATGACTATGGCGATAGAGCGTTTCTCCGACAGCAGACGCCGCATCATCTTGTTGGCAAGTACGGTCTCGGGCGCGAAAATCACCTCCTTGAGACGTGTGCGCCAGTCTATGTCGGTGTGAAACAGCTCCGACACATGTATGTAGCCGAGTATATTGTCGATGTCCTCCTTGTAGACTATGATTTTCGAGCGGCCCGACGATGTGAACAGACGGCACAGCTCCTCGCGGTCAACCTTGTCGATGTCGACTGCGAATATCTCGTTGCGCGGAGTCATGCAGTCGCGCAGGTGAGTCGTGGAGAAGTCGAGCGCATTGTGAAATATCTTGACCTCGTTCTCGATAGTCTCCTTTTTCTCATCGACGTCGTCGATTGTACGCTCCAGATACTGGTTGAGGTCGCCCACCGAAAGCAGTCCGGAGGCAGCTTGCTCGTCGCTTACGCCGAACAGTTTCATCAATGCCCTCGACAGCCATGTCGTGAACAGTGATATCGGATAGAGTATCGCGTATATGGCCATCATGGGGAGAGCGAACAGCTTGAGCGATGCGTTCGGATTGATGCGGAATATGGTCTTCGGGAAAAATTCGCCCATGAGCAGTATCACGCCCGTCGATACGAGAGTCTGTATCAGAAGCACCGGAAATTCGCCCAAACCGGCCTCTACGAGCGGTTCCTCAAGGAACTTGGCGAACCCCATACCGTAGATTACAAGCGCTATATTGTTGCCTACAAGGATGGTGGAGATAAAAAATTCGGGATGCCGGTAAAACACGTTGAGCGCCCGGCTTATCGGGCCGCCCATTTTGACGTCGAGCTCCGTGCGCACGCGGTCGGAAGTCACGTATGCGATTTCGACGCCGGAGAACAGTGCCGAGAATATAAGCGATACAAGAGTGATGATTATCCAGATGACCATATTGCAGATTGTTATTTCTTTAATGGAAGCGCTTTTTCGGCTGACAATTTGGCGGGTGCTGCTTCATGCACGGCTTTCACACGGCCTATAGGCAGCTGCGGCTGACGGGCGTTGTGACTGCCTGGTATATGTCCTCCCGGCGTAGGCGCATTTGTAGCCGGCACGGCTGCAGGATAGCCTTCCCGCGGGCGGGGCGGCCGTCGTTGCGGCACTCCCGTAGCCATCGTGTCGACAGGTGCCTGCAAGCTGTCGGCGGCATCTTTGCCGCTGCGGTCGCGGCTTAGTTCGCTCGCGGGTATTATCATCGACGGACGGTGCACCACGTAGTCCGAAATCCTCTCGTCGGATATAAATCCGTATCCCTCAATGATGCGGTCGGATTTCTCGATGTGGATAAACGAGTCGGAGTACATCTTGTGCTCTGCCGTGTTCCAGAACATGTGCTGGGTGAGGAAGCGGTCGCCGAATTCGTTGTTGATACGCACGTTGCCCGACAGCTCCCATATCTTGGGGCTGCTCAGGTACACGGCCGAATCGCATTCGAATGTGGCTATCACCTGCATGTCGTTGTCGAATTTCTCGCCGTACAGTCCCTCGGGAAATTTCCAGTTCGGCTCCTTGGCGTCGTCGAACACGAACCATTGCGTCGTCTCGATATAATAGCGCGTATAGCCGGAATCCGACACGTAGGATGTAGCGTCGGAAGTGTACATTGTCGGCGTCGTCTCCGGGTCGTAGTCAATCGGCGCGATGTTCTCCTCCTCTTTCTTGCCCGTGGCAATCATGACGGCGGCGAGCGAGGCAATGATAATCAGTGCCCACCAGCGCTTCTTCTGCGGCAGAAATTTCTTTATGGATTTCGACATGCGGCTGTTGATTTGATTTCAGACGTATACGATTGCCGGCAGCGGGATTACTGTATCTTGTTCTGCCAGAACCAAAGCTCGTTGAAGTTGATGCCGAGTGTCACCTGGAAATAGTTTTCGGTGACAAGTTTCACGGGCGATGACTGGCGGTGACGGTATTCAAATCCCAGGTTGACCACCGTCTTCGTATAGCGGTTGATGGGGGTAGGCAGTCCGAAACCGAACGAAATGCCTACATCCTTTACGTTGTTGTCGTCTACCATGATATAGTCGCGGTTGTAGAGCGCTCCGACACGGTAACGCACACGCTTGAGATAGCTTCCGCGCGGGTCGGGAGTATACTGTACGCCGAAATTCACTTTCCAGCGGTTGTCGAATTTTGTGGCTTCGAATCCTTCGAGCACACCGGCCTTGGCGTCGCGCCACGGCTGGTAGGTGAAATCGAGTTCGGCCATGAGACGGTTGTTCCACTGATAGTTGAGGCCGATACCGTAGGTGGCCGGACGCGAGTATTTGCCTTTGAGATGAGTGTAGCCGATGGTGTCGGGCTTGTTGGACGACGTGGTCACGTCGTAATACACCCCGTAGGTCTTTCCGCGGAAATCCTTGCCGGGCGAATATACCACACCGAGAGTGGCGCGGTGTTTCGACCCGATATTGACCGAATACTGTGCGCCGAACCGCAGGTCGTAGTCACGCACCTCGAGCACGCGCTCGAAGAGTGTCGTCGAAGAGTTGGTCGTCGACAGATACGTGTCATTGATGAGGTTGCCGAACAGATATGATACGTTTGCTCCTATCGTGAATCCCTTGAACGGCTTGCCGCTTATGCCGAAATAAAGCTCGTTGATTGAGCCGTGGCCCTGATGCGCCTCCTCGCCGTTGACAATCTCCTCGCCGAAGGCATAGCCCACTTCGGAGTAGGGGAGGAAACCGACGCTGCCGCCCATGTATTTGCCGAGCGGGAACTGCATGGTGACGTAGTCGAGTCCGCCCGTGAGCTTGTTGCCCGACTCCTCGGCCTGCTTCAGATTCACGCTCTTGAGGTCGACGCCCATGTCGAAAAGAAATGTCAGCGTATCGATGGCGGCGTATGATGCCGGGTTCATGGAGTTGATCTGGCGTCCGTTGTTCATGGCGTAGCCTATCCCGCCCATGGCACGTTGTGCCGAAGTGGCATGGTCGTTGAGCACGCCGTAGCCGAAACGCGAGTAGGGTGATACAACATTGTTCTGTGCCGACAATGACACCGCGCAGATTGACATCAGCGCTACAAAAGCGGCCATAAATACCGTATTAATGCGGATTGGTTTCATTATATTGTAATATTCTGTTAAGACCTCTGTTTACAAGCAGCGGACAAAGCTTGGCGTCGAAATCGAGAGCCTGTGCCACCCTCTCGCTCCATCCTCCCGTGAGGAGGGTAAGTCCGCTTTCCCCGAGCAGTGAATTATAGTATGTCACTTCGGCCACAACGCCGTAAAATGCTCCGGAACGCATTGCTGTGTCGGTCGATATTCCTCGTATCGGAGTATCGCCCACGCTTGCCACCTCGGGCAGCGCCTTGGTGAACGTGTGCATGGCACGCAGACGCATGCCGATGCCGGGAGCTATATTGCCGCCGGTGAAATTTCCCGCGGCGTCGATGCGGTCGAATGTCACGCACGTGCCTATGTCGGCGACAAGAAGTTCATGCCCCGGATACAGCGTATGGGCGCCTACGGCGGCCGCTATCCGGTCCACTCCGAGTGTGGCCGGCGTGGCGTAAAGGTTGCCGACGGGAAGTGGCGTCGACGCGCTCAGCGTGAGCAGTCTTATCCCTCTTTGTCCGAGCATTTTCTCAAGTCCGTCGACCGGACCTGCCACCGAACATATCGCGGCGCGGTCGAAAGTCAGTTCTCCGATTGCGCGGAGCAGCGTGCCGTTGTCGGCATTGAAAAGCGTCGATGTCGATGTCGGCTCCGTTCCGTCCCATAGCACCAGCTTGGTCGTGGTGTTGCCTCGGTCGATAGTGAGATTTATCATTGATATATTCTGTTATGCACGCCCATAGAGTGTTATACACACTCGCAGTGCATGTTATGACCCGGTGTCCGTTGCCGGAATCCGGAATGAACGTGACAATTCAAATTCAACCGACAAAGTTAATAAATTGAATGATACCACGTCAAAAAAAATCGTTAATAATAGCAAAGTATTCATTTTTGATTGTCACACCGATATATTTTCTTAAATTTGCAGATAAGGCAATTTGAAAAACTAATTAATTAAGCGGGATGGAACTTGCTAATAAGCATATTGATGACAATCTTCTTTCGGACATACGTCAATTGATTGAGTCGGCCAAAAGCCGTGTGGCAGCAACTGTCAACTCGACAATGACAATAATGTATTGGCATATAGGTGACCGTATCAATCGCGAATTGCTTGGGAATGAAAGGGCTACCTACGGCAAGCAGATAATCGCAAATCTTTCGCGCCGGCTGACAGAGCAATATGGCGGTAATCAATTCTCCGAGAAAAACCTGAACCGTATGCGTCTTTTCGCTGAGAGATTTAATGATTTATCAATTTGGACACCACTGGTGTCCAAATTGCCATGGTCTCATTTTCTGCAAGTTATGTCTGTCAATGGCGATTTGGCTCGAAATTTTTATCTGACAATGGCCGCCGACCAGCGTTGGTCTAAACGTACGCTCAAAGCTAAAATAGACGGAATGCTTTACGAACGTACTGCTATATCCAAACGTCCCGAAGCTGTAATTACTGATATGCTAAATGAGTTGCGCGATGAACGTAAGATGACGGCTGACCTTGTATTCCAAGATCCTTATGTCCTCGATTTTCTCGGATTGCATGACGCCTATTCCGAAAAAGATCTTGAAAATGCAATTATTGCAGAACTTCAGAATTTTATAACCGAATTGGGCAATGATTTTGCATTCCTTGCCCGACAGAAACGTATTACAATAGATAATGAGGATTATTACATCGACTTGCTCTTCTATCATCGCCGTTTGCGTTGTCTTGTTGCAATTGACTTGAAACTTGGTAAATTCCAGGCCGGTTATAAGGGACAAATGGAGTTGTATCTCCGTTGGCTCGAAAAGTATGATATGGCCGAAGGTGAGAACCGCCCCATAGGTCTGATTCTGTGTGCCGGTAAAAATGAAGAACACATAGAACTGATGCATCTCAACGACAGTAATATCCGTGTTGCGGATTATTTGACAAAATTACCGGAGCGCCGCCTGCTTGAACAGAAATTGCAGCAAGCTATCCAATGTGCCCGTTATCGTCTGGATAACCGGCGGGGTGAATCTCTCTAATCCGTTGAAAGGCAAATTGACTTATGATTATCATATAATATTGTTCCATTACGATATTTCCCTATTTCTGTGAATCTGTAAATTTATCCGGCTTTCCGTCAAAAGTCAGAGTAAGTTGTTATATCTTTGTATAATATTTGGGATATCGTGTTTTTGGCGGTATTTGCCATAATATGTTATTCGATAATTTGTCATATTCGTCATTCGTATGTATTTGTATGGATATGATGGATTGTATTTTGATTTATATATAAAACTCAAGAATATGACATTTGAAGAATTAGGAGTAAGCGCGCCGTTGTTGAAGGCCGTTGAAGAGCTTGGATTTGAACAGCCTATGCCCGTGCAGGCGCAGGTGATACCCCATTTGCTCAGTAAGGAGGGCGACGTGGTGGCCCTCGCACAGACCGGTACCGGCAAGACGGCCGCGTTCGGCCTGCCGGTGCTGCAGCGTATCGACCCCGCCAACCATTCGCCGCAGGCGCTGATTCTCGCTCCGACACGCGAACTTTGTCTGCAGATAGCATCCGACCTCGCCGATTTCTCGAAATATCTCCCTGATGTGAAGGTGCTTCCCGTCTATGGCGGTTCGAGCATCGAGAGCCAGATACGTTCGCTCCGCGGCGGCGTGCAGATTATTGTCGCCACTCCGGGACGTCTGATCGACCTCATCAACCGCGGTGTGGCAAAACTCGGTGATGTGCACACCGTGATACTCGACGAAGCCGACGAGATGCTCAACATGGGCTTCCTCGACTCAATCAACGAAATCCTCGACCATGTGCCCGCCCAGCGCAAGATGCTGATGTTCTCGGCCACGATGCCCCCCGAAATCGGGAAAATAGCGAAGAAATACATGCACGACCCTGTCGAGTTCGTCGTCGGCACGCGCAATGAAGGCGCGGCCAACGTAAAGCATATCTACTACATGGTCAATGCCCGCGACAAATATCTCGCTCTCAAACGCATAGTCGACTATACCCCAAATATCTACGCCATCATATTCTGCCGCACGCGCCGCGACACCCAGGAGATTGCCGACAATCTGTGTCAGGACGGCTACAACGCCGAAGCGCTTCACGGCGACCTGTCGCAGCAGCAGCGCGACATCGTGATGAAAAAATTCCGCGACCGAGTCGTGAAGATTCTCGTTGCCACCGATGTCGCCGCCCGCGGTCTTGATGTCGACGACCTTACCCACGTCATCAACTACGGCCTGCCCGAGGATACCGCCGTCTACACCCACCGTTCGGGCCGTACAGGCCGCGCGGGCAAGACCGGCGTATCCGTAGCCATAATCCACTCCCGCGAGAAAGGGCGCCTGCGCGAAATCGAGCGTATCATAGGCAAGAAGTTCGAACGCAAGGACGTGCCTACCCCCGAGCAGATTATCGAGAAGCAGCTCTACTCGCTCGCCGACCGTATCGAGAAAGTTCAGGTCAACGATGCCGAGATGGACCGCTATCTTCCCGGTGTCATCAAAAAACTCGGCTGGCTTTCGGCCGACGACCTTATACGCCGTGTGCTTTCGCTTGAGTTCCAGCGTCTTCTCGACTATTACAAGGATGCTCCCTCCATTGATTTCATTGATGAAAAGCCGTCGAGGAAAGATAAAAAGGATAAGGAGAAATCCTCTCCTCGTTCCGACAAGGAGAAAGACCGCCGCACCGCCGAGAAAGGTATGGAGCGCATCTACATAAACCTCGGTAAGAACGACGGTTTCTATGCCGGCAATCTCATCGACATGCTCAACAAGAATATCGAGGGACCGCGCGTCGATGTAGGCCGTATCGACCTGATGCCGGGCTACTCGCTGTTCGATATACGCAAAAAGGATGCGCAGAGGGTGGTACATTCGCTCAAAGGGCTTGATTTCATGGGTAAGCGCATATACAGCGAAGTTGCGGATGCCGACAAGGATTATGCCCGCGCATCAACCCGCAAGGCGCGCGAGAGCCGCGGAGCCGATGCCACCAATCCGTTCTTCGACAAGAAAGGTCGGGGTGCGGGTAGGAAATCTCGAAAAAAATAACCATATTTGCATTCTGTTGCAGGACTCCGGATTTGTAGGGACGCACGGTCTGTGCGTCCGGCGAAAAACGCGTCTCAAACCCGTACTGACCGTGCGTCCACGCCAAATTGGAGTTCTGCAACAGCCTCAAACGATAAAAACGCTTTTCAACGATGTCACGGTTCATACTCTCAATCATGGCCCTGCTGGGCGCGGTCACGGTGTCGGCGCAGATGACACCCCGCAGCGTGCTGACTACGGCGCCTGAAAAGGTGCTGCTCACAATCGACGCCTCCACTCTCCTCGACATGCTCGACTATTATGAAAACGGGGTGGCGCGTACCGTAAAGAACAAAGCCGGCGAGGATGCAGTCATTACCGAGATGACGGAATCGACAATCACGCTCAGTACCGGCGCGGCGCACAGTATCTCGTTTGCCATACTCCCTTACGGCAAGTCGTCAGTAATTATGGCGGTGGACCGTGTTGACTCCCCGTCGACCGATGCTGTCGTGACATTCTATGACTCTCGCTGGAAACAGCTTGACTCCCGCAAACTGCTCCGGTTCCCCTCGCTTGCCGACTGGACAGGCAAACTGTCGCCCGACAAAATGGAGGAGATTGAAAACGCGTTGCCCTTCCTCATGGTCGACGCCCGGTATAATCCCGCTACTTCAACACTGACCTTTACCCCTCAGATTGGCGATTACGTATCGGTCGAGAACGCCGACAGGGTGAAGGACGCCCTTGCTCCGCAGCTCGATTATGTCTGGTCGGGTAAATCATTCAAGCCTGTTAAGCGATGACAGCCCGACTGCGTAAGAGCGACCCCGTGCTTCTTTCAGAGGCTGCGGACGAGGAGAAATCGATGACCATATCCCGGTTGTGCGCCCTGTTGCAGAAACTTGTCAAAGTGCCTGAGGTGTCCGACGTATGGGTAGTGGGGGAGCTGTCCGATTTCAACCTCCGCGGCGGCCATTGCTATGCCGACATTGTGGAGAAGGATGACGACGGGAAGCCGGTGGCAAAGATGCCGCTGCGTATCTGGAACTATCAGTTCGCCGCCCTCAACGCCAAGTTTATGGGGGGCACCGGACAGCCGTTGGCCACCGGACTGAAAGTGAGGGTGCGCGTGGCGCCGAGCATCCATAAGCTCTACGGACTATCTGTAATAGCGTCTGACATCGACCCCGCCTACACGATGGGCGACCTGATGCGGCGCCGTCAGGAAATCATCGACCGTCTCACACGCGAGGGTGTCATCGACCTCAACCGCCGCCTTGCGTGGCCCGATGTGCCTACACGGCTTGCCGTCATATCGTCACCTTTCGCGGCCGGCTACGGCGATTTCCTCAATCAGCTTTTCAACAACGAGGCCCGCATACGCTTTGATGTCAGACTGTTCGAGGCCATGATGCAGGGCGAAAAAGCGTGCCCGACCATACTTGCAGCCCTCGAACGCATAGCTGCCGAAGCCGACCGCTGGGACGGCGTGGTCATAATACGTGGCGGCGGAGCGTCGCTCGACCTGCAATGCTTCGAGGACTACAACCTCGCGGCCGCCGTGGCACAGTTCCCGCTCCCGGTCATGATTGGCATAGGCCACGAACGCGACATCACCGTGCTCGACTACGTAGCCAACCGCCGTGTAAAGACGCCGACTGCCGCTGCAGAATGGTTCATCAAGCGCGGTGAATCCCTTCTCAACCGCCTTAATTCCATAGGCGGCGCGCTCCTGCAGCGAGCCACCGACCTGATGGCAGCCGAGAAAGAACAGCTCAGTTATTTCGAAGGGGTAATATCCGTATTCCCCCTCAATGCCGTGCGGCATGCCGACACAAAGCTCACCAACAGCGTAAACGCGCTGTCCAACATAACCACACGCCGTATCATTCCCGCTCTTGAGAAAATCAACGCGATGCAGGAGCGGATAGAGCAGGCCGTGCAGTCGGCTGTCGCTCTCCGGCTCGACCGCCTCGCCGCCGACGAGCGTCTGCTGAAAGCGCTCTCGCCACAGGCCGTACTTGCGCGCGGATACTCCGTGACACGTTGCGGCGGCTGCATCCTGACCGACGCATCCGCAGTAGCGCCAGGCGCCGAACTCACGACGCAACTCGCCTCCGGCGAAATAACATCGACAGTAAAAGATTAAAGCAATCTTAATTACAAATCCTCAAATTATAGGAGGGGTGTTGCAAAACTCAAAATATACCGATTAAATTGTAGGGACGCGATACAGCCGTTTTCAACACCCCGACTGACTCAAAATAAACAATTGCAATATGGAAATAGCAGATACCAACGTGAAAGATATGTCGTACCGCGATGCCGTCAACGAACTCGACACAATACTGCGCGAGATGCAGAGCGACAATTGCGACATCGACAAACTGTCGGCAATGACGCGCCGCGCCACCGAACTTATCACCGAATGCCGCAACCGCCTTACTGCCACCGACGAGGAGCTGCGCAATATCCTCGCAACTCTCACCCCGAAATCATAACCGCACTTAAGTCTGACATATCAATCGGAAAAAGAATGTCGCAAAATTGATGTTGACGCCTGCATGATGTAGGGCTGCATCCCGGTGCAGCCCTACAAGATGGTGGAATATATTATAAGTTCTTCGACACCATCAAGTCAGACAAGTCCGACCGGTCTGACATGTCTGACCTGTCAGACTCGTCCGACCGGTCGGATACCGCTTTACTGCGCCGTAGGTGCGAGCCATAGCTCAAGCACACCTCCGCGGGCATAATCGGCATGCGAAACCTGCAATGCCGTCAGCTCCTTGCCGTTGAGTACGGCACGCTTTATGTAATAGTTGTCGGGTGCATTGTCATGCACGATGATTTTGAACTCTTCCCCCGGGCAGTATTCCGGATTGAGACGCTGCGTGATTTCATCGAAAATCGGCGACGTAATGTCGTAGGCCGGCGATGACGACGAACCTCCGTCGATTGAGAACAGTCCGATTGACATCAGTGCCGACAGCGCGCCCATCTGCCCCCGGTCTTCGTCCTGACCGCCATAGCAGAGGTCGGGAGAGGTGCCCCCGTAGGCCTGACGGCGCACGCGGCGCACCCAGTATTTTTTATTACGGATACTCCTAATTTATCGGTAATTTATCAGTAGTGCGGTGGCCTGTGCGGCAATCCCCTCCTTGCGTCCCGTGAAGCCGAGCCGCTCAGTTGTGGTGGCCTTGACTGATACGCGGTCGTCGGCAATACCGAGGTCGTCGGCGAGCGTGGCAATCATCTGAGGAATATGAGGCAGAAGTTTGGGAGCCTGCGCTATTATCGTCACGTCGACATTGGATATGGTGTAGCCGCGTTCGGCAGTCATTTCGACCACTCGCCGCAGCAGCACACGCGAATCGACTCCGCGGTATTCCTCGGCTGTATCGGGAAAATGATACCCGATGTCGCGCAGGGCCAATGCTCCGAGCAGCGCGTCGCACAATGCGTGGATTGCCACATCGGCGTCGCTGTGTCCGAGCAGACCGAGTTCGTAAGGTATTTTCACTCCGCACAGCCATAACTCCCGCTCGGGAGCGAAGCGGTGCACGTCAAATCCGTTGCCGACACGTATATCCATATCTGTCATGTTAAAAAACGCACATTATTTGTTGGCGGGGTATTGCTAAACTTCCAATTGTAGGGACGCACGGTCAGTGCATCCGGAAAGAGGATATTGATTATCAGTATATTCTCGGACGCACAGACCGTGCGTCCCTACATTGTTATCCGAAATTTTGCAGTTTTGCAACACCCCGCACACCCGGATGGCTCATAAATACCCGATTATGACGCAGACGCGATTCATCGCGTCCGCACAAATTCGTCCGTATATTTCGGGTTTTGTAAGCCTCCTCATACATGCCTATAATTATTTGCGGCGGCCGAATATTTCGCTCAGGCCGTCCATATCGAATGTAAGCGAGAAGCGGAGCGTCTGGTCAAGCGGCGACTGCTGCGCTGTCGCTATCATATATGAGGCGTCGAGGCGAAGCACATTGAGCGAGAAGCCGGCACCGATGCCGAAGTATTGGCGGTTGCCTTTGTACTGGCTTTCGTGGTAGTAGCCCGCGCGGAGGAAGAACTGCTGGTTGTAGGAATATTCCGCACCGAGTGAATAGGTAATCTCGCGCAACTCCTCCTTGAATCCGCCGGGAGCGTCGGAGAATGACTTGAAGATACCCGTGATGGGCGACATGTCCTGCCACTCCTGCAATGCGTCGAGGTATTCGCGTTCGCCGTCGGTGTCGTCGGGGTAGTCGCTCTCTCGCGGACGCGCCGGCACGAGCAGCTTGTTGAGGTCAAGCGAAAGAGCCAGGTTGTGATAGTCGGCCAGCGGGAACGTGAAGGTTGTGCCGAGGCGCAGATTGGTTGGAAGGAATGCCGGGTCTTCGCCGTTGTTGTAGTTGACTTTCGTACCGATGTTCGATATGTTCCATCCCCACGACCACTGGCACTCGTTGCGGCCTATGATGGGGTAGGTGGTGTAATATCCCGAGATGTCGGCCGAGAATGCCGATGCGCCTACTGTCTGGTCGCCGGCGTATGAGTTGGAGAAACCGAGGTCGGAATATATGTAGCGGAATACGACACCCATCGAGAATTTTTCCGACAGTTTACGCGAGTAGCCCACGTCAAACGACAGTTCGTAGGGATTGAGGCTCTGCGTGGTGATGCCGGAGGGGTCGTTGGTGTTCACTTCGCCGAGCGAGAAATAGCGCAGCGATGCCGATACGGCCTGATTGTCGTTGGAGCCGAGCTTCCAGTAGCCCGACACGTCGGCCAGGAAGATGTCGTTGACAAGTTTGCGCAGCCACGGTGTGTAGCTGAGCGATACGGCGGCCTTCGAGTAGGCGAACGCATATTTCGACGGGTTCCAGAACTGGGAGTAGGCGTCGGGGTCGGTGGCCGCGCCTATGTCGCCCATTGCGGCGCCGCGGGCATCGGGGGCTATGGAGAGGGATGTGACGCCGGTCTCTATCGGGTTGAATTCGTTTTTGATATTGTCATCGGCGTATGCCCCCTCGGTGGCGAGGAGGCATACGGTGCCGAGAATTGTCGATTTTATGAGAGTCGTTTTCATATATTACTATAACTCTAAATTGCAAAATTTATTGTAGGTAACAGCATAAATTTTACAAATATACAGGAGTCGTAGACCTCACTTCTGCTGCACGACTATGATGTTGGTCATGGGTGTATGGCCGTAGAGGTTGCCCCCCTTGCAGATGGCGTATGCGCGATACACTCCGTCGGCCACGAGGTTGCCGGTACGGTCGGTCAGATCCCATTCAAACGGGAAGCTCACGTTGTCGCGGGTGAATACGGTGTTGCCCTTTTCATCCTCGATGATGAGACGTCCGGTAGGCGTGTCGGTGAAGCTGTGGCTCAGTCCGATTGTGGCCTGAATGCGTGCGGGTTCCTCCTCGACGGTCAGCCGGGCGTTGGCCGATGTGTTGTTGATGACGAAGTCAATCGAACGCGACGCGCTGTTGCCTGCGTTGTCCGAGATGTGCAGCGTCAGTGAGTGGCGGCCGTCGGCGAGCGAGGTGAACGGATAGACGATTTCCACCGTTCCGTCGTTGTAGTTGGTCATTGCGGTGCCTACTACCGGGTAGTTCATTGTGTTGTCGATGGTGATACGGCATGTCTGACCTACTGTTCCGGTGGGGCTGTAGATGCCGCTGCCCGTTTCGGTCACCGTGGCATACATGGTGAAATCCTGGCTGGCCATGTCGCCGTTGACAAAGTCGGGAGAGTCGATATACAGGCTCGTGATTTGGGGTGCTTCGGTATCTGCCGGGCTTTCAGGCGCCGATGTGACGTCGCATGCGAGGGCAGTGGTGTAGGTCGTGGCTACTTCGCTGTTGTCGGGGAGTACGGCGGTAATGGTGGCGCGGTTGAAGCTGCCTCTGCGCACAGGCATCGGAGGGGTGAAGCTGACTGTGAATTTTCCACCGGAGACTTTGGCTATCGCTTCAACAAGCAAATCTTCATCGCAGTACACATCCCTTTCCTTGGTGTTGGCTCCCGGTGTGACGGTCGTGCGTACTATCGGCGATTCATATACCGTGAGCATTACATTTCCGTCAAACGATGCCCAGGGAGTGCCGGGGTTGGACGGGTCGTTGACATATCCGGTTATCGTGTTTTCTGCGAGTGGCAGTATGGCATTGGCTCCTTCCTGCGGGCTGTACTGCCGGCCGTTGACACTCTCGATTGTGACGCTGTGGCCGGATACGAAGAGCGGTATGGCCGGGTCGCCGCACAGGTTGTAGCACGAAGTGTTGATCATCAGTTCGTTGTCGCCGGATGATTTGTCGGTAAGGAGCGTGTTGCGGCTTATACGCAGTATGTCACCGGTAGTTGTGCCTTTGGGCGCTTTGGCGAATACGTCGGCCATGGTCTCCGCTAAGGCTTCGTTTTTGGGCTGGTATACCTCGCGGCAGGCTGCTACGACGCCGATCATGCCGCCGTTGTTCTGGAGCACCATCTCCTGTGCGAGCGATTGCTCGAGGCGGTCGAAGGTGTAGGTCTGACAGGTGGCGAGCATTGCGAACGGGAAATAATTGTATTGGGTGTTGTGCACGTCGGTCAGGTGATACAGGTTGGAGGTCCCGATGAAGTCAGGCTTGCCGTGGCCTGTGTAGTTTACGTACATCACACCTTTCTTGAGGGCCTGCTTGATGACGTTCTTGGCCGGTATGGCGGAGTTGTTTTTCAAAGGATACAATGCGCTGTATCCCTTGACGAGGGTCACTCCCGGGTTGTTGTCGATGAACGACTTTGCCGTGATGGAGTCGCCGCTGAGCAGGTGGCTGTTCTGGTCGCCGTGGTCGGTAAGCAGAAGCACACGCTGGTATATGTCGGTTGTCGGGGTGTATGTAAGGTACTGGTACACCTTGTCTACGGCTTTGGAAGCCTGCATTTCGTCAGTGACAGGTATGCGCCCTACGTTGATGTCCTGAATGTTGTTGATGAATTCCGTCGATGGGGGGGTGTCGCCGAGCATGCCGAAGTAGGCGTCGCATGAATATGCCGTGGTAAGCGAAGTCATCGATTTGTGGTAGGGGGTGCCGTAATTGAGCAGCAGCGCGCCGCGTTCCTTGAACTCGGCTCCCGTGGGGGTGAGCCCCCTGTTGTCGTAGAATGCGCCTCCGAACAGCAGCAGATGCTTCATTTTGGACGGATTGCGGTCATAGAACATTTTCATGGCCTTTCGTATGCCCCAGAGTGAAGGGGTGCCCGATGAAAATTCGTTGAATATCTCGTCCTGTTGCAGCACTATGACGTCCTGTCCGAGAAGGTCGCGGTGTATCTGCGCCAGACGTTCGGCCTGCCCGGTAAATGCGTCGGCCGACAGTATCACCATGTCGGGCACGTCGTAGGAATGTATGTTCTGGTTGTCGACTTCACCGGCGTATTCAACCGGAAGGTGGTCTTTGGTCGGGTCGAAAGCTATCGCGCGATGCGCTATATCGGAGTATTTGGTTATCTTGTATGTCGCGTTGTTGGTGAATATCGCGGTGCGTCGGGCATGATTGTAGGATGTTTCGTACTGGCGTACGTTGTAGGCTTTGTCGACATTCCATACAATCACTTCCGGATTGGCGTCGCCCACCTCGATTATGCGGCCGTTGTCGAGGGCGCAGTCGCACATGAGCATCGATGGCCGGTCGCCGAGGTTGTTGTAACGCTGGTAGGCGAATACCACACGGTCGACGGCGGCGTAGGTAAATGTCGAAGACGGTGATTTCGTCAGGCTTATGTCGCATGATGCTGCAGTGCGGGGCATCGACATCGACAGGTAGGAGTTGGCGGTAGTGGCGTTGGTGCTGAACTGCACATGGCTGTTGCTGTTGTCGAGGTTGACTGTCGATGTGGTGATGTCGTTGCGGTGGGGATAGGTGATGGAGTACCGGAGGTTCTTGCCTGAGCCTACGAGTATGTTGTGGAACACCACCTTTGAGTAAGTGATCGATGGGCTTTCGAAATAAAGGTCGTCGAGAGGGAATGAGTATTTGATTGTGTCGTTGTCCTGCGATATGTCGCGTCCGAAATAGAGCTGTCCCTGACGCACGGGTATCGTCAGTTCCTCCTCAAGTGCCGATATGTCCCAGTGATAGTTGACGAAAGGTGTGGATACGAGCGGCTTATAAGGTATGATTTCCGGATTGCATACGGGCCGGGAGTCGGTTATGAAATAATAGCCTGCATCGGCCACATTGTTGCGCTCCACATCGGGGTATGCGGGTATCGACGCCTGTTTTGCCGAAAAATATACGAGATTGGGACGCCAGTTGGATTCGCCGTAGAACAGCAGTCGGTCGTCACGGTACACTACAGGCTGCTGAGGAAGGTCGTCGGGCACGCTTTCGTCGAGCAGCTCCGACACTCCGGCTACTCCGCCAAATCCGTAGACCGTCACTGCCGACGGGTCGTCGAAGCCCCATTCGCGCAGCTGTTCGTGGGTTATTTGCTGTATTCCCGATTCATTGACACGTATTTTGACCCAGTGTCCTGATGAGAGCACTGACGACGATGTGTAATGGCCGGCATCGACTGCCGATGACGATATGGCTCCTGCGAGAGCGCAGAACATGGTGATGTAGAGCCGTGTTTTCTTCTTATATGGCATTGCTTTAAACCTTTTTCATTTAGATGATTAAGAAATGTGACTGGTTGTCGATATTGATGTGACTGATGTCGGTATTATTTTACTTTTATATTTTTATATAACGTATATTTTTATATAACGTAGGCGGTTGCGGGCTTATTGTGCCGTGTGCCTTTTCGGGTAGCTGTGCGGTGCGTCCGTGCCGCTTATTTGATATTGAATCCGAATACCTCATGACCGTTGACCGAAGCCTCTATGCGGTCGCCTATGTTTATCCCGCAGCTGAAGATAGGAGAGGGTGGGATGATGATGTCGCCGGTCTTTATTATCATATCCTTGCTCAGAAGTTTTATTGACTTCCCTATCGGCGGCATGACATTGGAGAAGGTGATGCTTTGCGGTGACGAGATGTCGACTGATTTTACCGGAGCCGCCTCAATCCATGTACCCGTAG
This sequence comes from uncultured Bacteroidales bacterium, assembly GCA_905210435.1. Taxonomy (GTDB): domain Bacteria; phylum Bacteroidota; class Bacteroidia; order Bacteroidales; family Muribaculaceae; genus JAGBWK01. Next base: position 27,710 of record CAJLWO010000008.1, read on the forward strand.
CGAGCGCGCCGTCAAATGCGGTGGCCCAGGGCGTCCAGTTCTCGCCGGCGCTCCCTTCGGGCGATACGATGTCAAGCGGCACGAAGCGTGCGCAAAGGGTCATCATGTCGTAATACCTCGGGGCAAACCTCTCGGCGATTGATTTGCCGAGCCGGCACACAAGGTAGGCCAATGAGAAATCGCACCGCCATCTCCTTGATATTTCAGGAAGGAATACGGGGCGGTTGTCACGTATGATCGAAGAGTCGGTAGTGAGTATAAGCGATGGCAGCACGGCGTTCTCCTTGTCGCCCGAATCTCTCAGCTCAAGTATTTTCATGACGGGTATTGACTTTTGTTATGATGCGCCATCTAAACGTTTCTGGGCGTCAAGACGGTTGTACATCACGGCCAGATGGGCGTATATTGATGTGTTGGTGATTACGATGCCGCGGGGAGCGCGAATGCGGTAGGGGGTGAAATTCCACAGCGCCTTCACTCCGGCCTTGATCAGCCGGTCGGCGCCCTCCTGTGCGTGGTCTACCGGAAGCGTTATTATGCCTACCTCGACGTTCAGGCGTGTTATAGTCGTCTCGAGCGACGAGATGTCGAGTATCGGCACCCCGCAGGCTGTCTTGCCCACGATGTTCTGGTTGATGTCGAAGCCGGCCACGATGTTGAGTCCGTAATTGGCGAGGCCGGAGTCATGTATGAGCGAGCCGCCGAGCGAGCCGACGCCGAGCACCACGGCATTGTGGCGACGCTTGAACCCCAGAAACTCCTGCAACTCGTGAAACAGTCGCTTCACCTCGTAGCCTATGCGGGTCTTGCCCTTGATATTGAGAAACGACAGGTCTTTGGCTATCTGCGATGCATCGACATTGAGCTCTCTCGATATGGCGGTCGACGAAACATACTCGATGCCACGCTCGTCAAGAAGTGTGACGTATGCCAGATACCACGGCAGACGGCGCAGCGCCGGCTCCGGAATCATCGCTTTGTCAGTGTTTTTTGTCGTCGTACTCATAATTTTTTTCAGCGTGCAAATATACAAAATATTTGCGTGTCTGCAAATAGCGCATGACGGGCAATGCCCGGCGCACGGTGCCGCAGGCTATTTGACAGGCCGCAAATATACAAAAAAATATGATAAGCGGTCTCCTCCCCGACTTAAATTTATGTTAATATATAATGTGGCCTGCCTTATAAAACTCATGGCGCCGCATCTGTTTTCACAAACCGATGAGGCGCCATAAGTTTTAAAACAATAGCTTCTTGTATAATTATCCGATGCAAAATTACTGCGACATTACGGAAGCGCAAATACCTAAAAGTAGGTATTTTTAATGCCCGGATATCGGGAAACGGCGCGGCGCGACGGCAATTCACACAAAATATCGTAAAATTGGCTGATTAAGTTTTGACATAATCAAAAAAAAAGTTATCTTTGTGCGCTTCAATGCGGCCGTGCCACGGTGGCTGCGGCCGTCCGCAATCAATACCAATCGTTAAAATAAAAATAAACACAAATCATAAATGTCAGCATTAGAACACATTAGAAAACGGCCGGCCTTGGTTATATCTATACTCGGCCTCGCCCTCGTATTGTTTATCATCACAGCGGTTTCCGACAATATCTTCTCCTTTTTCGGTGACCGCGACACCGCAGTAAAAGTCGACGGTGAAAAATTGAAATATGACAAGTGGCACCGCGCATCGGCCCAGATTGCCGACCGCATGCGCCAGCAGGGTCAGGATGATTTCGACAACTCGTATGCCGACGAAATGGCCCTCCAGACCATTGTCGACGAAGAACTTTTCGACCGCCAGATTGAAAAGCTCGGCATCAATGTCACCGATGAAGAGATGGAAGCATACCTCTTCGGCGAAAATTCGATTGCAACTCCCGAAGCTCAGCGCTACGGTTTCCCCTCAGCCGAAGACTTCTATTCGTATGCCTACTCCAACGATAACGGCTCGCAGGAAGCTCGTGCCATCTGGGAGGATATGGAAAATCGTATCCGCCGTCAGATTCTTACCGCCAAATATCAGCTGCAGCTCGGCGCAATCACAGCCAACAAACTCGACGCAAAGGCTTATTACGATGAAAACAAAAACGTCACCCTCAATGTGGCTAAAGTTGACTACGTAGGTCTTCCCAACGATGACTTCAAGGTCACCGGCGATGAAATCAAAGACCGCTACAACAAGCAGAAGGAAAGCTACCGCCTCGACAACGAAGTGCGTCTCGTTGACTATATCCTCGTTACTCCCACTCCCTCGGCCGAAGATGCAAGCGCGGCCAGCGACGACGTGCTCAACGCCGTTTCGCGCCTGAAGTCGACTCCCGGCACCGAGGCAATCGCAGGCAACTATGCCTTTGAGACGACAGTCCACACCGGAAGCGCATCATCTCTTCCCGCCACGCTCCGCAATGCCATCGACCGTATTCAGGCCGACACCGTGGTAATGCTCAGCTTCAACGGTTCTGCCTACAACATCGCAAAGTTCCTCGACGCGAAGACCGGTGTCGAGAAAGCTGATGTGGATTTCTTCATTACCGACAACGCCATTCTTGCCGTCGACTCTATCAAAGCCGCTGTCAATGCAGGCGACGTAGCCCAGTATGGCGACAGCGTGCAGAAAGTAAGCCAGAAAGAACTTAAACTTATTGACAATGCGGTTCTCGCCGATTATGCCGATACATTCATCAACGCTCCCGCCGAGGCTGTCGTAGTCACCGACAAGGATTTCAAGAGCAATATCCTCTCAGCCCTCTTCGGCAGTCAGGTCGATCCCTCACGCATGGACATGGACGCTATCGGCGTATGCTATAAGGTAAACAGCGTGGAGGAAGCTCAGCCCATCTACGAGGTAGCTTCAATCACCCGCAAGCTCGTCCCCTCCGAAGAGACTATATCCAACCTCCGCAAGGAACTCTCCGACTACAGCATCAAGAATGCCAACGCCGAAGCGTTCAAGAAAAATATCGGTTCGTCAAGCTTCCATATCGAGCAGGGACGCGTCAGCGGCGACCGCTTTGCCGTAATCGGCCGCAACGGCCAGCGTATCCCCCAGACCGTATCGCTCGTACGCTGGGCTATGGAAGATGCCAAGAAGGGTGATGTATCCGAAGTTGTCGACGCTGGCGACTCATTCATCGTGCTCGCAGTGACCGACGTATACGACGGCGATTATGTACCTGTAAGCGATGCCACCGTGACCGAGCAGATCACCGACGAACTCCGTGCCGAGAAGAAAGGCGCGAAACTCGTCAACGACTACAAAGGCAAAGGCAAGAATGTCGACGAATATGCCGCAGCGATGGGCACTCAGCCCGTCACCGTGCGTGCCAACTACGCTCAGAACGACGGCGGTATCTTCCGTGGCGATGCCAAGTTCCTCGCAGCTGTCGGCACCGCTGAGAAAGGCAAGCTCGTAGGTCCCGTTGCCACAGGTTCGGCAGCAGTGGTATTTGAAGTGGTGGATGTTGACAACGCCGGCGGCGATTTCAACTTCGATCAGATAGCTCCGATGGCTGCCCGCATGTTCCAGTTCAATGTCAACCAGGCTCTCCGTGCCAACAAGGATATTGACTACAAGGCTCTCCGTTTCGAGACCCGTGAATAATACGAAAACTGCGAATGATAAAATATTAAGAAAGATATTATAGAGAATATCATTCTACTTAATCCAACAATAAGTGCGGAGTCGATGTGTAATCGGCTCCGCACTGCTATTCACAATAATCAAAAGCGTCGGTCATCCGTTATTCAATTATATTTTATACCTTTGCAATCGCTTCAATAAGCCAAATGTATACGGGAGTAATGCTTGGCCGCTATTGCATAAGTCTGTTTGGTCAACAATGTAGGGACGCACGGTCTGTGCGTCCGATAATTAGTTGATAATCAATGCTCGCCTTTCGGACGCACAGACCGTGCGTCCCTACATTGTTGGAAGCCTCCCGAATAATTTTGGAAAAATATGATGAAACTTACAGATATAGAGAAACTCTTTGCCGGCGATGTCCGTACTGAGGCTATCGCTGCGCTTGTCAGGGAAAAGGGCACACGCCGTGTCAACGTGGTCAATACCGCAGGCTCCTCCCTGTCGATGATGCTCTCGCAGTTGCCGCGGATGAAGCATCCGGTGGTAGTGGTGGGCGACTCTCCCGACGATGCCGGCTACATATATCATGACCTTTCCCGACTGGCAGGGGAGGAGGCCGTGGCATTCTTCCCGTCGGCCTACAAGCGTGACATCAAGTACGGCAAGATTGACCCGCCGTCCGAAATACTGCGTACCGACGCGCTGTCGCGGTGGCATTCCGACAAGCGGCTGCGTTTTGTAGTCACATGTCCCAAGGCGCTTGCCGAGCGTGTCGCTCCGCGCGAGAGCATCGACAACTCCACCATGCATATCGTGCGAGGCAAGGAATATGACCTCGTGCAGCTCCAGGCATGGCTGCGCGACAACGGTTTCACCCGCCAGGACTACGTCTACGAGCCGGGACACTACGCCGTGCGCGGCTCCATTCTCGATATTTTCGGTTTCAGTTTCGAGCTTCCCTACCGCATCGACTTCTTCGGCGACGAGGTCGAATCCATACGCACATTCGACATAGAGACTCAGCTGTCGCGCGAGAAACTTGATGCCGTTTCCATATCCTCCAATGTGGCAGTATCGTCGCAGGGCGACTCCCTGCTGCGTTTCATCGACCCATCCACGCTGTTGTGCTGCCGTGCGCCTCACGACGTGGTGCTCGCCGTGAAAAGTATCGCGGCCGAGGAGTTCTCGCAGTCGTCGTTGCTTGCCGACGAGGGCGACCGCGACGCTATGAAACAGGTCGTCGACGCCGAAGCGTTCGAGGCCGATTTCGACAGCTTCCGCATGCTCGCGTTCAATGCCGGAGGTGCGGCGGCGTTCAAGGATGCTCCGACAGTCGATTACAATTGCTCTCCACAGGCTCTCTACCATAAGAACTTTGACCTTATAGCCGAGTCGTTCATACGTTTCCAGACCGACGGCTACGATATATATATCCTCAGCGACAGCGCCCGGCAGCAGGACCGTCTCCGCGCCATATTCGACGACCGCGGCGACAAAATCAGTTTCATCCCCGTCGATGCCACGCTCCATGAGGGATTCATCGACCACCCGCGCAAGCGCTGTGTGTTCACCGACCACCAGATATTCGACCGTTTCCACAAATACAGCCTCCGCAGCGACCGCGCCCGTTCGGGCAAGCTCGCCATGTCGCTCAAGGAGCTCGGTGCCATCGAGCCGGGCGACTATATCGTCCACATCGACCACGGCATAGGCAAGTTTGGCGGATTGCTGCGCACCAGCGTCAACGGCCACCCGCAGGAGATGATAAAACTCATCTACAAGAACAACGACTTCATCTTCGTGTCCATCCACTCGCTCCACAAACTCTCGAAATACCGCGGAAAAGAGGGCGTCGAGCCTACGCTCAACAAACTCGGCACCGGAGCATGGAACAAGATAAAGGAACGCACCAAGACGCGCCTGAAGGACATCGCGCGCGACCTCATAAAGCTCTACGCTGCGCGCAAGGAGCAGAAGGGATTCAGTTTCTCCCCAGACAGCTACCTCCAGCACGAGCTCGAGGCATCGTTCATCTACGAGGATACTCCCGACCAGGTCACGGCCACAGCCGCCGTCAAGGCCGACATGGAGAGTGATCGCCCGATGGACCGACTTATCTGCGGCGACGTCGGTTTCGGCAAGACCGAAGTCGCCATCCGCGCCGCCTTCAAGGCAGCTACCGACGGCAAGCAGGTGGCCGTGCTCGTGCCTACCACGGTGCTCGCATATCAGCACTACAACACGTTTAAAGACCGTCTGCGCGACTTTCCCGTGCGCGTCGACTATCTCAGCCGTGCGCGTTCGGCGAAGCAGACACGCGAAATTCTGGCCGATCTGGCCGACGGCAAAATCGATATTCTTGTCGGCACGCACAAACTTATCGGAAAAAACGTGAAGTTCAAGGACCTCGGACTGCTCATCGTCGACGAGGAGCAGAAATTCGGCGTCGCCGTCAAGGAGAAACTCAAGCAGATGAAAGTCAACGTCGACACCCTCACCATGTCGGCCACGCCTATACCGCGCACTCTCCAGTTTTCGCTTATGGGTGCCCGCGACCTCTCGGCCATACAGACTCCGCCGCCCAACCGTTACCCCGTTGTCACCTCGGTCGATTCGCTTACCGACGAACTGCTCACAGAGGCCGTAAACTTCGAGCTGTCGCGCAACGGTCAGGTGTTCATCGTCAACAACCGCATCGAGGGGCTCAACGACCTCAAGGCCATGATTACGCGGCTTGTGCCCGACGCCAAGGTGCTTATCGCACACGGGCAGATGCCGCCCGAGCAGCTTGAGCAGGCCATCATCGACTTTTCCAACGGCGATTACGACATCCTCCTCTCCACCACCATCATAGAGAGCGGTATCGATATGCCCAACGTCAACACCATCATAGTCAACAACGCGCAAAATTTCGGCCTCTCCGAGCTTCACCAGCTCCGTGGACGTGTAGGCCGCTCCTCGCGCAAGGCGTTCTGCTACCTTATGGTCCCTCCCGGAGTGCCCCTTTCGCCCGTAGCGCGCCGCCGTCTGCAGGCCATAGAGAGCTTCTCCGACCTCGGCAGCGGTATACATGTGGCGATGCAGGACCTCGACATCCGCGGCGCCGGTAACCTGCTCGGAGCCGAGCAGAGCGGTTTTATCGCCGACCTCGGATATGAGGCATATCAGAAAATTTTGAAGGAAGCAGTCGTCGAGCTTACCACACAGGAATTCGCCGACACGCTTACCGCTCAGAACGATGTCACCGGCAGCGAGGATTTCGTGGCCGACTGCGTCATCGAGAGCGACCTCGAAGTGCTCCTTCCCCCCGACTACGTCCCGCAGGAGAGCGAGCGCATCAGCCTTTACCGCGAGCTCGACGGCATCACGCGCCGAGAGGACCTCGACGCCTTTGCCGACCGTCTCCGCGATCGCTTCGGCCCCATTCCACCCGTGGCGCAGGAACTGTTGCTCATACCGATGCTGCGCCGCAACGCGCGCCGTCTCGGCATCGAGAAAGTAGCATTGAAGCAAGGCATAATGTACATCTATTTCGTCGACGAGACCAACAAAGCCTACTACCAGTCGCCCATGTTCGGCCGCCTGCTCAACTACCTGCAGCGCAACCCCCGGCGCGTGGCAATCCGCCAGCGCGACCAACGCCGTTCCTTCGCCATAAAATCCGTAACAACAGTAGCCGAAGCCTCAGCCATCCTCACCGAAATCCTCTCCCTCGACAGCATCTGACCATGCTATAACCCACAGTCTTTGCCATCGTGTCATACGAGAGTCCGACCGGTCTGACATGTCAGACTCGTCAGACCACTCTGATCGGTGGAACCCAATAAACCGCAACAGGCTGCCCGATAATTTCGGGCAGCCTGTTGCGGTTTATTGACTGACGACAGTCTTTAGCGGCCTCCGCCGAGCGATTGGTAGAGGTTGATTACGGCCTGGGCTTTGGCAAGTTCGCAGTTGAGCTGCGACATCTGTGCCGAGAGAAGGCTTGACTGCGCTGTCAGTATTTCGAGGTAGGTGGCGCCGGCAGCGGCGAAAAGCTCTTTGGTGTAGTATTCGGCTTTTTCGAGGTTGTCGACCTGCTCGGCGAGCAGTACGCCTTTCTCGTTGTTCTTGTCGTAGGTGGTGAGAGCGTCAGACACCTCGGCGGTAGCGCTGAGCAACGTGTACCGGAATGTGTTGAGCGACTGTTGCTGGCGTGCTTTTGCAGCTTCGAGGCGTGCGATGTTCTGACCGCGCGAGAAGATAGGTGCCACCAGTGTGCCTGCAAGCGAGGCAAACCAGTCGCCGGGGTTCTTGATGAACGAGCCGAACGAGTTGGTGAACCCGTAGTTGGCGGTTATCGACAGGCCGGGATAGAAGGCTGCACGGGCTATATTGGTGGTGTAGTAGGCCTGTGCGAGGGCTTCCTCGGCGGCGCGTACGTCGGGACGTGCTGCGAGTTCGCGCATCGGCACTCCGTCGCGGAATATCGCGGGAGCCACAAGGCGTGCTTCGGGCGATACTTCCCATTTCTGCGGCATCGTGTTGAGAAGCAGCGACATCGTGTTGTTGGCCTTGTCGAGTGCAACCTCAAGGTCGGTGATTGACGAGAGCACGCTCAGATAGTTGGCCTGGCTTTGTACTACGGCTGCCTCGTTGGTACGGCCGGCGAGCTTGTAGTCCTTCATCGTCTGCACGTTCTCGCCCCATATCACGGCTGTCTCGCGCGAGAGCTTGAGCTGGGCCTGGAGTATGGCGATGGAGTAGTAGCAGTTGGCCACGCCTCCGATTATCTGCGAGCGTACTGCCTGTTCGTAATCCTTGGCCTGCTGTTCGGCCGACTCGGCGAGTCGTTTGTTGTTGAGCAGTTTGCCGAAGATGTCAACTTCCCATGATGCCGACAAGGGTATGGTGTAGTTCCATCCGGTGAGTTTCTCGTTGCTCACTGACGATGCTCCGCCGGTGGGAGTGAGCGTCAGCGAGGGGAAATAGCTCATGCGGGCGCCGCGCAGGTTGGCGTGGGCGATGTCGACGTTGAGTTTGGCGTTTGCAAGGTCGACATTGTTGGCGAGAGCCTTGTTGATGAGGTCGGCGAGCATCGGGTCGGTGAATACATCCTGCCACTGCAAGTTGCCGAACGCGCGTGCGTCGCCTTCCGAAGCCTTTGCCTCGACATATTCCTGCTGGAGCGGGGTGTCGGCAGGCATCTCGAATTTCTTATATAGTCCGCAGCCGGTGAGCATTGCCACCGCGAGGGTGGCAACGGCCGGGCGTGCTATGCTTTGAATTTTTATCATAGTTGATGTTTTTAGCTTAAATACCGTATCAGCGTGAATATTGTTCAATCTCCGAGTTGATGCCTTCGTTGTCGGTATCTTTCCATTTGAGCGGAGATATTTTCTCATGTATCTTCTGGAAGATGATGAACAGTGCCGGCACGAAGAATATCTGGAGTATCATACCGATTAACATACCGCCGATGGCTCCCGTACCGAGTGTACGGTTGCCGACAGCGCCTACGCCGTGGGCGAACATCAGCGGCAACAGACCGATGACGAGGGCCAGCGACGTCATCAGGATAGGACGCAGACGAGCTGCGGCACCCTGGATGGCGGCATTGAAGATTGACATGCCGGTGCGGCGGCGTTCGAGCGCGAACTCGATGATGAGGATGGCGTTCTTGGCCAGAAGGCCGATAAGCATGATCAACGCAATCTGCAGGTAGATGTTGTTCTCGACTCCGAAGATGGCTGCGAACACGAATGTACCCATAAGTCCGAACGGAATGGAGAGCAGTACGGCGAACGGGAGGATGTAGCTTTCGTACTGTGCCGACAGAAGCAGGTAGACAAAGAGGAGGCAGAGGCCGAATATCATGGCTGTCTGGTTGCCTGACTGGTTGCCCTGTTCGCGGGTCATACCCGAGTATTCATATCCGAAACCTGCGGGAAGCGTCTCGGCAGCCACGCGTTCAACGGCTTCAAGTGCCTGGCCCGATGAGAATCCGGGGTTGGGGTTACCGGTCACGGATATTGACTGGAACATGTTGAAGCGGTTCAGAAGGTCGGGGCCGTAGACACGCTGGAGTGTCACGAAGTTGTCAATCGAAGCCATCTCGTTGCCGTTGCGCACCTTGATGCTCGAGAGCGTCTCGGGCGATACGCGTGCTTCGGGATTGGCCTGCATCATGACGCGGTAGATTTTACCGAAACGGTTGAAGTTGGACACATACATACCTCCGTAATATCCCTGAAGGGTCGAGAGTATGGTCTGCGGGCTGATGCCGGCCTGCTTGGCCTTGGCGGCGTCGATGTCGACCATATACTGCGGGAATGTCGGGTTGAAGGTGGTGTAGGCCATCTGGATTTCGGGCTGCTGGTTGAGCTGCGCGAGGAAGCCCTGCACTACGGCGAAGAATTCATTGATGTCGCCGCCGGTCTTGTCCTGCATCTTGATTTCGAAACCGTTGGTTACCGAGTATCCCGAAATCATCGGGGGAGCGAATGCCACGACACGTCCGTCGGTGACGGCCTGTGAGGCGATGCCGTAAATGCGTTTTACAATATTGTCCACGCTCTCTTCCTCGCTGCGTTCTTCCCAGTCCTTGAGCTTGACGATGAACGTACCGTAGGTGGCGCCTTGTCCGGCAATGAAGCTGTAGCCTGCAATCTTCTGGCTGTACTTGACGCCGGGGGTAGCGCGTATGATATTGTCGACCTGGTCGAGCACTTCAATCGTGCGTTCCTGCGACTGTCCCGGAGGCATGTCGACCATCACGAACAGCACGCCGGTGTCCTCGTTGGGCACAAGTCCGGTCGGTGTCTTGGCCATGAGCCATACGAGCAGTACCATCGTACCGGCTACTGCGGCAAGTGCCGCCCATTTGAGCTTCCCTATGCCGGTTATGATGCCGCGGTAGTCTTTGAGCAGTCCCGAGTATCCTGATTCAAACCCTTTGTGGAAACGGGGACTGAAAATACCGAACACGGTAAGGACAGCCACGCCGATAGCCGTTATGAGTTTCCATGATTCCGACGAGTTGAACCACCCCAGAATCATGAACAGGATAGTGGCTATTACGAAAATCAGTGTCAGCAACGGGTGGAAGTTGATGGTGAAGCGGCGGCGGTAGCCTTTGGCCACAGTCTTGCCGGCTTCGGAGATGGCCTCGCCGATGCGCTCCTTGACGGGGCGCTTGTCATCGTGTGCCTTGAGGAACACGGCACAAAGCGCAGGCGACAGCGTAAGCGCGTTGAGCGCCGAGAAGCCGATGGCTATGGCCATGGTAAGACCGAACTGCTGGTAGAACACACCTGATGTGCCCGACATGAATGATACCGGGATGAACACGAGCATCATCACGAGCGTGATTGATATAAGGGCCGAGGCTATCTCGCCCATGGCGTCGATTGATGCCTTGCGCGAGCTCTTGTATCCCTGGTCGAGCTTGGCATGCACCGCCTCGACCACCACTATGGCGTCGTCGACCACAATCGCGATGGCGAGCACGAGAGCCGAAAGAGTGATGAGGTTGACAGAGAAGCCTATGAGCTTCATCACGAAGAACGTACCGATAAGAGCCACAGGTATGGCGATGGCGGGAATGATGGTGGAGCGGAGGTCCTGAAGGAAGATATAAACCACGAAGAACACGAGCACGAACGCCTCAAGCAGCGTCTTGAGCACCTCATGGATTGAGGCGTAGAGGAAGTCGTTGTTGTTCATCGGGATGCTGAATTCAAGGCCCGGCGGGAGGTCGGACTTCAGCTTGTCAATCTCGGCGAGACACTCGTTGATAATCTGCGTCGCGTTGGAGCCTGCGGTCTGGAAGATGATGGCCATGGTGGCTACCTGGCCGTTGAGAGTGGCGCCGAAGCCGTATTGCACTTTGCCGAGCTCCACATCGGCTACGTCGCCCAGACGCAGCACCTGTCCGTTGGAGTCGGCACGTATTACTATGTTCTCGAACTCTTCGGGCTGCGACAGACGGCCGCGGTATTTCATCGTGTACTGGAATGTCTGGTTGCCCTGCTCGCCGAATGCGCCCGGGGCGGCCTCGATGTTCTGTTCGGCGAGGGCTGCCGATACGTCGGAAGGCATAAGGTTGTACTGTGCCATGACTTCGGGTTTGAGCCATATACGCATCGAGTAGTCTGCGCCGAAACTCATCACGTCACCCACGCCCTGCACGCGCTGGAGTACCGGAATGACATTGATTTTCATGTAGTTGTCAATGAATTCGGCAGTGTATTCAGCGCCCGGCTGAGCCGAAAGCGCCACGCCGAGCAGCATCGAGGTCTGGCGTTTCTGGGTCAGGACGCCCACTCTCGTTACTTCGGCGGGGAGCAGGTTCTGAGCCTTGGCCACGCGGTTCTGCACGTCGACGGCAGCCATGTCGGGGTCAAAGCCCTGTTCGAAATACACTGTGATGTCGGCCGAGCCGGTATTTGTGGCTGTCGACTCCATGTAGGTCATGCCTTCCGCACCGTTGATTGACTCCTCAAGGGGCGCAATCACTGAATTGAGCACTGCCTGGGCGTTGGCTCCGGTGTAGGTGGTCGATACACGGATTGTAGGAGGTGCGATGTCGGGATACTGAGTCACCGGAAGCGATGTCAGACCGATGATACCCAACAGCACGATGAATATTGAAATCACCGTCGAAAGCACCGGACGGTTAATAAATGTATCAAGCTTCATTTCGTGTGGAATATTTTCCGTTTATATGTTAAATATGATGGTTTGCACGCCGGCCGCTGCCGGCCGGCATGGTGCGTTTTTATTGTTGCTGGGCCTGCTGGGCTTCCTGCTGGGCGGCCTTTGCGGCAGCGTCGACAGGCGCGATTTCCATGTTGGGGCGCAGCTTGTTGCCTACACCCTCCACGGCTATTACATTGCCGGGTTCAAGTCCGGAGGTGACAACGTATACTTTGCCGTCGTTGATTTTAGAGATGGTGACGGGGGTGGACACTACTTTGTTGGAATCGTTTACCACGTAGACGAATTTGCGGTCCTGAAGCTCGAATGTGGCTTTCTGCGGTATGACGATTACATTCTCCTCATGCATCGGTATGACAATCTGGCCGGTGGAGCCTGAACGGAGCATGCCGTTGGGGTTGTCGAAGAGAGCCCTTACCGTGGCTGCGCCGGTGCCGGTGCCTATCACGCCTGATACTGTGGCTACTTTGCCCTCGACAGGGAATATGGATCCGTCGGCGAGCTGCAGTTTCACCGCAGGCATCTGCGCTATCTGCTGCTCAAGCGATTTGGTACCGTTCTCCGTCATGTCGAGAATGTCTTTTTCGGTGAGCGAGAAATATGCGTAGACCTGAGAGTTGTCACTCACCGTAGTAAGAGGCTGGGCCATCGAAGGCGATGCGAGCGAGCCTTCGCGGAAAGGCATCGAGCCTATCACGCCGGCGCTCGGTGCCGTCACCACGGTGTAAGCGAGGTTTTTGCGTGCCGAAGTCAGCGCCGCATTTGCGGTGGCGAGATTTGACTTTGCGTTGGCCAGGTCGTTTTTGGCGAGCTGGTTCTCATATTCGGAGATGATGTTTTTGTCGAAGAGAGCCTGTTTCTGGTCGGCGGTCATCTGTGCCGACTTCACGGCGGTCTGGGCTGCGCTTACGGCTGCCGATGCCTGGTCGACGGCAGCCTGGTACTGTACCTGGTCGAGCACGAAGAGTGTCTGGCCTTTCTGTACGCGCTGGCCCTCGTCGACGAGCACCTGTGTGATGAATCCCGACACTTGCGGACGTATTTCAATGTCTGTTTTTCCCTTGATTGTGGCGGGGTAGGACTGCGATAAGTCGATGTCGCTGTAGGCTACCGTCTGTGTCGCGATGGTGGGTGCCGGCATTTGCTGCTGGGCCTGGTCCTCCTTTTTCGAGCATGACACAGATGTCACTAATGCTACGGCCATCATTGTGGCGGTTGCTTTGGTTGTGATTAGTCGTTTCATTACTTTTTATACTGTTTCTCTGTTAGTTAATTCTGTATTATATCGAGTCATCCCTTTGTCGGGCATCCTCAGGCTCTCGCCGCGGCTGCCGTTCCCTCATGCCGTGACGTCGGTAAAGTGTATGGCGTGACGTCGGCTAAGTGTATAATATGTGCAAAGTTACCAACAATAACGTCTAAAAGCCGCTAAAAAATGATTAAAAGATGTTACTGTTAACTTTTATTAGTAAGCCGTGCATATATTGTCGATCCATAATGTCAGTCCGATTGTGCCCGTGTATGCATCGCCCGAGGCGGCCGATGCCATCACTATTATGTGGGTCGGCGCAGCGTTGGCGTTGTCCCAGCCTACTTCCTTGACCGGCACCATCTTGCCCTTGCTGTTGCGGGCGTAATAGCTCTTGTCGGCAGGTATGAGACCCATGTACGGGCGGTAGTCGGGCGATGACGTGATGTCGCCGTATAGGATCGGAAGCCTGTAGCCGTTGACCCATCCCGAAGTGGATTTGTCGAACCGTACTCTTGCCGTGCCTACACGCCTGGCGTATATATTTCCCTTTTCGTCCTCCCACCGGCGCTGGAGATACACAAGCACTTCGGCGTTCTCATGCCCGGGAAGCTCCTTTTTCTTCCCGAATCCGCTTGAGTAGACGCGGCCGGCGTTGGCGGGGATTTCGAGGCGGTAGTCGAAACAGAGCGCTTTCGGGCGCCGGGTGAACGGTATGCCCATCTCCATCTTGCTGTAAGGGTCGGAGGTGGAGCCGATAGGTTCAATCATTTCCCCGAGAAATATCGAACCTGCCACGACCACATCTATGTTGATGATTCCGGCTGCTTTGCAACGTTCCATTATGGTGGTCAGTTTGGCGCATTTGTCCGACCCCGTGCGGGTGTCGGGCACTACGGCGCAGCTGCCTTTCGATATGCCCATCACTTTGGCATAGACGTTTGACGTGGCCCAGGGCGAGCCTCCGAGATTCTTATATGCTTTCGCGCCTTCTATGGTCTGCGCGGGCCCTATCTCATAGAGTGTCTTGGTGTGGCCGCCGATGATTTGCGACTCAGGTATGTTGCGCGTGATCCAGCTGTTGAAATCGCCGTATCTGAATGGTTCGGTCTTTGATTGGGAGAAGCCCGGAAATGTTGCGGCATTGCACACGGCGAGCGCGGCGACGCATTTCCATATAGCTACTGTAAATTTTCCCATTATAATTGTATTTTCTGCTTCTTATCGTTAAATTCGACTGCAAATATAAGTAATTAATGACAGTAATTATCCTTTTTTACTCCACGTAAGCCATTTCCCCTACAATTTTAGAAAATCTGACTATTTTTAAAGGGAAAACGACATCAGAAAAATGTCAGTGACAATCGTGTGACAAAAAAGTGACAATTAAATGAAAAAAAATTATAAATAAAATTTTGGATTTGAAAATAATTGTTTACTTTTGCAGCGATAAGTAACTGTTCTAAGTTATTTTGATAATGAGAATAGTTTGTATAAAATAATTTTGAACAGTTACTTAATATTCCTAAAGTCAATAAACGTCCCCCATGCGCACAGGTTTACCGGCCATCATGGACGTATCCAAGAAACTATTTATTTATAGAGCTGATTGAAGGCTTCCGATATGGCTGAATGTCAGTATAATTCATCACTTTTACGGGTAAAAGAAAATTTTAAGTTCTATTTATATTTTTTGTAACGAAAATTAACCTAAAGTCATGTTTAATCATTGCTCGAAAAAGCTAATTTTCCCGCTTCTTGCATGTGCTGCGACTATGTCCCATGCCGAAGTGGTGACAGTAGACAGTGCCAAGCAGTTAGCGGCTGAATTCTTCAGCGCCGGCAGCTTTGACCGATTGGCTTCGACAGATGCCCTTGACCTGGCATACGTTTGCGGTACGGCATCCCACCCGGTTTATTATGTGTTCAATGCCCGTGAGGGTGCGGGCTACATCATCATCTCGGCCGACGACTGCACCACACCGGTGCTCGGTTACTCACTCGAGGGACGTTACGACGCGTCGATGATGCCTCCCGCAATGAACTGGATGATGCACGGACTTGAAAGTGAAATCAAGGCGGCTCCGTCGCTTCAGCGGCCTGTGCCTATGGCCGAGCGCCGTAAGATGGTGCGCCGCGCGGCACAAAGCAATGAGAGAATCCTTCTCGAAACACCGCAGTGGCGTCAGGAAGCCCCCTTCAACCGTCATATACCCGGCAATGCCCTTACCGGCTGCGTAGGCACTGCCATGGCCATGATCATGAAGTATCACGCCTACCCCGAGCATGGTACCGGAAGCTACAACGGAGTGAATTTCGATGTCGCCTATGACTGGGACAACATGCGCATGGACGCATACCGTTCAGGTTATTCCGATGCCGAAGCCGAGGCCGTATCCACCCTCATATACCATACAGCCTCAAGTATCGGCACCCAGTTCGGTTACTCGGGTTCGAGCGCCTACGAAGTGAAAGTGCCCGCAGCCCTTGTCAACTACTTCGGCTATGACCCCGGAGTATCATATAAAAAGCGATCGGAGACCCCAACACAGGCCGAATTCGACCGCCTGGTCGAAAACGAGATACGCCAGCACCGCCCCGTGCTCTATTGCGGTCAGGACGTTACCGCCGGCCATGCCTTCGTCGTCGACGGCTACGACCCCCTCACGGGAATGATACATGTCAACTGGGGCTGGGGTGGCGCCGACGGCAACAACAACGGCGGATGGTATGCGAGCACCGCTCTCAACCCTACCGTAAGCCAGTCACACAGCTTCAACAACCTTACAACTATTATCTACAATATCAAACCGGGCAACGGTTCCAACTCGGCATGGTCGCCGCTGCATATCACTGCCGACGGCCGCCAGCCCGGCATGAGCTCCGACCTCGACGGCGACCTTGTGGCAGGGAAGGAATTTACCGTTCGCGTCGGCAACATCAAGAACCTCAGCTACGACAAATTCTCCGGAAAATTCGCCGTTGCCCTCTTTGATGCAGAAGGCACTTTCAAATGCACGCTGAGCAAGATTGACGGCATGACCCTTGCCGGCATGGCAATCTATCCGTCAGCCTCCGTGGCCTATCTCTGCCGCCTTCCTGAAGGGACGGCTGTCGCCGACGGCGACATGATAAGGATGGCCACAAGCGCCGACAACGGGCAGACATGGCTCCCGATGGCCGGCGAGCTTGTCACCGTAAATGAAATTCCCGCCAAAGGCGCCGTTCCACAATACTTCTCCGTGAGCACTCCCGGCGCGATTTCGGGCGCTGCCTTCACAGGCGACAGCAAGGTGATAAAGGGATGGAACTATACATTCCGAGTAGTCCCCTCCAATCCCGAGCGCGATGTCGTCACCGTCAAAGGCAACGGCTATCTGCTCACTCCCGGCGCTAACTATACCTACACTATAAATAATGTGCTTGACGACATGGAGATTGCCGTCTACGTGCAGCCTGCTTCCGAAGTGAAGGAGAAACGCAGCATCTGGGTAGGCCAGCCCGGCACTCTCGAGACTCTCATACAGGGTGCCGATGCAGGCACTATCAAGGACCTCACCCTCTTCGGCACGATTGACGCACGCGACTTCGCTTTCATGAAATCGAGCATGAAGCTCACCCGCCTCGACCTTTCGGGTGTAAGGATTGCCGCCAACGGTACAAACCAGGCAAATGCCATACCGCGCGAGGCTTTCCGCAACCTCTGGAGCCTGAAAGAGGTGATACTCCCCTCCAGCGTCAACCGCCTGAACAACGGATGCTTCCGTCTGTGCGGCATTACAAGCATCGTAATCCCCGCAGCGGTAAATACATACGAATATAATGTGTTCAACGGTTCCTCCAATCTGAAAGATGTATGGGTGCTTAATCCTACCCCCGCATTCGTAAACTGGTGCGTGTTCTACGGAACACCCTCCGACAGGACCGTACACTGTGTCAATATGGGAGCGGCCGGAGCCTACAAACAGAACAAATACTGGAACCAGCCCGATATTGACGCCAATGTGACATTCACATGTCCCTGGCAGGACAAGCAGGAATTCCCGACCGTCACCGACTGTGCGTTCGCCGTGATGGAGGACAAGGATGTGAAATTCACCTGCGATACCGACCCCGGACGCTATGCTCCCGGTACCAAAATCATTTTCAAGGCCGAGCATATAGCCGACGACGACAACCGCATGGACGTATATGCCAACTCCACCCTGCTTAAGCCCGATGCCGAAGGATACTATTCCACGACTCTCGCTGCCGGCACAATTATCCACTTCGACCTCGTGGAGCCTGCCGCTGTAAGCGAACTTCCCTCTCCCTGGGTGCTTACCGACGCCACAGGCAGTGTCGGCCTGCTTACCGACGCCGTCAACGTGATGCCCGGTGTGCCGTTCACAATCCGTGCCAATGCTTTCGACGCCCCCTCCAAGGCTTTCTGGGCAGCAGTGCTCACCACTGCCGACGGACGCATCAAGGAGTTCATCTCGCCTGTAAGCAACTGGTCAGCCGAGCCCGGCACTAACTTCAGGATGAATATATCATGCTGCGTCAAGGATGCTACCGTGCGTGAAGGCAATCTTATCCGTCTCGTCACCTCTATCGACAAAAAGAACTGGAAACTGGTACAAGGTGCCAACGACAATGTCATAGCGGCCCTTCCGGCTCTCAACAATACAACTCCGGTCTACAACTTCACTTTCCCCGAGGGAATCGAGCAGCAGGCCAATCTTTCAGGCATAGTGACAAGCGCCGTGCGCGGCCTTGACCTTACTTTCAAGATTACGCCGAAGTCGGCCGGAAATGTCATAACAATGCTTGTCAACGGTGTGCCATACGTCAAAGAGGCTAAATCGGTCAGCTATTCGTTTGTAGCAAAGGAGAACATTGATTTTGACATCAGGGTTATCTCTCCCGACGAGATGGAAGCGGTAGTATTTGACCTTCAGCCCGGCGAACGCCTCTGGGATCCGAACAACAATACATTGAAGGAGCAGCGACGCAACGCGCTTCGCCCCAAAGTAGTGGTTAAAGGCAACATTGACTATACCGACCTCGCCCTGTTCCGTGAAATTCAGGCATGGAATACCGTCGTATCCCTTGACCTTTCCGGCGCTGTTATCGTTGCCGACAGGTCTAATGCAAAAGGATATCCGGCCAATGTATTCCCGGCTAATGCTTTCTGCCCGGGTTCTAACACTACGGCTAATATCAAGCTGAAGGAACTCAAATTCCCCGCATCGGTTACATCGATTGGTGCAAGCGCATTGTACAAATGCGATAAAATCAAGGAACTGGAGTTGCCCGTCAACCTTGACAATTTCGTTGGCAGCGGCTGGTGGAATTATGCCGGAGGTCTGAAGAAAGACTGCTTCCTGGGCTGCACGTCGCTTACTACCCTTTACGTTCCCTGCGTTCCGAAAAACGGCAGCATAGTACACCACATCAACACTTCGCATGGCGCTAATCAAAGTGCTGCCTGCAATAATCTCGGCCTTAATGACTGCAGTAAGGTGACCGTCGTAGTCAATCCCGATTATCTTAAGGCATATACGACCCGTCATGACGGTGCTGATTCAGACGACTGGCGCAACCTGTGGGTATACAACGGTTTCAATATCGTAGGCGAATATCCCGTATATGGTGTCAACTATCAGGTCGACCGCTGCTTCGTGTCCGACAAATCTCTTGATATTAAGCAGGTCGTCTCTTTCCTCGGCAATAATATCCCGCTGGAATCCATTGATTTCTCAGGAAAACTGTATGTGGGAGCCAAAAGTGCGGTGACGTCCAACCGTCCTGACAATGTCGATGCGTACGACGCTTCCCGTCAGGTCAAGGTATACGATAACGGCAAACTGCTCGGCGATGACAAAATAGCCGACGACGGTTCTATTTCCATCACCTATTACAACCCCAACAAGCACGCCGACAAGAGCGGTGACCATGACATCGAGGTTGTATATCTCTATGATGTGACCTTCAAATGCGTTTCCGGGAATATTAAGATTACCCCTGATGTCCGCAACAATGAATCGCTCGGAGATGCCGCGACCGAGTTCGAATATCTGAATTACTACAATGCGGCTGCTCCGGTGCTTCAGGGCGTAAGAGAAGACTCTCAGGTCCGCTTTAAGGTTTCGGTCGAGAGTGTTGACGAGTCACGAGTCCGACCGATGGTCAAAGTCGGTGAAAGCGTCGTATCGGCCGACGATGAAGGCTACTATACAGTCGATGTGAATGATACCGACCTTACCGTCAATGTGTTTACCGTGCCTGTCAACGGTGCCGAGCTTTCGCCGGCTGAGGTTGAGGTCATCGACCCCGAAGAAGCAGTTGATGTGACGCATATCGCACTTTCCGGCGGTATCGCTCCCGAAAAAGTAAAAGAGATTGTCGACAAACTTCCCGCTCTCCGGGAACTTGACCTGTCTGAGCTTTCCGAAGCTCTTCCCGAAGGCGCTATGGCCGGCAAAGAGACTCTTGTCACTGTGATACTTCCCGGTGCCTCAGTTATCGAGGCAAACACATTCGAAGGATGTACCAACCTGACTAATGTGGTAGTGCCCGAGTGTGTCAACGTTATCGGTGCCAATGCATTCAAAAACTGCCGTTCGCTCAAAAATCTGAGCTTCTCGGGAATTACCGGCATAGGCGCCAATGCTTTCAACGGCTGCGACCGCCTGACGGGCATCATTTTCACGGCCGACCGTCCCGATGCGGCTCCCGCACGTGTGCGTCGTGCCGCCGGTGCTGTCAATATCGACGGTTATGAGGACGATGCGTTTGCCGGACTCAATCCCAACTGTTTCGTATATCTCGACGAGGGAGTGACCGCACCCGATATCGCCAATGTCAACTACATACAGGTACGTCAGGATGCTTCTTCCGAGTCAGGCCGCGTATATGAGGCCTTGGGCAATATCGTAATCAGTCCCGAAAATGATTTCCAGGTAGTCAATGCCTTCAATATCGTCGAAGGCAACACCATCTCGATGGAGATGCCGCTCAACACCACTGACAGCGGCGACAACGGCTGGAAATCGCTTGTACTTCCGTTCACGCCATCTATGGTGACCGACACTCAGGGCAATGAGATGACGCAGTATGCGCGCAAAGCTGTCAGCAACCCCAATGGCCTGTACATGACCGCATCTTTCGATGCCAAAGGCATACTCAGCCTTACCGATGACATAAAGGCGAACACTCCTTATCTTGCCGCGCTTTTCAAGAATGAAGGAAATGCTTCAGTGCGTTTTGTGGCCGGAGCGTGCGAAGTGCCGCAGACTCCCGACGAGATAAGTGCCGAGGGCGCGGAATATACCCTCGGGGCTACCTTCTCGGGTCGCGATATCGAAGCTGCCGGTACCTACCTCCTCCGTGAGGACGGAAGTGCCTTTGACGAAGCCGTCGCTCAGATTGAACCCCTCGCTGAAAGCGATGCCGATAATGCTGCTGCCGGCGTGTCCCTGTCACCATTCACCGTATATGCCGTATCCGGCTCCGGAGTCTCCAATATTCCCGTCGATGTGGATGTATCCGAATTGAAGCCGACAGGTATAACCGCTCCCGAGCAGCCACAGCCTTTGGTGATTTCACGCGATGGCGATTCTCTCGTGATATGTTCGGACAGCGATGTCGCCGTTGACCTGTTCAATGTTGCCGGAATGCATGTAAGGACATTGCAGCTTGTCAAGGGACGCAATGTGGTAGACGGCATACTTCCCGGTGTATATATCATCGGCGGCAAAAAAGTCGTGCTGTAACTCTTCGCCGGTCAATACAAAAATAAAGCGGACGTACCGATTGTACGTCCGCTTTATTTTTGTATTGACCGGAATTATATTCCGTGGTATGTGGCCATTTCAGTCAGTCCTGATTTGTTGAACCGTATTACCATATAACTACCTGCTCGGAAGCGGGACGGAACATCGGGTCACCCTCCTTGATTGAGAATGCCTCGAAGAAGGGGGTGATGTTGCGCAGTGTCACGTTCACGCGGTTCTTGCCGAGCGAGTGCACGTCGATGGTAGTGAGCTGGCGTACTGTCTCGGGGCGGATATTGCTGGCCCATACGTTGGCATAGTTCATGTAGAACACCTGCATCGGGTCGAAACCGTCGATTTTTGCTTCTTCCGAAGTGATGTCGACACCTTTTGCTTTCTGTGAGTCGAGGAATGCCGTGCGGGCGATGCGCAGACCGCCCTGGTCGGCTATGTTCTCGCCGAGGGTATATTCGCCGTTGGCGTTGAGGCCGGGGAGCACTTCGACAGCATTGAACTGCTCTACGAGACCCTTTGTCAGGGCCGTGAATGCTTCGGTATCCTCGGGAGTCCACCAGTCGACCATGTTGCCGGCAGCATCGAAGTTGCGGCCCTGGTCATCGAATCCGTGTGTCATCTCGTGGCCGATTACCACGCCGATTGCGCCGTAGTTCTCGGCGTCGGAAGCCTCGGGGTCGAAATAGGGAGCCTGGAGGATGGCGGCGGGGAACACGATTTCATTGGCCATCGGGTTGTAGTAGGCGTTGACGGTCTGAGGTGTCATGCCCCATTCGGTCTTGTCGACCGGTTTGCCCCATTTCGAGTAAGTCTCGTTCTGGTGCCACATGCCTACGTTGTGCATGTTCTCGTAGAACGACAGGGCGGGGTCGACGGTGAGTTCGGTATAGTCCTGCCATTTGTCGGGATAAC
This sequence comes from uncultured Bacteroidales bacterium, assembly GCA_905210435.1. Taxonomy (GTDB): domain Bacteria; phylum Bacteroidota; class Bacteroidia; order Bacteroidales; family Muribaculaceae; genus JAGBWK01. The sequence continues at coordinate 49,931 of CAJLWO010000008.1, forward strand.
CGATTTTCACGGTGAAGGCGTTCAGCTTCTTGATGGCGTTGAGCTTGGTGTCGTCGCTCATCCAGGGGAGGTTGATGATATGCTTGCCGAGGGCGCGGCGCAGGTTCTCGACGAGACCGAGCATGTAGGCCTTTGACGATTCGGGGAAGTATTTCTCGACATAGAGCTGGCCGATAGCCTCGCCCATGCTGCCTTCGACGGCGCCGAGGGCGCGTTTCCACCGCGGACGCTGTGTCTGGGCTCCCGAGAGCACTTTGCTGAACTCAAACGCGGCGTCGGTGAAGTCGTCGGAGAGCGAGCCTGCCGCCTGCCGCACGTAGTTCCACAGGTAATAGTCTTTCTTCTCGCGGTCGGTAAGCGACGCCATAAGGTTGTCGGCCTGCTTTACGGTGTTGATTTCGGTCACGATAACCGATTCGGGCATGATGCCGTTCATCGTCTCGGGGAAGAAACGGTTCCAGTTGATTGAGGGATACATCTCCTTGAGCTGTGCGAAGGTGCGGGGATTGTACATCGCGGGGATGTTGCGGCTCTCCTCGCGGGTCCAGGTGGAGTCGGCGAGAGCTGTCTCGATTTTCATCACGTTCTTCACGATGCGGCGGGCATCCTTTTTGGAATAGCCTGCGAGTGTCATCTCTTTCTCGATGAGTTTCTTGTAGGCCTCACGTATCTTGACGTTCTCCTTGTCGTCGCTCAGATAGTAGTCGCGGTCGCCGAGTGTGGTGCCGCCACCGCCCACATACATGGCGTAGACATTGGAGTTGGCGAGGTCGGGCTGTATGCCGGCCGAGAAGAAGGGACTTGCATAGTTGCCGTGCATCCAGAGGAAGATGTCTTCCATCTCTTCGGGTTTGGCATTCTCAATGCGGCTGAGGTCGGCTTTGATAGGCGCCGCTCCCTCGGCGTTGCGGCGCACGGAGTCCATGGCCTGCTGGTAGATGGTCGATACCTTGAACGCTACTGTGCCGGGCTCGGGGTTGGTGGCTGCGAGTCCGGTCACTATCTCTTTCACGTGGTCGCGTGCCTGCTCGGCGAGTTTGTCGAACTGGCCGTAGCGCGAATACTCGGGGGTGAGGGGATTGGCGTCCATCCATCCCTTGTTGACGTGGGTGTAGAAGTCGTCGCCGGCCTTGACATTATTGTCGATGTAGCCGGCATTGAGGCTTTTGAGATGCTCTTCGGCCGACATTCCTGAAATGCCGCCCATTGCGAGAGCGCAAGCCAATGCTAATTTGATTGATTTCATAAAAAAACAGATATATTTATGTAGTTTACTTTTTTGTAGAATGTCGCTTTTAGGGAGATTCCTGCTTTTCCCGCAGGTGATGAGAAGGAAACGGCGCTGAGTATTATGTGCCCTGTTGTTATACGCGCAAGGTGCCTGTTTGTTACACGGCGGCCGGGAGTTTTTTATGTCATGCGCAGCACGATGACGCCCGTGGAGTCAAACCGTGGCAGTGCGCTGACCTGCACGGGGGCATTGCGCGAGGTTATACTTTCCGACCCGTCGCCCGGCTCTATGCCGATGCCGCGCAGGGCGTTGCATACGGCGGCGAGGGCTGTTCCGGGGGTATTGTTGTCGTGCGAGAGGTGGCAGAGGAATATATTGAGGAGCGACGGCGTGTAGATGCTTTTCAGGTAGGCAGCCGTCGCCTCGTTGTCCATGTGCCCTTTGGCAGCCATGATGCGGGCTTTGAGATATTCGGGATAGCGGCCGTTGAGCAGCATGGTATGGTCATAGTTGGCCTCTATCATCAGGTGGTTGGCCTGACGTATGTAGTAGTCGGCGCGTTCGGTCACGGTGCCCATGTCGGTGGCTACGACAAAGCGGTGCTTGCCGGCCGAGATGAAGAAACCCACGTTGTCGGTCCCGTCGTGCGACACTTCGAAGGGCGTTATGACGAAGTCTGACAGATGGAACGGGAATTCCTTGAATATAGGCTGATGGTAGTCCTTGATGCGGCGCGATATGTTGTGCCGGCGCAGCATGCCGTTGAGGGTGGCCGGAGTGCAGTAGATGCGTATGTGCCGGTTGCGGCGCACGATGGTGTAGGCGTACCTTACATGGTCGCCGTGGTCGTGGGTGAGTATGATGCCGCCGATGGTGCGTATGTCGATGCCGTTGCGCTCCAGCTCCTGATATATCTTAGTCGGGTCGATGCCGGCGTCGATGAGTATGCCGAAACGGTCGTTGCCGAGATATGAGCAGTTGCCCGAGCTCCCGCTGCCGAATGATATGAACCGCAGTGTCGGCACCGGCACGGTCGATGTCAGCGGTTCGATACCGTCGGGAAGCGATGCTGCCAGAGCCTCGGCTTCACCTCCGCTCATGCCGCGTTCGGGCGTTTTGCGCGGACGTCCGCGGTTGCCGGTAGCCTTCCGCACCGGTCCGGCCGACGGCATGTCGGACTCATCCTGCCGGAGCATCTCGTCGAAGAGTCCCGGAAGGTAACGGGTGTCGAATGTTATTTTTTTCTGTCGGGCCATCAGCTCAGGTGTGTAGGTTTAAGTGAATATCTCGGTCGGTTGAAAGTCGGTTGGATTCGGAGGGCTGTTATATCTTACTGTTATATCTTACTTGTACAGCAGGAAAATCGCCGGTATCTTGTCGTAGTCGTGCGGCTGCTTTCGCCATTGCGCGAGCGTCAGGGTGGTGATGCGCTGCGCGCTTCCGGTCAGGTCGGTGGCCACGCACAGGCGTGTCGACGGTGGAAGCGCCGCGATGATGTCGGCTATCAGCCTGTTGTTGCGGTAGGGTGTCTCGATGAATATCTGAGTGCGGTTGTTGCGCATTATGTCGGCGTGCATCTGTTTGAGCGCGGCCGTGCGTTCCCCTCCGTGTATAGGCAGGTAGCCGAGAAACGTGAAGCTCTGTCCGTTGAATCCCGAGCCCATCAGCGACAGCAGTATGCTCGACGGTCCCACGAGGGGCATCACGCGGTATCCGCGCCTGTGGGCTTCGGCCACGGCGAGCGCGCCGGGATCGGCCACGGCGGGACATCCCGCTTCCGATATTATGCCCATGTCGTGTCCCTGCTCCATAGGTTCTAACATGGCGGGTACGGCCGCGGGGTCGGTGTTGACATCAAGCACCGTGAATGTCAGTTCGTCGATATTGATGTCGCGGTTGCATTTCTTCAGGAAACGGCGCGCGGTGCGCACATTCTCCACAATGAAATGCTTCACCCCGGTTATCAGTTCGATGTTGACCGGGGGGAGAACGTCGCCAACCGGAGCTTCGCTCAGGTTGGACGGGAAAAGATACAGTGCGGGTCGCTTATTTTCCATTTGCGTCCTCCCATTTGAATATCACGATGCCGGCGCGCGGTTCGGTGTCGTCGGAGGCGCGGCGGAATACGCACTTCTCGGCGGCTTTCTTGCACGCTTCGATTGTGGCGCTGTTCTTGCCGGCGTTGCCTACGCAGTGGCCTTTCGTGGCCGAACCGGGACGCACCTTGCCTCCCGCCACTACCACTACGTTGATGCGTATCACGCCGAGTTCGGTGCTCCGCGGTGTCTTGTCGACGGGAACGGAGTAGGTGAGCGGTTCGTTGCCGCCGGGGCCGTTGTTGTTCTTGCTGCCGTCGGCTTTAGGGTCGGTCTTGCCGCCGGTGCCTTTGTCGGCGCCCGAGAATCGGTTGGCCATCTTGTTCTCGATGTTTTTCTTCGATTTCTGCTGGCGCGCGGCTTCCCGGCGTGCGGCGTCGTCGGGCTTTGATGTGCCTTCATTGACCTTTTTCTGCTGCACGGGCGACGGCTTTTCGCTTGATGTCAGATTGGCATGGTGCCCCTGGGTGTCGCCGCTGTTGTCGAGGTCGTATGATGTCTGCGTGTCGGCGTCGGAATCGATGTCCGACGGGCCGGGACTGTCGGTGTCGGCCTGCTCCTCCCATATGTCGTCGGCCGACGACGAGTAGGTGCTGACAAAGCTTTCCGGGTCCTCGATGTCCTCGGCTATGAGTTCAAACTCCTTTACCGGCGGCCAGGGTTTACCTTTGCTGACATTGACGTTCAGATGCCATGACACGAGCATCACAATAATTAATATTGCGAGAGCCGCGGTCACGATGCCTGATATTATTTTGGGTCGTTTGTCCATTTATCTGTTCCGGGGTGTATTGTCGGTGGGTTTGTCAGTTGCGCGTAAAGGTTTTGTCGCGAGTACGATTGTGACATCGGCCTCGGCGCCCACGTTGAGTATCTTGACTATTTCGCCGTATTCGGCCTTCTCGTCGGCATAGAGTGCCACGGTGGTTTCTTCGGGCGACTGCTCTTTGGCGAGCATCAGCCATGTCTTGAGTTCGTCGGGCTGCATGGGCTGCCGCTCGGCGTCGCCCATGGCGGTTGATATGTTGCCCTCGGCGTCAAGCGAGATGCGTATGGTCGGCTTTTTTGAAGTCTGCTGCGATGACTGCGGCAGATTCACTTCGAGCGCTGTCGGGAATATATAGGTCGATGTGACCATGAAGAAGATGAGCAGCAGGAATATGACATCGGTCATCGATGCCATCGAGAATGCCGCCATCATGTTGTGTTGTCGCTTTAGAGCCATGACCTGACGGATATTATGCGGGTTCGTTGAGAAGGTCCATGAACTCCATCGTCTTGCCCTCGAGCGAGGTCATGACGTTGTTGATTTTAGCCACGAGGATATTGTAGGCGAAGAGTGCCACGATACCTACGATCAGACCGGCGATTGTGGTGACGAGCGCGGTGTAGATACCGCCCGAGAATGTGGCGATGTCGGCGCTCGAACCCTGGGCCGAGATGTTGTAGAATGCCTGTACCATACCGATTACGGTGCCGAGGAAGCCGAGCATCGGGGCGCCCGAGGCGGTAGTGGCGAGCCAGGGCAGTCCTTTCGAGAGTTTTGAAATCTCGATGTTGCCGGTGTTCTCGATGGCTACGAGCACGTCGTTCATGGGGCGGCCTATGCGCGAAATGCCTTTGCCGATGAGGCGGGCGTAGGGCGTACCCGTGTTCTTGCACAGGTTGAGGGCGCTTTCTATCTCACCTTCATGTATGTAATCCTTGATGCGGCGCATGAACGAGTCGTCCTGACGGTTGGCCGAACGGATTACTATCCATCGCTCGATGAAGAAATATATGCTGAAAAGGAGCAGCACGCCTATGGGTATCATAAGTATGCCTCCCTGCATGCAGAGGTCCCAGAATGAGAGTGATGCCACAGATGCGGCGTTGGTGGTAGCGTCGGCTGCCGCGGTGGCCGTGTCGGCTATCGACGCGGTAGTGTCGGTTGCCGCTGAAGTGAGGGTGTCAACGTATTCGTTGCCGGCTGAGGGGATGGTAAGTGTAAGCATTATCGGTAGTTGGTTCGTGATTTATGGTTTGACTGATTGATTTATCGGAGAGGAGATTGGAGTCGGAGTGCTCAGAGTTCTCAGAGTTCTCGGAGTTCTCCGGCCTGCCTGTCATTTCTCCAGGCAGTCCTTGTAGCTGCGGATGGTCTCGGCGAGGCCCATGTAGAGGGCGTCGCATACGAGGGCGTGGCCTATCGACACTTCGTTGAGGAAGGGTACTGACTGCGCGAAGTAGCGGAGATTCTGCAGGTTCAGGTCATGGCCGGCATTGACTCCGAGTCCCGCCTTGTGGGCTGCGCGCGAGGCTTCGACAAACGGAGCCACTGCCTTGTCGGGGTGGGAGAAGAAACGGTCGGCATACGGTTTGGTGTACAGCTCCACACGGTCGGTGCCTGTCTTGGCTGCGAGCATTATGTTGTCGATGTCGGTCGATACGAAAATCGACGAGCGTATCTCGGCTTCGTGGAGGGCGTTGACTATCGAGGTGAGGAAGTCGAAGTGCTCCCCCACGGTCCAGCCGGCCGACGATGTGAGGGCGTCGGGGGCGTCGGGCACGAGTGTCACCTGCGCAGGTTTCACTTTGAGCACCAGATCCATGAATTCGGGCGAGGGGTATCCTTCGATGTTGAATTCCGACTTCAGCGCCGGGCGCAGCTGATACACATCGGCACGCTTTATGTGGCGCTCGTCGGGGCGCGGGTGCACGGTGATGCCGTCGGCGCCGAAGCGCTCGCAGTCAAGCGCTACCTTGAGCAGGTCGGGATTGTTTTCGCCGCGCGCATTGCGCAGCGTGGCTATTTTGTTGATGTTGACACTCAGACAGGTTGTCATAGCAATCTAACTTAAAAATAAATAAAAATTATCTACAATTACGAAATATTATCATGTATTAGCGATTTTATTCGTAAATTTGTAAAGTGAAATTTGATTACAAATTTAGTCAGAATAGGCTATAATACAAAATATATTCTTTAAATTTTAACCTTTCTTGGCAATTGGATTTGGATAAAGACATACTTTTCCCTCAGTCGCCCGACGCGTCGTCGCTCGTGGTGGCATGCAGGCCGCATGACTACTCGGCGTCGGTGATAGCGCGGGCGGTCGAGGACTGCGACGCGCATGTCATCAACCTCAATGTCCTTGCCTCACATACATCGCACGGCGATGTGCAGGTGGCGCTGAGAATTGACCGGCGCAATCCGGTGCCGGCGGCGCGTTCGCTCCGGCGTTTCGGCTATGAAGTGGTTGAAATCGATGCCCCTGAAGCCGACGACCCTTATGCAGAGCAGACCCGCAGCCGTGTCAACGAGTTGCTCCGCTATCTCGAAATCTGACCTCCGCTGGCAGCAGAATTATGCATGCCCCGGGGGTAAAACTTATAAGTCTACAAGATGCTGTTTAAATTTCAAACGGCCTCTACAATACTCCATATTTGATATAAACTTTTAAAAACCACGCAAATGAAAGTCGCACTCTACGGAAGCCGGCATCAGGACGCCCACGTCGGCGATATCGCGAAGCTGGTGGTACGCCTTATCGAAAACGGCGACACAATTGTGATACACCGCAAGCTGTATGATTATCTTGTGTCGAACATCGGCGAGAACTTCGCGCGCGCCACGGCCTCCGTGACAGTGACATCCGACGGCGGCTTTACCGCCGACGCCGCCCTGAGCATCGGGGGTGACGGTACTTTTCTGCGCACGGCGCAATGGGTGGCCGATTCCGAGATACCGATTATCGGTGTCAACACGGGCCGTCTCGGCTTTCTTGCCCCGTTCACCATCGAGGAGGCTGCCGAGGCTGTAATCGACCGCCGTCTCGCCAACTACGAAATCGAATGCCGCTCGCTGCTGCGCGTCGACCTCATAGGCGGCTCGCTCGATACATGGCCCTATGCCATCAACGAAGTGGCCGTGCTCAAGAAGGATACCGCCTCGATGATTACGATTGACGCACGCATCGACCGCGCTCCGCTCGCCGACTATCTTTGCGACGGGCTTATTGTGTCGACTCCCACCGGCTCCACGGGCTACAACCTGTCGGTAGGCGGCCCGATTGTGCAGCCGCGTTCGCCGAGCTTCATCCTATCGCCGGTGGCCGCGCATTCGCTTACGATGCGTCCGCTGGTGGTCGACGACTCGTCGCTGCTCGTGCTGAAAGTGTCGTCGCGCACGCCATCATTCCGGATAAGCCTCGACGGGCGTTCGGTCAATCTGCCGTGCGGCACCGACATCTATCTGTCGCGTGCCCCGTTTGTGGTGAAGACGGTGTGCCGTCCGGGGCATAACTTCTTCGATACCCTGCGCCGCAAACTGCTGTGGGGCGCTTCGGCCATTGACTGATTTTTTTGTTGGAATATATTGGGGATAAACAGTGCAAAGAATATTGAGTCATAACGAATTGGGCGACGTGCTGGTGAAATTCAAACCCAACGCGCGCCGTTTTATTGCCCGGTGGAGGACAGGTCATGTCGACCTCACGGCACCGGCAATGGCCACGGAGGCCGATGCCATTGCCGCGCTCGACCGCCTCGCGCCACGTCTGCTCGCATGCCGGCGTTGCGGCGTCGTGCGGTTTCATGACGGGCAGGAAATAAGGCTTGACGGGCTCGTCATCACTATACTCAGGCAGGATTTCCAACGCGACAGTATCTTCGTGTCGCAGCGTGAGCCGGGATATGCCACGGTGTCGGCAGGCGCGTCGTTCGACTTCGGCGATGACTCCACCACTCAGCTAATATCTAAGGCTTTAAAGACTATAGCACGCAAAAATGCATCACGCATACTGCTGCCACGTGCACGAGAGCTTGCCGCGCTCTACGGCTGCCGTCCGTCGGGATGGCAGATTTCATCCGGTAGCCGCATCCTGGGCCAATGCAACGGGGCCGGCATTATCAAACTGTCGTATATGAACATTTTTCTCACATCCGAGCTGCGTGACTATATCATCTGTCATGAGCTTGCGCATCTGTCGGAACTCAACCACAGTCCGCGATTCCATCAGGTGTGCGACAGCTATCTCGGAGGCCGCGAGAAAGAACTGATAGCAAAACTCAAATCATTCGAGTGGCCCCTCCTCCGGAAATAACGGGAGTGTCGCCGAACGCTGTTTATTTTTTCAACATAAATAACGGAGAGCCGAGGGCTCGGTGGTGTCACTATCCCCGTCCTACGCGTAGCGGAGGGCGGGGCGGCCCGTAACCTATAAAATGAGCCCGTGGAACGGGCGAATGTGTGTAGAATGTTATATTTGAAGCTAATACACACTCGCCCTCTCCGTGGGCTCGCGCCACTTGCTGATTTTTACCCCGCCCTCCGCTACGCGTCGGACGGGGATAGTGACATCATCGAGCCTGCGGCTCTCCGCTATTGAACTGAATTGCGCTTATTATGTTCATTGACTGACTTTGCGTTTGCCGGCAGATTCTATGGTGCTGCATTATAATGACTGGGATTTTAAAAATTACATATATAAAATCAAGATATACAACTTTTTTTGTACATTTGCGGTTGATTATAAGGAGAAACGCTGGCCGTTTCCCCTCTGTTGTGTATATAATAGCGTAATATATAGCCTGTTATGATTAAAAACCTCGTTATAGTAGAGTCTCCCGCAAAGGCAAAGACGATAGAGAAATTCCTCGGTCCCGACTATAAAGTGATGTCTAGCTACGGTCATATCCGTGACCTGAAGAAAAAAAATTTCAGTATTGATGTCGATAATAATTTTGCGCCGCTCTACGAGATACCGTCCGACAAATCGCAGCTTGTCGCCGAGCTTAAGAAGGCTGCCGCGCAGGCCGAGACCGTATGGCTCGCTTCCGATGAGGACCGCGAGGGGGAGGCTATAGCATGGCACCTTTTTGAAGTGCTCAAACTCGACCCGGCCAAGACACGCCGCATCGTTTTCCACGAAATAACCAAAAACGCCATACTCAACGCTATCGACAATCCGCGCGGCATCGACATAAATCTTGTCGACGCTCAGCAGGCACGCCGTGTGCTCGACCGAATAGTCGGTTTCGAGCTGTCGCCGGTGCTCTGGAAGAAAATCAAGCCGGCACTGTCGGCCGGACGCGTGCAGTCGGTGGCCGTGCGCCTTATCGTGGAGCGTGAGAACGAAATCAAGAATTTCGTACCGGAGCAGTATGTGCGTCTGACGGCTGATTTCCGGGCCGGCGACAAGCATCTGCGCACCGAGTTTTCCCACCGTCTGCCCGACCAGAAAGTGGCCGAAAAGTTTCTCGACGTATGCGCCGGTTCCGAATTTGCCGTTGGCGACATAGCAGTCAAGCCGCTCAAGAAATCGCCCGCACCGCCTTTCACCACCTCCACGCTCCAGCAGGAGGCGGCGCGCAAGCTCGGATTCACCGTGTCGCAGACCATGATGATAGCGCAGCGTCTCTATGAGGCCGGACATATCACCTACATGCGTACCGACTCGGTCAACCTGTCGTCGCTCGCCATCAGCACCATATCGAAGGAGATAACCGAGAACATCGGCCCGCAGTATCTCAACGTGCGTCATTACCACACATCGTCGAAAGGCGCGCAGGAGGCTCACGAGGCCATCCGTCCCACATACATCGACCGCCATACAATCGAAGGCACATCTCAGGAAAAACGTCTCTACGGTCTCATCTGGAAACGTACCATCGCGTCGCAGATGGCCGATGCCCTCATCGAAAAGACCACGGTCGACATCGACTGCCGTCCCGGCAAAGGCGACGCAGGCAATCTTCCTGTCGACGGCCGCTTTGTGGCCACGGGCGAGGTAATCAAGTTTGACGGCTTCCTCAAAGTATACATGGAGGGACGCGACGATGAGGAGGCTGACTCCGAGCAGTCGACGCTTCCGGCAGTGGGTACGGGCGAGATACTCGCACTCAACGAGATGACGGCGGCGCAGCGCTTCACGTCGCAGCCGCTTCGCTACACCGAGGCTTCGCTCGTAAAGAAAATGGAGGAACTGGGCATAGGCCGTCCGTCGACCTACGCTCCGACCATATCGACCATACAGCAGCGCGAATATGTGGAACGCGGCGACCGTCCCGGCACACAGCGCGAGGTATCGGTGCTCACACTTCGCGGCGGCAAAATCTCGCGCCGGACTGTCACCGAGACAGCCGGTGCCGAGAAAGGCAAACTCATACCGACCGACATAGGCGTCGTGGTCAATGACTTCCTCACCGAGTATTTCCCCGATATTCTCGACTATAATTTCACCGCAAGAATAGAGCAGAAGTTCGACGACATAGCCGAAGGACAGCTCGTATGGAACGACGAGATAGCCAATTTCTACAAGGATTTCCATCCGGTGGTCGACAATGCCATGTCGATGCGGCTGGAGCACAAGGTCGGCGAGCGCGTGCTCGGTGTCGACCCCGTGTCGGGCAAGCCCGTGAGCGTCAAGATAGGCCGTTTCGGTCCGCTCGTGCAGGTGGGAGAGGGCGACAAGGACGAAAAGCCCCGCTTCGCCTCCCTTCTCAAAGGGCAGTCGGTACAGACCATCACACTCGAGGACGCATTGAAACTCTTTGAATTCCCGCGTCTTATCGGCGAATATGACGGTGCGGACGTGACCGTGGCCGTAGGCCGTTTCGGTCCCTATATCAAGCATGCCGGCTCGTTCACATCCATTCCCAAGGATATTGCCCCCGAGGAGATTACCATCGACCAGGCGATAGAACTTATCAACGAAAAGCGTTCCGAAGCGCAGAAACGCATTGTCCGCACATTTGACGAGGACCCCGACGTGCAGATACTCAACGGACGCTACGGCATATACATCGCCTGCAACAAAAACAACTACAAGATACCCAAGACTGTGGCCGACCCCGCCGCCCTCACTCTCGAGGAGTGCCGGGAAATCATAGCCGCGCAGGATGCCGCTCCGAAGAAGGCTCCGCGACGTGCCGCACGTAAGAAATAATTAAGAGATACCCTCTAACATCTTCAGAATGAAGCCCCTTAAAGCAAAACCGGGTGCGGAGCGCCGCCGTTTCTCGCCCGATGTGATAGAAACATATACTCCCGCCGTGGAGACCCGCCTGCTCGATTTCCTCTTCGCCTCGATGCCTCAGCGCAAACGCACCAACGTCAAGGAGTTGCTGCGTCACAATCAGGTGAAGGTCAACGACGAGGTAATCACGCAGTTCGACGCGCCGCTTACGGCCGCTGACACCGTCTATGTCAACCTTACCCGTGAGTTCCCGCGGTTCTACAACCGCCGCCTTAAGATTGTGTATGAGGATGACGACATCATCGTCGTCAACAAAGGATACGGTCTGCTGTCGATGGGCAATGACAAGGTGAAGGACGGTACGGCATACTCCATACTCAAGGAGTATGTCAAATGGGTCGACCCGCGACAGAAGATATTCATCGTGCACCGTCTCGACCGCGACACCTCGGGGCTGATGATGTTTGCCAAAAACGTACAGGCCAAGGAGGCGATGCAGCACAACTGGAACAATATGGTGCTCAACCGCACATACGTGGCTGTTGTCGAGGGGAATGTCGAGAACGACGAGGGCACCATACGCACATATCTCGCCGAAAACTCGAAATATGAGGTCTACGTCACCGAAAATCCGGAGGAAGGACAGCTTGCCGTGACACGCTACAAGGTGCTTCGCCGCAAGAACGGATACACCCTGCTGGAACTCGAACTCGACACCGGTCGCAAGAACCAGATACGCGTGCACATGAAGCATATAGGCCATCCCATAGCCGGCGACCGCCGCTACGGCGCCAAGTCGAGTCCGATACACCGCCTCGCCCTTCACGCCCGCACTCTCCGCTTCGCCCATCCCGCCACTCGCCGCGAGATGGACTTCTCGACCCCGATACCCGCATCCTTCCTCAAGATGGTCAACTGAGCCGGAATGATACGTTGACGGATGGTGCCGGATTAATACTATGTCGGAAATATTATACATCATCATGTAGGGCTGCACCCCGGTGCAGCCTCCAATCAATGGATTACCCGCCTTTGCTACCGGCTGCTCCGGGGAGCAGCCCTACAACAAGCAGCCGTCAATCACAGTTTCCTATATAAATCTCTTTCACAAACTATAATATTTAAACCAATGAAGACATTACACATCCTTGCCGCAGCCGCGATAGCAGTAACCGTGGCGTCATGCTCGGGCAAACCGGAGCTTAGTTACATGCCGGCAAAAGCCGAGGGCGATTCCAACTGGGGCCTTGTCGATGCAAACGGCGAATTTCTTTTTACCGACGAGTTCTCAGACCGTCCGTCGCCCGTAGTCAACGGATATTTCTTCGTTGAAGAGGGTAAGGGATATACAGTCTATAAGGCTGAAAAAAATCCGAAGCAGGTCGGCGACCTCTCCGGCCTCAAGGATTGCGGATACTATAACGACGGACTGATGCCGGTGGTGCACAAAGGGGAGCATATCTCATTTGTCGACGGCAGCGGCAAGACGAAATTCACCCTCGAACGTGTCGACTCCGTCAGTGTGACAGAAGCAATGGGAATGTTTATCAACGGCCGATGCGCAATCCGCACTTCCGATGACAAATGGGGTGCCATCGACACCGAGGGCAATGTAGCCGTCTCTCCTAAATATGTCCAGGCTCCGGTTTTTGTAGAAGACAAGGCCGTAGTCATCGAGGCGGATAGCGAGAAAGCTTATATCATTGACCGCAATGGCGTAGTCAAGGCCGAAATATCTGAAAATATAACTTCCGTATCTCCTTTTATCGACGGATATGCCACCGCGCGCACCGCTAATTATGACGGGGAGGGGCGGCAGTGTGTCATGATTAAGAGTAATGGCGAGGTTGTCGAACTGCCTGCCTCGGTATATGATGTCCGTATCTGGAACAGCAAGTATATCGTGTTCGCCAACGATGATTACGAATATGGTATAATGACCTATGACGGAGAAGTAAAGGTACGTCCTAAATATGAGGCTATGGAATTACTTCCCAATGGCGATTTTATCGGTGAACGTGACGATAAAATTATGTTTGTAAAGCCTGACGGCGAAACGCAAAGGCTCCCGAAAAACACCTATCCGGCAGTTCGTTCGCCCTATCTTTTCAGCAAGGTCTTTGATTTCGGCTTTGAAATGGTTTCGGAAGATGATGACGATGAATTGCAGCTCCGTACATATAATGGAAAGAAGGTAGGCAAGGAAATGGGACGGTATAAGGGCCGTATTGAAATCGACAATATCTACTCCGACTACTTCGACTATGCCGATGCGACGAAGAAGTTTATGGATATGTTTGACGCCGACGGTCTGAAGGGCTATCCTTTCGACTCGACAATGAAACTATATGCCGATACCACGGCTCATTCGGTGGATTGGTACCGTGGCGACACGTCCATGAGCGTGTCGGTAGCGAGCGGCAATCCATATTTCAGTGTGTCGTCGGCGACATTGCATTCCGACCGGACTATCGTATATGACGCTACTCCCTACGCGAGCTATTATACATGGGAGTTCAATCCTGCATCACGTGTCACTGCAATCTCGCTCACGCTCTCCTTCAACGGCAACAATTATCGCAATGACCTTGTTGAATATTTTGCCGCGGCGTTGCGCGACAGGTTTGGTATAACAGTGTCGGAGTCAGGCTATGGCGACAATTATGTATCCTCCAACGGGTATGATGCCATAACGGTACACCTTTCCAGCTGGAAACCGGTTCCTCTCGTGTCAGAGGAAGTCGTGGAACCCGCCGACACTACTGCCATTGTTTTCGCAGACAGTGTTAAATAGCAAACTATAACCGCCCGATTATGACCGAACGTCTGCGAATATGGATTATGGCTGCGGTGGTGGCGATAACATTCTTTGTCAACAACCGCACGCTGCAGCCCGACATTATGGAGTCGCGCAATCTTGTGACTGCGCGCGAAATGGTCGAGACGGGCGAGTGGCTCGTGCCGACCATGAACGGCGAGCTGCGTCTCGAGAAACCGCCGTTGCCCACATGGGTATCGGCCGTGGTCGAGAGCGTAAGTCCCGACGACATAGCCGCGCAGCGCGCCGTGGCGTCGCTGTTCGGAGTGATGCTCGTGGTGTTCTTCTATCTCCTTTGTCGCGACGTTTTCAGGGTCGACCCTGTCATAGCCGTCATATTGCTGTGCAGCTGCTATCATTTCATGCTGATGGCGCGTACCGTGTCGTGGGATATATATACCCATGCGTTCATGCTCGGAGGTATCTATTTCCTTGTAATGGCTGTTAATGGCCGCGGACGCCGGTGGTGGCGGTTCTGCCTCGCCGGACTGTTTGCCGGTCTGTCGGTCATGAGCAAGGGGCCGGTATCGCTTTTCGCACTGTTCCTGCCGTTTCTGCTTGCGTGGGGCATTTTCGGCCGTCCGTCGATGCGCGGCAAGTGGCTTCCTGTCGGCGTCATGGTGCTTGTCACCATAGTCGTGGGATGCTGGTGGTATGCCTATATACATGTATTCCATGCCGATGAGTGGCAGGCAGTCATGGTTAAGGAGACCGGGTCGTGGCTCAACCGCAATGTGCGGCCGTGGCACTACTACTGGAAATTTTTCCTTGAGGCCGGAGTGTGGGCACTGCTTCTCGTCACTGCGATAATAATGGTGCTCCGCCGCGGATTCCGTGGCGACAGGAGCCGTCTGGTGCCTGTCATGTGGATGCTCTTCTGCCTCGTTCTGCTGTCGTGCATGCCGGAGAAAAAGACGCGTTATCTTCTGCCGCTGCTCATACCGGCCGCTGTCGTCATGGCGCAGG
Organism: uncultured Bacteroidales bacterium; assembly: GCA_905210435.1. Taxonomy (GTDB): domain Bacteria; phylum Bacteroidota; class Bacteroidia; order Bacteroidales; family Muribaculaceae; genus JAGBWK01. Next base: position 65,000 of record CAJLWO010000008.1, read on the forward strand.
CGGTGGGGATATGGTGCGCCTCATTCTCGTCGCGCGGAAGTGCCGACATCACTCTCGGCCACAGTTCGGGCATGCATGCGCCGCGGTGGCCTTTCCGGCTCAACGCGTGGCTTCTGGCCGCGGTATGTGCCGGGATTCCTGTCGGTGCGTATATAATGGTCTATGCCAAAGGACTTATGGGGCTGCCGGTGTGGATTGTCGTGACTGTGCTGTCGCTTTGCGCGGCATGGCTGCTCGTGCGTGCCGGTATCAGGCTGCTCCCGCAGTCGATGGTGATTGTCACGGGATGCTACTATGCGCTGCTGGTGCTGTTTGCGTTTCCGGTAGTGGGCAAGCTGATCAACGGCACAACCATGCAGACCATCACTGCCGCCGTCAACGCTCCCGAGGTTAAGGAGTATCCGATTTATGCGCCTGCCGACGAAGAGCTGCGCATCGAGATGGTGTATCAGGCTCGCCGCAACATACGTCCCGTCGCCGTTGACTCCGCCGAGGCATTGCGCGCGCGGCTACCGATGATACTTATGACGCATGAGGATGCGGGCGAGCGTATCCCCGCTTCATTTGTCAATGAGGTGGATACGGTGTCGTTAGGCGAATTCGACTGCAACCGCCGTCCGAAGGGCACGCGCCGCCATTCGCCTCTATTCATATACAGGCTGACACTTCTTAAGGAGCGTCCCGACACAATCACCGGTAAGAATGACTGACCCGGAAATAATGCCGGCTCAACGTCAAAACTGAATGCCAAAATATTTTTTAACGATATATGTTTCTGCAACCCAACAAGACAAGTGAGTATGATTTCACGATAATCGTACCCGTATATAACGAGGAAGACAACATGGAGGCCGTGGAGAAACGTTTGGCGGCATATCTGCCTGCAGCTTCGCGCCGCGCGTGCGTGCTGTTCGTTGACGATTGTTCCACCGACCGTTCGCTCGCCCTCATTAAGGAAATATGCGCCCGCAACGAGCATTTCTACTATATCGCCTTCGCCCGCAACGGAGGTCTGTCGGCGGCGCTCAAGGCCGGCATCGACTATGCCTGGTCGCCGCTCGTCGGGTATATCGACTCCGACCTGCAGACGGCGCCCGAGGATTTCAATCTGTTGCTTGAACGTGCCGACGAGGCTGAACTGGTGACAGGCATACGCGCCGACCGCAAGGATTCGGGTTTCAAGAAACTCCAGTCGAAGATTGCCAACGGTTTCCGCCGTTCGATGACGCATGACGGCGTGGCCGATACGGGATGCCCGTTGAAAGTGATGCATACCGACTACGCCAAGCGCGTGCCATTCTTCACAGGAATGCACCGTTTCCTGCCTGCGCTGATACAGCTGCAGAACGGACGCGTCATCCAGATGCCCGTGCGCCATTTCCCGCGTGTGGCCGGCAAGTCGAAGTATCATCTGTGGAACCGTCTCGCCGGTCCGTTCAAGGATTGCTTCGCCTACCGCTGGATGCGCAAGCGCTATATCAACTACGATGTCAACGGCGGCAACCTGTAATAGATGGTGGTGTCGAAATTCTTGTAGGGACGAATTGCAAATCTAACTTTTCACAATTGAAACGATACTTTATAAAACTGAGCTATGACGGTGCCGCTTATCACGGGTGGCAGGTGCAGCCGGGTGCGGTGACGGTGCAGCAGTGCATCGAGGAAGCGCTCGGCAAGGTATTGCGCCGTCCCACTCCCATAGTCGGCGCGGGACGTACCGATGCCGGGGTCAACGCGCGCCTTATGGTTGCGCATGCCGATATGCCTGAAGATGTCATCGAAAAAGATAAGGCACGTTTTATCCGTTCGCTCAACTCGCTGACCGCACGCGACATCGCCATACATGATGTCGTTAAAGTAGCTCCCGACGCGCATGCTCGTTTTGACGCGCGGCGGCGCACCTACCGCTACTTCGTGCACCACGGGTGCGACCCGTTTCTGCGTCACTATTCGCTTAATATAGCGCCGCTCGATTACACGGCCATGAACGAGGCGGCCGCGTTGCTGCTCGATGTGGAGGATTTCACATCGTTTGCCAAACTGCATGCCGACACACGCACCAACATATGCCGTGTCGACACCGCACGATGGATGAAAGTGCCGGTATCACAGCCTGCGGCAGCCGGAATGACAGCCTGCGACGGCATCCTCGCATCCGGTACGGGAGATACCGGATGCCAGTATTACTTTGAAATCAGCGCCGACCGCTTCCTCCGCAACATGGTCCGCGCCGTGGTCGGCACACTCATAGAGGTAGGCCGCGGCAAAATGACCCTCCCGCAATTCCGCGACGTCATAGCGCGCCGCGACCGCTGCGAAGCCGGCACCTCAATGCCCGGCAACGCCCTTTTCCTCTGGAACGTGGAATACTGACACAGCCCATTACAAATATTGAAACAGAGTAAACGCGGCTCAATGCTCATTATGAAATAGCATTGAGCCGTTTTCCTGTCCATGTGGTGCAAATCAAATTGTTATGGCTTGCGGTACCAGAGCATGAGGTTGCGGGTGTAGGCTATGAGGCCTACGCTTTGGCCGAGGATTAGGACGGGGTCATGGCGGAAGATGGCGTAGCTTACTATTATCAGGCTGCCTGTGAGGGATATTATCCAGAAGCCTGCGGGGAGTTCCGACTCGCCGCGACGGCGGGAGTAAAGCCACTGGTAGATGAAGCGGAAGGTGAATATTACCTGGCCGGCGGAGCCGTAGATTACCATCCACAGGGGGATGTCGTCATTGCCGAAGAAGCGGTCGACGGCGGCCTGTGCGTCGTGCGCCACGGGTATTATCAGTGCCAACGGCAGCAGGACTATGACGGCCCGCAGCGGTGCGGGTACTTTATGCCATACGCTCTTGATGTTGAGGTTCCAGATGTAGATGTAATAGGCGATTACCTGCCCGATGACTATGGCGAAGTCGTCGCGCAGCCAGCCGTAGAAGCAAAGCAGGCATGAGGCGAGCAGCGACAGCACCCAGAATATGGTGGGGGAGAGCACGCGCCGTGCCCTCTCCGACATTATCCATTGTACGAGTATGCGTGCCGAAAACAGTGCCTGTGCCAGAAATCCTATTACGAATACCACGTGTTACGGTTTTTTAATGAAATTAATGTGGAATACTGTTGTCTTGCTGCCTGAACTTGAACAAGTAGGGACGCACGGTCTGTGCGTCCGCGGCATACGTGCTTAATCCCAATCGATTATAGGACGCACAGACCGTGCGTCCTTACAGTTTGTATTACACTTTGTGTAAGGAATTGTTATCGTTCGAGGTAGGTGTAGCCGTAGAGGCCGGAGCGGTAGTTGGAGAGGAATTCGCGACCCTCTTCGGCGGTGATTTTGCCGGCTTTCATTGAGGCTGTCACCCATGTCTCGACGTTGCGCACGAGTTTCTTGGGATCGAACTGCACGTAGTCGAGCACTTCAGCCACTGTCTCGCCGTCGATGACCTTGTCAATCTCGTAGCGGTCCTTGTAGACGCTGATGTGCACGGCGTTGGTGTCGCCGAACAGATTGTGCATGTCGCCCAGGATTTCCTGATAGGCTCCGGCGAGGAATACGCCGAGGTAGTATGATTCGCCCTGGCGCAGGGGATGGAGCATGAGGAAGTCGGCGCTGCCCCCCTGCACGGAGATGAAATGGGCTATCTTGCCGTCGGAGTCGCATGTCATGTCCTGAAGTGTGGCCATGCGGGTGGGTTTCTCGTCGAGACGCGACAGCGGCATGACGGGGAACAACTGGTCGATGGCCCAGTGGTCGGGCAGCGACTGGAACAGGGAGAAGTTGCAGAAATATTTGTCGGGGAGCATGCGCGACACTTTGCGCAGCTCTTCGGGTGCATGTTTCATGGTCTGGGCTATGTCGCCGACTTCGCGGGCGATTGACCAGAACAGTTTCTCGACCATGGCGCGTGTGCGCAGGTCGATGAGGCCGAGTGAGAAGAGGTCGAGTGCTTCCTCGCGTATCTGCACCGCGTCGTGCCAGCTTTCGAAGAGGCGGGGCTGCGACAGTTTGTCCCATATGTCGTAGAGTTCGCGCACGAGTTCATGCTCGTCGGGGGAGATTTCCTCGTTGTCTTTCCACTGGGGTAGGGTGGTCGTCTCGAGCACTTCGAATACGAGCACCGAGTGGTGGGCGGTCAGCGAGCGGCCGCTCTCGGTGATGATGTTGGGCTGCTTGAGGCCGTTTTTCTCGCATGCGTCGACCAGCGAGTAGACGGCATCGTTGGCATATTCCTGTATGGCGTAGTTCATCGATGATTCCGACGCCGAGTTGCGTGTGCCGTCGTAGTCGACGCCGAGGCCGCCGCCTATGTCGACAAAGTCGATGTCGAAGCCGCTCTTCGAGAGCTGCACGTAGAATTGCATGGCCTCGCGGAGCGCGTTCTTGATGAAACGTATCTTGGTAATCTGGCTGCCGATGTGGAAGTGGATGAGCTTGAGGCAGTCTTTTATGTCGCGGCGTTCGAGGTAGTCGAGCGCTTCGAGCAGTTCGGATGAGTTGAGGCCGAATTTCGAGGAGTCGCCCCCCGAATCCTCCCATTTGCCGGCACCTGTGCTCGATAGCTTGATGCGTATGCCTATATTGGGGCGTATCTTGATGCGGCGCGAGATGTCGGCTATGAGTTTAAGCTCGTTCATCTTTTCGACCACGAGGTATATGCGGCGTCCCATCTTCTGGGCGAGAAGGGCGAGCTCGATATAGTTGGCGTCCTTGTAGCCGTTGCATATTATAAGGGCGTCGTCGGCTATGTTGGTGGCGAGCACGGCATGGAGCTCGGGCTTCGAGCCGGCTTCAAGGCCGATGTTGAATTTCTTGCCGTGGCTTACAATCTCCTCGACTACCTGGCGCATCTGGTTGACCTTGATGGGGTAGACGATGAAATTCTGCGCCTTGTAGTTGTATTGCTCGGCGGCGCGTTTGAAGCAGTTGGAGATTTTCTCGACGCGGTTGTCGAGAATGTCGGGGAAACGAAGCAGCACGGGTGCGGTGATGTCGCGCAGCTGCAGTTCGTCCATCACCTCCTTGAGGTCGACCGATGCGTATCCCTCCTTCGGGTTGACGGCCACGTGGCCACGCTCGTTGATGGTAAAATACTGGCGCCCCCAGCCGCTGATATTGTACAGCTCGGCGCTGTCTTCAATTCTCCATTTTCTCATCTCTATTTTTACTTGCTTTTATTTTTTTAATGATAGTAACGTACAGATGCAACCTCTTGAACGACCGGTATTTGTCAGGATGTTAAAAAATGCTCGCGAGAAGCCGGAACCCGATGGGTTTTCATCGAATTGCATCGTTCCAGTCAAATAACTTATTTAGTCGGCAAAGATAAGAATATTTTTTTATTCTTCCGAATCGAAATCAAGCGTATTATTCATATTCCAATTGTCGAAATCTGACTGGAACACCTTATCCTGAATAATACGATATTTCTCGAACTCGCACTCGGCATGTATTTTGGCCTGTTCTGCCGACACCATACCTGCTCCGATCAAAATAGGACGGTCGTCGCTATCCAAAAATTTGTCTATACGTACAGCCCAGTCCTCCATGGTCATCGGGATATGGCGTTTCGCACGGTCTTCGGCCAGATCGAGGAAGGCATTGACTATTCTTCCCATTGACTCCAATTCCGTTTCTCTCAGATAGTTTTTGGCTATAGAGACATCTGTTTTTACAATTTTGCCATTTGGCGCTTTTTCCCACGATGTGAGACCCATGTGCTCTTTCTCAGCATTGGCGCGTTCGACAATCAGTTCGGCCGCCGTATGCCCGTGAACGGCATAGTGCATTTTGTTCTGTACCTTTTTAAAGAACATTCCGGTAGTCGGTGCGTCACGGTTGTAGTCGATGCTTGTTGCATATATATCGGTAAGTTTTTGATAAAAACGGCGTTCACTCAATCTGATTTCCCTTATTTCCGCGAGTAAATGTTCGAAATAATCCTCATTGATGAATGAGCCGTTTTCCATACGTTTCTTATCTATCACGTAGCCGCGTATGGCAAATTGGCGCAGGACATAAGTGCACCATTGGCGGAATTGTGTCGCACGTACGGAATTGGCCCGGTAGCCTACAGAAATGACCGCATCCAGATTATAATATTTAGTGGCATAGCTTTTGCCGTCGGCGGCAGTTCGTCGGAATTTCCGACAAACTGCCTCTTCCTGTAACTCCTGAGTCTGAAAAATGTTTTGCAAATGTTCGGCAATCGTTGAGCGTCCTTTATCAAACAGGACAGCGATGGCATCCTGAGTGAGCCAAAGCGTTTCATCCTGATATAATACCTCTATACCTTCTTCTTTGCTTTCCAGCTGGAATATAAGAAATTCGGCAGTACTGTTATGGATTTGAAGCTTTTTCCCCATGATTATCTTAATATAGATGCAAATTTACTGTTTTTTTTGAGGAGTGCGCGATAAATGGCTGATAAGATGTATTTATATATAAGTAGTCAGCCCTTAAAAACGGATATTAATTGCTGATATTCAATAAAATAAACATAAAA
>CAJLWO010000009.1 GCA_905210435.1 uncultured Bacteroidales bacterium
ATTCAGTGCTCGTGCCATGTTTTTCGAATTATTTGAGTTTTATCGGACAGCAATATTTTAGAATACAAAGTTATAACATTATAACGAATAAACCAAAGGTATGGATGTTAATGGCTTAAAAGAATATCACGATACGCCCGACATGGAGAGGGCATATCGTGATATGAGAAATTTTGCAGCAGCCGATGTAGGTGGTATAGAATGCGTCGGTGCGGCGTTATCGCTGGCTTCTTCGGACTCTATTGCATCAGCGGGGGAAGGCGATGGTGTAGGTGGCGCCTTTTTTGGTGTCGAAGGTTACGGTGTTGTTGGTGGAGGATTTGATTTTGACGGGGTGGCCTTTGTGGTCGGTTATGGTGGCGTTGGCTATGTCATTGTAGGCTACTTTTACTTCGTTGCCTGAGAGGGAGCGGATTGTGCAGGCGTCAAGCTGTCCGTCGCTCCAGTGCTGGTCTACTTCAAAGTTGCCGCGTGCCTTGAGACCGCGCATCGAGCCTTTTGCCCAGCATGAGGGGAGAGCAGGGAGCAGGCGTATGGTGCCTCCGTGGCTTTGAAGGAGCATCTCGCTGACTCCGGCGGTAAATCCGTAGTTGCCGTCAATCTGGAAGGGGGAGTGGGAGTCGAATAGGTTATAGTAGACGCCGGCTGTCTCATACGTCAGGCCGTAGCTTTCGGAATGGCGGAGCGCTTTGCGGATTGTCTCGTGGGCGTGGTTGCCGTCGAGGGCACGTGCCCAGAGGCACAGGCGCCATGCAAGTGACCAGCCGGTAGTGCGGTCGCCGCGCAGTTTCAGCGAATTGACGGCAGCCTGGAAATATTCGCTTTCCGGAGTGATTTCACCAAGAGGGTAGAGCGCCATGAGGTGCGACTGATGGCGGTGCTCGTTTTGTCCGACAGTGAACGGGCTTGTCTTCCATTCACGGAGTATCGGTGTGCCCGCCGGTATAAGATGCTCGCCCCATTCGCCGTTGTATGTCTCGATGGCGAGGCCGCGGTCGAGATGGGCGTATTTATCTTTGAGTGTGCCGATAAATTCCTGAGTGACACCGGCATCTTTGCCTAAGATATCGATGGCTTCGAGGGTTGAGGCAAAAAGGTCGGAGATGAGCTGCTGGGCGTGCGCGGTACCGTTCTCGCGGCCGGGACCGTGTTCGGGCGACCATTCATCGGGGGCTACCCATGTGCCGTCGCTGTCCTTGACAAGACGTTCGAGCCAGAATTCCGTAGTGCTGAGCATTGTCGGGAATGCTTTCTCCTTGAGGAACTCTTTGTCGAGTGTGAACAGGTAGTGCTGCCACAGGTGGCTGGTGTACCACGCGTTGGCGATGACATAGTTTTCGGCATAGTCGGAGTGGCCGAATATGTTGTTCTGGGTGTAGCAGGTCCAGCCTTTTGTCGCACCGGCGCGGCGAGCGTATTCGGGCCATTCCTCATGCTCGAGCGCCATGCTGTGCACGTAGTTGAGGTAGGGGAGATGGGTTTCCGACAGGTTGTTGGCTTCGGCCGGCCAGTAATTCATCTGCACGTTGATGTCGGAGTGTATGTCGGACTGCCATGCCGGATTGTCGGACTGGTTCCAGATGCCTTGCAGGTTTGACGGAGTGTCCATGCCTCGTGAGGCGGCGATGAGCAGGTAGCGACCGTAGGAGTAGTATAGTTCTTCAAGCATCAATGATGTGGGCGCAGTCACGTTGTTGCCGCTGTTGTAAGCCTTTATCATCTCCTCGGTGGTGAGGGTATTGGCCGCGTTGTCTATTTTCAGTTCGGCGCGGTTGTAGAGCGCGGTATAGTCGGCGGTGTGGCGTTTGAGGAGCTTCTTCCATCCTTTTGACGCGGCTGAGCGTGCACGTTTGTCGACCATCGGCACGAGGCGCGATTTGTCGGAGGTGTAGGAGGGGGAGTGCTGGTCGAAGTTGGTTGCGCCTGCAAGCACGATGGTGACTTCGTCGGCATCCTTGATTTCGATGTTGTCATTGTTGGTGGTGATGGTACCACCCTTGGCTGTCGGTTTGACGCGGGCGGCGAAACTTACGAGTTCGAGGTCGCCGTCAAATGATATTTCGCCATCTTTATAGACAGGTTTTACTACCGATTTCTTTATGTCGTTGAAAAGGCTGATGCGGAGGCTTACCTGTCCCGGTTTCGATGCCGCGATGTGTACGGCGACCGATTTGTCGGGGTAGCTGGCTATATATTCGCGTGTGTAGGTGATATTACCGTCGGCCGTGGTGTAGGTGACGTTGGCCTTTCCCTCGGAGAGGTCAAGGTTGCGCACGTAGCCGGTGGCGGCTTTATCGGCGGAATAGCCGAAGTTGTCGGAAATATCCTCGATGTAGAGGTTGCCGAAGCTGAGATAGGTGCCGCGCATGGTGGGGGAGCCGCTCCAGAGCGATTTGTCGTTGAACTGCACACGGTCGCATGCGATGCCTCCGAAAATCATTGCGCCGAACTCGCCGTTGCCGATAGGAAGGGCATATTCGGTCCACGGGTCGCCGACGGTGGCCGCAGTGACAGGCGTGGTGTACCATAGCGTGTTGCGGTGGGCGGGGGTATAATCAGTTGCCGCCACGGTGTTGAACTCTTTGACAGTCGGCACCGGTGCCTGCTGCACTATATCTTCGGGATTGATGAACACCACTGGATTGTTGCGGTCATTTCTGCCGTACAGGCCGATGGTCGCACCGGGTCCGCACATGCCCCACTGGTTGAAATATTTACGGTCGCCGTCGCTGCCGACAAGTTCTATTTCCCATGCATCGGGAAAATGGTATGAAGATGAGTTGACTAAAGCGAGTGGAGAGGCAGCCGACCGGTCGTCGGTAGATTTCAGTTTGCCGTCGAAGCGGGCGAAGTGGCCTGATTTGCTTTGAAGGACAAAATTCTCGGGCGTGCCGATAAGTTTCCATAATTGAGCCGGATTGTTTTTTGTGGCCCATGCGGTATGGATTTCACCGCCTGTGGCGGCATCTTCAAATACGGTTTCACCGGCCATGAAGGCGATATAATACCAATGTTCGTTGCTGTTGTCGCTGAATTCAGGCCGTAGCGCGCCCTTTGCCGGGAGCGTGCAACCAATCCAGACAACAAGAAATGTGAGGATTGTTTTCAATTTCATTTGAATATGTCAGTGTTAGGTTTGTAAATCTCAGTCAGGTCGAAAATTTCAAGTCATTAAATACGCACAATCTGCACAACGACTCAAATCCGATTGCAAAATTATAAAAAAATGATATAAAATTTGAATGAAATAAATCTGAAAACAAAACATTCTCCGCAATTGTAGGGAATTTGAAAATCCGAGTCGCCTCTAACAGAACTTAAGCCGCGATAAATTTGTATATTTATTACTAATTGGTTATCTTTGCAACATGGAATCCAAGGATAGTCAAGCAGGAGAAATCCGCGTGGTTTATAAATCGCCCCAGTTTGATGCGTTCTATAACTCGCTGCCGTCAAAGGTTCAGACCAAATTTAAGTATGTCATAGATATTGTAACCACTATTTATGATGTCTCGACAAAATTTGTCAAACACCTTCAAGATACAGACCTGTATGAGATGCGAGTGTCGGTGAGCAGTAATGAGTATCGCACGATTCTCTTTGCCATTGATAATTCTAATGTCATCGAGGCTACAAGGATTATCCTGCTGAATGGCTTTCTAAAAAAATCCAATAAAGATTATCGAAAACAAATCGAGATTGCTCAATCAATACTAAATGATTTAGAACAATGAGACAGTTAAATCCTGAAAAATTAGCGAAGTTGCCGACTTTTAACCAGCAGTTGGATGAAGATTACGGCAAGTCCGGAACTCCGCAGCGCGAGGAGTTTCACGAGGAAGCTCTCTCCTGGTATTATGGGCAGTTGCTCCGCGACCGTAGGCGTGAACTTAAAATGACACAGCGAGAAGTAGCCGAAAAACTCGGTCGCGAACAAAGTTACATAGCACGTGTCGAACGAGGTAAGGCCGATATTCAATTGTCGAGCTTCTTTCGCATTGCGGCCGTTCTCGGCATACAATTCATACCCACGTTTGCAACCGCTCTGAAATAGTCCATCTCCTATGGCCAACGAATCTCTTATTAAAGAGAGACTGCGCAATTTGAAGATTATTTAATAACTTTGGGCATTTAATAACCCGCTATATATCATGCAGAACGACTACAGTGAAATCATCGAGGAGCGCGCCGCCCATGTGTTTGATGTCATGGCGAAGCGTGTGTCGGCCGAGGAGATGGCGCGCATACGCGCTGCATTCGAACTTGCACGCGAGGCGCATACGCCGCAGAAACGCAAGACCGGCGAACCGTACATCCTTCACCCGATTGCCGTGGCGAATATAGCGGCGGAGGAACTGATGCTCGGCGCCAATCCGGTGATAGCCTGTTTCCTGCATGATGTGGTCGAGGATACGCCCTATACCATTGATGATATACGCGAGCGTTTCGGTGACGACGTAGCGTTTCTTGTGCGTGTCGTGACCAAGAAAACGACCCATGATTATGAGTTGTCGAAGCAGCTCGACAACTACCGCCAACTACTCAACTCCATGCAGTATGACATACGTGCCATACTCGTGAAGCTCGCCGACCGTCTTCACAACATGCGCACCCTCGCGTCGATGAAGCCCGAAAAGCAGATGAAGATAGCGGGGGAGACCGACTATTTCTACGCTCCGCTCGCCAACCGTCTCGGACTGTACAATATCAAGACCGAACTTGAGAATCTATCGTTCCGCTACCGTTGTCCCGACGAATATGATGAGATTGCCGGACTATTAGAACGGCATGTGGAAGCCAACCGCGGAAAGCTCGAGATTTTCCGGCGCCAGATTGAGGAAACTCTCGCGGCGGCAGGAATCAAGAGCAGGGTAAATGTGGACTATCGCCGTCCATTCAGCCTGTGGCGCAAGATGAGAAAATACGGCGATGATTTCAACCACCTGAAATACCGCCATTTCGTGGAGGTGGTGTTTGATGAGAATCAGACCCACCTGAGCGAGAAGGTCATGGCGATGAAGATATACTGCATATTGACCGACCGCTTCAAGGAGAAGCACTGCAGCATGAGCAACTATATCGACTCGCCCAAGGAAAACGGCTATCAGAGCATACACGCCAAGCTGCTTCCCGACTTCGGCCGCTGGCAGGAGGTGCATATCAGCAGCGAGGCGATGATACGTCAGTCGCAACTCGGATGCGTGGCCGAGCGCAACGAGGAGAACATCATGATGTGGATATCCAAATTCCGCAAAGTGCTCCACGACACTATCAGCAATCCGAACCACGACGAACGCTACATGGAGGATATTGTCACAGCGTTCTACAACGATGATATACAGGTGTTCACGCCAAGGGGCGAAAAGATAATACTGCCGCAGAACGCCACGGTGATCGATTTCGCCTACGAGGTGCATACGCAGCTTGGCGACCATGCCAAGTATGCGCGTATCAACAGCCGTCTTGAACCGGTGACCACCGCATTGCGGCGCGGCGACGTAGTGGAGATTTTCACCGACGAGGCCGTGCATCCCGAGCGCGACTGGGAGCAGTACGCCCACACCTACAAGGCAAAAAAGGCCATTCGCCGCTATCTGGAGAATGTGCCCTGCGGAGCCTATTACTGCTGTCCGGAATGTAATCCCATACCGGGAGAGGAGGTAATCGGCATACGCAACCATGTACTTCCGGGCACTCTCACCGTCCATAAACGTGACTGCCGCGTAGCCATAAGCATGGCGTCGTCATACGGCGACGATGTCGTGCCGGTCGATTTCAAGGCCGACGATAAACTTTATCCCGTGACGCTGAAAGTGCGTGCCGTCGACCGCAACCATCTCTTCATTGATATAGTCGACTGCATCACCAATACATTCCGCCTCCCGATGGAATCAATCAACTCCGTCACCGAGCGCAATATCGTCGTAAGCAAAATACGTTTCGGAGTGCATTCATACGCCGAACTGAAAATTATCATCAACCATATATCGGCAATCGAGAGCGTCGATGAGGTGAAACGCCTCGACAACGATGATGCTGCTGTGAGGCGATAATCAGGAACTATGGACATACTGCGTAAAGAGATTAACAGCATATATTACTCGCAGGCGCTCGACCGCGAACGGCTCGATGCCGCCGAAGTAGCGGCATGCAGGCGTCTGGCCGAGGGATATGTCAGTGTCAACGGGGCATGCTCGGTCATTACCGACGCTTCGTGCGACCGTTGCTATCTCTTTGCCGGACGGCTCGGCACCCTGATGGGACTGACCGATGCCCCGCAGCTGTATCAGGAAGTCGACTCAAGCGACGAGGACATCATCTACAACCGCCTCCATCCCGAGGACCTTGTGGAGAAACGTATGCTTGAATACGAGTATTTCAAGTTTGTCGACGCACTTGCCCCCGAAGAGAAACTGCATTACAAGGCGACCTCCCGCATACGTATAATGGACAGAAGCGGACGGTATATCGTGCTTGACAACAGCGTGCAGATACTGCGCCATTCGCCTGCCGGCAAAATATGGCTGATAATGTGCTGCTACGACCTGGCACCCGCTCAGGAAGCAGGCGTTAATATCAATCCGCGCATCGTAAATAACTTTACGGGAGAAATAATCACCCTGTCGCTATCCGACAGGAAAGACCGTATTCTCACCGGGCGCGAAAAGGAGATATTGCTGCTTATCAAGGAGGGCAAGCCGAGCAAACAGATAGCCGGAATACTTGACATAAGTGTCCACACAGTCAACCGTCACCGCCAGAACATAATTGAAAAACTGAGCGTAGGCAACTCGGTTGAAGCCGTTATGGCGGCTACCTCGATGAAACTGTTGTAAGAAAATCTGCATTATTTATGCAATCACTAATGCCGAATGGTTATAAATCAGTATTGACACGTCGGGTGTAACAAAGTAATTTTGTGGAAAAATTATTTTGTTATGAAAAGATTATATCTGCTTACAACTGTTTTGAGTTTAGTGATGAGTGTCGCGGCACAGTCCCGCGGCAAGGATTTTGACTGGGGCAACGCGACAGTCTATTTTGTTATTACCGACCGTTTCTGCAACGGCGACAGCACCAACGATGTCAACTATGGCCGTATCGTCGACTACGGCAGCGAGCGGCTCAATGCATCCACATTCCACGGCGGTGATTTCAAAGGTATGCTTGCCAAAGCCAAGGAGGGTTATTTCACCGACCTCGGTGTCGATGTGGTGTGGATGACCGATGTATATGAGCAAATCCACGGGTGGATGACGGGCAGCGGGCCGGTCAACGATTTCCCCCACTACGGCTATCACGGATACTATCCTCTCGACTATACGCAGATTGACAAGAATTACGGCACCGTGGAAGAATTTCGCGAGCTTGTCGACACACTCCATTCACAAGGCATACGCGTGATGCTCGGCGCCAATCTCAACGACCCCGGCTACCCTACGCTTCTCGATGCCGTGCAATACGGGTTCGCCGATACCGGTCTTACCGAAGAGCAGGCGGCGCAGCATATACGCGAGTGGAGCTACGACAAGTTTTATGAGAACCGTCTGAACTGGAACGGATGGTACGGCCGCGGCTGGGTACGCATGCCCGATGAAGGCTGGGACGAAAGCAATCCTCTTGAGGCCACTCTTTACGGCATGCCAGATTTCAAGGACGAGAGCGACGAAGCTGTCGCGATTCCCGATTTCCTCCACCGTAAATGGAAAGGCGAGGGTAAGAAAAACGACGCATGGGTAAATCCCACGGCACGCAAATACCGTAAGAACCGCGACTGGTCGCCGATGCAATATCTCACGGCATGGATTTCATCGTGGGTCGAGGAGTTCGGTATCGACGGCTTCCGTTGCGACATTGTCGAAAACGTGCATCTCAACCGTTGGAAAGAGCTTGACGAAGCCTGCAACGATGCGCTTGCACGGTGGCGTGCCGCCCATCCCGACGACTCCGCAGCGCAGTGGACCGACCGCTTCTATATGACAGGCGACTTTGACGGTGCGTCAATCGACTATAAACCCGACTACGCCGATGCCGGCTTTTCAAGCATGGTCAATTTCTATTTCCCAAAGCATGGCGACCTCGACGGAATTGTCTATACCTGGCAGGCATACGCCGACAGTGTCGCCGCTCACGCCGACTGGCACCCGTTCAACTACCTGAACAACTCATATCACCGCGATGCCGACATGGACAACATGATTGACTGCGCCACCACATTCCTTCTCGCACCCGGCGTAGCCCAGATATTCTACGGCGACGAGACAGGCCGCAAACTGAGTGATGCACGGTTCAACGTCGACGCCGACCAGGCATTCCGCTCCGACATGGACTGGAACGACATAGACAGTACGCTGCTTGCGCATTACCGCCGCCTCGGCCAAATCCGCCGCGACAATCCCGCCATAGGTACAGGCTGCCAGCGAACCATCGACACGCATACCTGCCTCCGCTACACCGACCGTGACACCCTGCTGATAAAACTGCGCCCCGTTGACGGTCAACCAATCCCGGTCGACGGCGTCTTTGCCAACGGAACCCAAGTCACAGAACTATATACCGGCCAGACCTCCACGGTAAAAAATAATCGCATCACCTTCCCCCACTACAAAAACAAAATAGCAATCCTAAAGAGACAAGAGTAATATATTGTAAATATGACGCATCATATTGTAGGGCTGCACCCTGGTGCAGCCGTCAAGTCGCTGATAATCATACGCTCCCGGCGGCTGCTCCAGGGAGCAGCCCTACATCATGCACTCACCTATACAAGTTTTGCAGCATCATCCTGCTAACAGGTTTATCGTCAACGTAGTAGCTGCGGTTTTTCGCGGAATATAAAGTGTGGTTTCCGAAATAGGGGCGGTATCAGTTGTTGTAGGCTTCTACATTCATTGTGTAGCCGGAGTCATCGAGCAGGGAGGGTGAGAATGTGAAGGTCACGGTCTTGCTTTGGTCTGGCATCAGGGTGAAGTAGTTATCGCTCTCGATGGCTGGAAGCAGGCGTTCGCCGTCGCTGTTGCGTATCGGTTGGGCGTGCACGGCGAATGCGGCCGAGCGGGCGTTGCGCGGATTGGTGATGACGGCGGTAATGACTGCCTTTCCATCAACTATTTTCATGCTGTCCTTGACTTTGAGAGAGGCTTTGGGCATCGTGTTGACAGCTTGGAAGTTCTTGCGGTCATGCCCGCGCCAGTAGTTGTTCTCGCTTATGAGATTACCTTTATTGTCCGTGAGCCGGAGGTTGATGAAATGGGTGTCGTCAAGTCCTTCCGATGGTTTTTCCGGACCGTACACGTCGAAATCCCAAAGGGAATATCCGTAGCCGGAGCCGAGTTCCACACCCTGCATGCGCACGTAGCGGGCATCGGCTTCATGGAAAAAGTATTCGGCGATGCCGGGCTCGCCGTTCACTTCGTTGACGACATCTCGCCACCAATGTCCGTCGCCGCTTACCTGCACCTTGTATTTTTTTGCGTAAGCGGCCTCCCAGTTGAGGCGTACGCCGCCCACTTTCATCTTCTCGCCGAGGTCTACGGTAATCCATTCGCCGGGATTCTTCTCAGCAGCCCAGCGGGTGGAGGAGTTGTTGTCGGCTACGTCGCCGGGCTGACCCTCTTTTGTCGACGAGGCGGTGACGGTCTTGCCGAGAGATATTGTATCGCGGTCGGTGTTGAAATCGAGGGTAAAGGCATCGGTCACCTTGTTGGGTGCGGAATTGAGCTTTCCTGATTTGGTGTATCGTTTTACCTCCTTGCCGTCGAGATTGTACACGTGGGCTTCGGCTGTGAGGTCATAGCGCCCGTCGGCAGTAGTGTTTGCAACGCGGATTGCATTGCTGACGGGGTTCCAGTAGATGTGCACCGGTTCGCACGCCGACTTGCATCCCCAGTAGGCTCCGGTCGGGTCGAAGTAGTAGTCGTAGGTCTGCCATACCATCGAGGGGTATGCCGACTGGCTCATCCATGTCATTATGCCGGAAGCATCGTCCCACATATGGTCAATCCAGCCCTCATACATAGCCTTGTTTGACTCGTAATTGAGAAGCTGCCCTTTCTTGCAGAAGTCGGCGGCATCGGCGGGTGCTCCCCAGTTTTCGGTGAGCATTCTGACATAGCCGTCTGGGTCGGCGTTGAAAGCGTTCTGTCCGAAATAGTGCTTGTTCCACATCTCGTCGATGGGCCAGAGATGGTCTTCGGGCATGAATTTCACGAGACTGGTGTACGTGGGCACCACGGCTGTACCGATTTCGGTGCGGAATCCCCAGCTGCCGTAGCCGTCGCTGCCAGCGTAGCTGTTGGGATAGGGGGTGAAGTAGTGGCGCGGGTCGAAAGCGCCCCACGAGCCGCTGCCGCTCAGCCCTTCGGCATTCGAGCGCGGCTGGTACATGCGGTCGCCGCCGTCAAAATACGCTATGTCGGTGGCCATCCAGTCGTCGATAGGCTGCTGCGGGTGGGCTTCATTGTCGCCGCACCACACGGCGATGGCTGCGTGGTTGCGTAGCCGCTTTATCTTCTCCATCACGTTGTTGTGGAACGTGTTGAGGTCGTACGGGACATTGGGGTTGGAGTTGATCCAGAAATCATCCCATACCATGATGCCGTTGCGGTCGCATGCGTCATAGAACTCTTCGTCGGTGACGGAGCCGAGCCAGTTGCGTATCATGTTGAAGTTCATCTCCTTGTGGAGCGCTATGCGTGTGTCGTAGTCTTCCTGACCACGGGCGCGGAGCATGTATTCGCTCATGCCCCAGTTGCCACCTTTCACAAATACGGGAGTATCGTTGATTTTGATGTGGAGCACTCCGCCGTTCTTGTCGTAGGAATATTTGCGTATGCCGAATGTCACCTCCTGCTCCTGACTTGGCTCGCCGTCGGAAAGGACTTCGAGGCGGCAACTGTAAAGGTTCGGCTCGCCGTATCCGTTTGGCCACCACAGACGGGGATTTTTTATCGTGAGCTGCGGATAATAGCGCTTGTCGAACTCGACGACAGATGTGTAGCCCGGTTCCACTTCGACATCTTTCTCAAAAGTGATGTCGCCGGGAGTGATTGTGCCCCTGACGGTAAATCTTTTCTTCTCCTTGCCGGAGTTTTTTACGCCGGTCTCCACGGTCAGCTCGGCGCGGTCGTGCGAGGGTGAGAGCTTGGCGGTACGTATCCACGGGCCGACGATTGTGGCGTCACCCGAATCGGAAATCCACACTTTGTCAGTCAGACCGCTGTTGAGTCCTGGCACGTAGGGCATCCAGTCCCATCCGGCCGATGAGAGGTAATTGGGGCTTCCCTGATTGGCAAGAGGTTGTTGGGGTATGTCGACAACCACGACGAGGGTGTTGTCGCCGTCGCGTAGGGCAATATCGGTTACGTCGAAGCGTCCGCGATGCATGAACCCGTCTAGCACTCCGAGCTGTCGTCCGTTGAGATAGACGGTGCCGCGGCGGTTTATGCCGTCAAAATTAAGCCATAGACGATTGCCGCTCAGTTTACCGGGTATGCGGAAGTTGGTGCGGTAGGCCATCGATCGGTCATATTTCTTTCGGTCGACACAATGGATATTGTCACCGAAATTCGGATCTTTCTCCATTCCGGCAACAACGAATGAATTGAATGCTGTGCCCGGAACGACGGCGTCGACCCACCCGGACGCATCATATCCGTTGTCGGTAATTTCATCAATCCTGACCTCATCGGCCGGGCATATTTTCCATTGCGTTGCAGGCGAATGGAGATATTCCGTAGCAGCATAGGCTGTGAAGCCACCCGGAAGCATCAAGAGAGAGAAAGCGATTTTCAAAGCTTTATTCATGGCAGATACTTTATTTGTTAATATGCTTGGTTTGTCAAAATCGGCAATATTTGTGATTAATAATAAACGAGATTACCGTTATGCGTTATGACAAAATTACTTCAAAAAAAGCCACAAAACAATCAACAAAAAAGCAAATTGTGGAAAGAATTGCCTATCCTTGACTCCCACGACGAAAATGTATCAAAATTTGCACTATCTTAGCACCCGCTTCTGCAATATTCTTTTGATGGAAGTTCAATGTTAGGTTATTTAGCCTATTCCGTTGGGGTATTCTTTGAGGTAGGCTTCGCAGGCTTCGCACAGTTCGTCGTACCATTCTTTGCCGAAGCGGGCTGTCAGGGGACCTTCGAGGAATTGGTAGAGGCGCAGGCCGAGTTTGCGGCCGAGGGTTTCGGCCGGACGGCATATCTTCCAGCGGTGGTAATTTACGGCTATGAAGTCGGGATATTCAGTCAGCCGGAGAGGGTAGAGGTGGCATGACGCGGGTTTGAGGAAGTCGATGCGTCCTTCGCGGCACGCTTTCTCTATCGCGCAAAGACATTTGCCGCCGGGACCGTAGCATGTGAACGCGCAGTTGCGGCCGTCGACGATTGTTGTCACGAGGTCGCCCTCCTCGTCGGTATAGGCGACTCCGTTTTCCTCCACTTCGCGAAGTCCGGCGGGTATCATGTCGTCTTTAATCAGAGGCAGAACTTCCTCTATGCGTTTTACCTCTTCGGGCGTCACGGGTGCGCCGGCGTCACCCTCTATGCAGCACTGGCCGAGACATGCGTCAAGGTCGCAGCAAAAGAATTGTTCGGCAAGGTCGAGCGAGACCAGTACATTTTGTATCTGTAACATAACTTTTTCTTCGTCCATGATTGATGTTAGTAATTTGTCGGATGCCTGACAATATCTATCGGAACATGACGGTGGTCACTCCGATAAGTCGGTCATAGCGCTCGCCGCGACGCCGGGTGTACACTTTGACAAGATATTCGTTGCGGGTCTGGTAGAAATCACCTTCTATGACTGATGTCGAGGCGGCGCTGTCGCTGCTTCCCGCATTGACTGTGAGATACTGGTAGTTGTAGGCACCCTGTTTGAGAAGGAGCGTCTTCTCATACCGTCCCGTCGCACGGTTGTAGGTCATAAGCGACTGCGGGTCGAAGCGCCTCGATGTGAAATCACCGTCGAGAAATATATATTTACCCGGCAATTCCGGAGCGTCGAGCGTGAAGTGTGTCACCACGTAGTCAGCCTCGGTATCGGAATTTGACGAGTTGTATTCGCGCACGAAGAAGCGTCCGCTTTGTGTCTGGTCGTAGATGTATTTGTCGGCCGAACGGGGATAGTCGGTCGTCAGCGTGGCGTGATAATACGGGTCGTAATAGTCCACGCTCTCTACATTCATGCCGGGATAGGTGGTAGATACCGTCTCCATGCGGCGGTATTCGTTGCCGGCGGGGAAGATAAGCGGGCGCAGATGTTCGTAATATGCGGTCTTTCCTGAAACGCGCAGCGGCTGCCGTACCATGACCTCATTGTCAAGTCGTCCGTTCTGGCTCACGTATACCATCATGTCGTTGAACACATCCTCGACTTTTGCATTTGTGGCGTCGACAGTCACCGATACCTGCTGGTGTGCGTCATTGTAGTCTATGTCGGTCACGCCGAGCACGTCGGCCGTTACCGTTGCCGTGGATTCCGAAACCATAAACCGTGCCTGTAACAGCGTCGTTTCGGGGTCGTCGTCGCGGTAGACGCGCAGGAGATAGTTGCCCGATACCTTAAACCTGAACCGGTCGTTGGGAAGCGTTATGCGGTAGTTGACATAATGGGTGGCCGCAAGTTGTGAGTATTCGTAATCGTCGACATTCCCGAAATTGAATCCGTCGAGAAATTCCGACTCGACGAGCGACGACTGTGTCCAGTTGGCATTGCAATGCATCAGCGAGTAGCGCAGATAGGAATTGCTTTCAGTGATTTCGTCAAATGAAATTGTCAGCTCGTCGCCGGAGTCCAACATCAGTACCGGAGGTGCCATGTAATTGTCGTTGACACTGATGCGGAGGGTATGGAACGAATCGTCAAAAATCCCGGTCATGGTATCTTTCGCCCATGCCGATACAGCCGCCAACAGGAATAATATGACTGTCTGACCTCTTACCATTGTATAGGCGTGATGCCGTGGGCCTGAAGATATTCGTTCGCACGCGAAAAATGTCGGTTGCCGAAAAATCCGCGGTGAGCCGAGAGGGGAGAAGGGTGTACAGATGTCAGTACCAGATGCTTGCTGCGGTCGATGAGTTTCCCTTTATTTATGGCATAGCTTCCCCAAAGCAGAAACACTAAATGCTCCCTGTTGGCTGACAAGGCGGCGATTGCGGCATCGGTAAGCGTCTCCCACCCGCGTGAAGCATGCGATGCGGCGCGTCCCTGCTCTACGGTAAGCACCGAGTTGAGCATGAATACGCCTTGCCGTGCCCAGCGTGACAGGTCGCCGTCAGACGGCGCTGCGGCTCCGGTGTCGGAGGACACCTCCTTGAAGATATTTATGAGCGAAGGGGGATAGGGAACGCCCGGATTTACCGAAAAGCACAGTCCGTTGGCCTGCCCCGGCCCGTGATATGGGTCCTGTCCGAGTATGACGACCTTCACCTTGTCAAAAGGACATGCATCAAATGCCGCGAATATTTTTGACGCGGGGGGATACACCGTTGTGGTGGCGTATTGAGCCCTCACAAAGTCGGTGAGAGTCTTGAAATATGGCATTTCCCATTGCTCGGCAAGTGCCTTGTGCCAGCTTTCCTCTATTCTTACATTCATAAAATTGCCGTGTTTATATTAAATCGTAGTCGCGTGAGTCGCAAAAAACGTACGATTGATTTGCAAAAATACAAATAAACGATTAATTTTGCACAACGCAAAGCGCAAATTCAGCGAATAAAACGGTCAGCAGAAATTTGCGAAGCATTATGTCTCCGTAGTTCAATGGATAGAATATTGGATTCCGGTTCCAACGATTGGGGTTCGACTCCCCACGGGGATACAAATTTTTGAGCCGACTTTAGAAAGTTGGCTCTTTTACTATCTGCAATATCTTAAACAAACCATATCATGAAAATACGCTGTATGTCCATGCTGCTCGCAGCCGCAATCGGTATACCCTTGGTATCTGGTGTATCACGGCCTCTTGAATCTGCCGATGTGTCTGCAAATATCCCGGGAGAGAATATCTACCCGCGCTTTTCATCCTCCGACGGCACATTTTTGCTTGATGGCAAGCCGTTCGTCATAAAGGCAGCGGAGCTGCATTATCCGCGTATTCCGAAAGAATATTGGGAACACAGGATACAGATGTGCAAGGCTCTCGGCATGAATACTATCTGCCTGTATGTGTTCTGGAATTCCCATGAGCCGGAAATGGATAAATTTGACTTTTCGGGACAGAACAATCTGCGCGGGTTCGTGGAACTTTGTGCCGCCAATGGCATGAAAGTCATCCTGCGTCCCGGCCCCTATGTATGCGCCGAGTGGGAAATGGGCGGCCTGCCCTGGTGGCTGTTGAAGAAGAAGGATATACGGCTTCGTGAGCAGGACCCGTTTTTCCTCGAGAGAGTCGATAAGTTTCAGAAAAAAGTCGCTGAACAGGTAGGCGATCTTACTATCGCCCACGGCGGACCGATAATCATGATACAGGTTGAAAACGAATACGGCTCATACGGCAAGGATAAGCCATACGTCTCCGCAATCCGTGATATGCTGCGTGATAATTTCGGTGATGACGTGACTCTGTTTCAGTGTGACTGGTCATCCAACTTCCTTGACAATGGTCTTGATGATTTGCTTTGGACAGTCAATTTCGGGACAGGTGCCAACATCGACCAGCAGTTTGCTCGGCTTAAGGAGGTGCGTCCCGACAGCCCGCTTATGTGTTCCGAGTTCTGGAGCGGCTGGTTCGACAAATGGGGCGCCAACCATGAGACTCGTCCGACCGCCGACATGATAGCGGGCATAGACGAGATGTTGTCAAAGAATATATCATTCAGTCTGTATATGACTCACGGCGGCACCAACTGGGGCCATTGGGCTGGAGCCAATTCTCCCGGCTTCGCTCCCGATGTGACATCCTACGATTATGACGCGCCGATAAGCGAATCCGGCGCTCCAACGCCAAAGTATTGGGCGCTACGCGAGACGTTGTCGAAATATACCGGAGGAGATAAACTTCCCAAAGTACCCGCGGCGATACCTGTAACAAAGGTACCCGAGTTTTCGTTTACCGAAGTCGCACCTCTCGTCGACAATCTTCCGTCACCGCGACATGATGCCGATATAAAGACTATGGAGGAATATGACCAGGGATTCGGCTCAATACTCTACCGCACCACGTTGCCCGAATTGTCGTCGCCCGCACTCCTTACCGTGGACGAGCCGCATGATTTCGCTCAGGTATTTGTCGACGGCAAGTATGTCGGCAAACTTGACCGCCGTAACGGAGAGAAAGAACTTATGCTTCCGGCATGCCGGAAAGATGCCACGCTCGACATTCTCGTCGAGGCAATGGGACGTATCAATTTCGGGCGCGCCATAAAGGATTTCAAAGGAATAACCGGCAATGTGACTCTTACGGTCGATAATGACGGCTACAAATGGGTGAGCGACTTAAAGAACTGGCATGTATTCAATATCAATGATGCCTATGACATTTACACTGCGATGTCGTTCCGGCCAGTTTCCGAAGTCGGTAAAACCGATGGCAGGTATCCGATAGGTGTCTATCGCGGTCGTTTCAACCTCAAGAAACCGGCCGATACGTTTCTTAACTTCGAGACGTGGGGGAAAGGACTTGTTTACGTCAACGGCCATCCTATGGGCCGTATCTGGGAAATAGGCCCGCAGCAGACTCTCTACATGCCCGGCTGCTGGCTTAAGAAGGGGGAGAATGAAATTCTCGTTTTTGATGTAGTCGGACCGCGCGAGGTTGTCTGCGAAGGGCTGACAGAACCAAAACTTGACCAATTGCTTGTCAAGAAACGTCAGATTCATCGGGAGGAGGGCGAATCTCTTGACCTGTCGGAAGAAAAGGTTGCGTTTACCGGCTCATTCCACCCCGGCAACGGCTGGCAGGAGGTCAGGTTTACCCCCGTACGCGGACGCTATGTCTGTATAGAGGCTGTCGATGCCATTGACGGCAGCGACATTGCCGCAATAGCCGAGATGTACCTCCTTGATGAAAATGGCGGACGGCTTTCACGCGAACCGTGGACAGTAATGTATGCCGACAGTGAGGATACAAATGCGACCAATCGCTCGGCCGACAAGACCTTTGACCTTCAGGAATCGACATATTGGCAGACTGAAGCCGGTATGCCGTTCCCGCACTCAATCGTAATTGACTTGGGCACTTCCCGCAATATATCCGGATTCAGCTGCTTGCCACGTATGGAAGCTGAAGTACCCGGTGCTATAAAAGATTTCAGAATCTATGTGAAAGATACCCCTTTCATATTCTGAGTTCATATTCTGACAAAAAATAAGGCAGAACAATCACATACTTAATTATTGTTTTGTCCTATACGCGCGTGCCTTCGCTTTGTGCATCCCCACATACTTGGAGAAAAATCCCCTCGTGACATGATAAACTCCCCAAAACAACGGCATCCTCCCTTTCCGCCATGCCCGCCATGCAAACAACGGCACGCGCGGAATGCCTAATATGCCATACGCAAGACGAATGTAAGCTCCATGTGACATTGCTACACGGAAATCTGTTACCCTTCGGTAGCCAATAGAAATACCTAAATGTTCCACTATTGTTATAGGGAAAAATCTGCATTTTAAGCCGGCTTGTCGGCAATCAAGAATGAATAGTGGGTCATCGCAGCTTGCCAATGGAGCATTTATACCAAAATTCGTGTCAAAACGTATATTACCGATTGATTTGCGTCGAAATGCTATTTCAAATGATGTAACACTGTATCCTTTTGGCATATGTTTAGTAAAATCTATTTCTTCTGCCGGATAATACACCGGTTCACCGCTATGACGGAATGTGGCGACATCGATATCCGGATATTTCTCCAAACATTCAATCACTGTCGTTAGTGATTCGGGAGTATATCTTAAATCATTGTCAGCGATAAGACAATTGGGAGCAACTGATGTTGCAATCCCCGCATTTCTGTTATTGCTTGAGCCGAGCGATAATTCTTTATGTACTTCGACGTCGTCACGCATCAGAGACGTAGGGATTCCTTCATCATTTGGCATTTGCCATGTAACTATGTAATGCACGCCGTCGACTTTCGGCAGTGACATTTCCGCTACTTTCCTTAGTCCGTCATTGCCGTGAGTGGCGATGAGAACATCCAACTTTCGTATAGTATTGTAGTTTGCTATCATAATTTTGATATCCAGAAATCAAGAAAACGATTGGCGACAACCATTACATCATTATGCTTAATTACAAAATCACGACTTTTAATGCCTCTTTCGCTCATTCTTTCAGGTTGTAATACGGCTCTTTCGATTGAACGGAAAAGTGCGTCATCATCGTCAGGTACTGCGTTGATGATAGGGTGGTTGTATTTTTCATTGATGAAATCATAATATTCGGGTTCTCCCCCCGATACAACTGTTTTCCCCATAGCCATCGCAAGTAGTGCATTGGTCGCCGGGGTGTATGAGTATAACTGGTCAAGTACGATATCTGCCTCGCGTAGTCGTTGTAAGTAGTCAGAGTAAGGAAGATTTTCGACAATGTCGAGTGTACAAGCCTTAGGATGAGCTTCGACAACACGTTGAGCCGCTACCTGTAATTTGTCAGTTCCCTTTTCAAGAAGACGTCCGGCATGGCGCCCTAAAAAAATTCGTGTTTTTCTTCCGGTTGGATTGGTACCGACATAATCAATCGTTGTTGTGTCCACAGGTATTCCACCATAGGCAAGTTTCTCTTCGGGCAAGAGTGAGCGACAAATTTCGTGATACTCATATAGTGCGGTCACAGAACCCGCCGACCGCGAATAAATATCGTTACACAATGATGTCAGTTCCGGTGCAAACCATCTTTTTATATCATCCTCGCTGGCATGAGCATATTCTGAGGGCGTTCCGTTGATATGAAATTCGCTATATCGTATAGGCGGATTCTTCCCGAGGCATGTGTCAATATAATGTGGGTCGGCACTTAGTACGCACGTAAAAACCCGGTGATTGTGCGTTATCAGGTAATCAAAAATCTTGTGTAATCTTTTGGGCTTGAGTGTGGCGAAATATTTGTATAATGACACTACATCATATCCCGAAAAACGTTTTGCAAGCATGCTTTTGATTTTAAGCCAAAGCATCAGGCCACCCGCTTTTCCGGGGAGCGGGCGCGACAGGTCGATGTTCCTCTCCGTATCCATCCACTTCGAACCGTCTGAAGCTACTGTGACATCGTGCCCCATGCGGCGCAGCCCTTGAGCAAGGCAATTGTGGAAATTGCTTGCATCGCCCAAAAGCAGGATTCTGAGTGGTCTGTCCTCGTTTTGGCTGTATCTGTTATCTGTTAGTTCGGACATAATGCAAAAATAAGCAAATTTCATGAAAATATTGCGATGATAAGAGCAAGTTCAAACTCTTTTTATTCTCTTGATGTTGTAACTGATACTCATACTGACTATTAACTAATAAAAATTGTATGGATAAGAAAAGACTTACCGCTGAAAACGGGCGCCTTATCGCCGACAACCAGAATGTCCCGACCGCCGGTCACCCCGGTTCGCTCATTGCTCAGGACCCTTGGTATCTTGAGAAAATAGCTCATTTCGACCGCGAGGTAATCCCCGAACGACGTATGCACGCCAAAGGCTCCGGCGCTTTTGGCACATTTACCGTCACAAACGATATCTCAGAATTTACCCGTGCATCTATCTTCTCGGAAATAGGGAAGCAGACGCCGTGCCTTGTAAGGTTCTCAACCGTTGCCGGTGAACGTGGAGCGGCCGATGCCGAGCGCGACATCCGCGGTTTCGCAATGAAATTTTATACCGACGAAGGCAACTGGGATCTCGTCGGCAACAACACTCCCGTATTCTTTTTGCGTGACCCCCTGAAATTCCCCGACCTCAATCATGCCATCAAGCGCGACCCGCGCACCGGCATGCGCAATCCGGTTTCCAACTGGGATTTCTGGACACTCCTTCCCGAAGCCTTGCATCAGGTCACAATCACCATGTCGCCGCGAGGCATTCCCGCATCGTTCCGCCACATGCACGGTTTCGGAAGCCATACTTACAGTTTCATCGACAAGGATAACCGCCGCACGTGGGTAAAATTTCATTTCCGCACCTTGCAGGGTATAAAGAACCTTACCGATGAAGAAGCCGCTGCCATTATCGCCAAAGACCGCGAATCCCACCAGCGCGACCTGTTCGAGGCTATCGAGCGGGGCGACTTTCCCCGCTGGAAACTCCAGATACAGTTAATGACCGAAGATGAGGCGCGCCTGTATCACATCAATCCGTTCGACCTCACAAAGGTATGGTATCACAAGGATTTCCCGTTGCGCGACGTAGGCATTCTCGAACTCAACCGCAATCCCGATAATTTCTTTGCCGAAATCGAGCAGGCCGCATTCAATCCCGCAAATATTGTCGACGGAATCGGATTTTCCCCTGATAAAATGCTTCAGGGACGGCTTTTCTCCTACGGCGACGCCCAGCGTTATCGTCTCGGCGTGAACCATAATCTCATTCCTGTGAATCAGCCGAAATCCCCCTCGCATTCCTATCACCGCGACGGCAGGATGCGCACCGACGGCAATCTGGGCTCAACAATATCCTACGAACCCAACAGTTTCGGCGAATGGCAGGATACTCCCTCGCTCAAAGAACCACCGTTGCCTCTCCACGGCGATGCCTACAGTTATGACGAACGCCAATACGACGACGATTACTACACGCAGCCAGGCAAACTGTGGCGATTGATGAGCGATGTAGACAAGAAACTTACATGCACGAATACGGCCGCCCAGATGCAGGGTGTACCTTTATTTATCATGCAGCGCCACGTCCGTGCCTGCCATAATGCCGACCCCGAGTATGGCACTATGCTTGCGGATGCTCTCGGTATAAGCCTTGCTGAAGCCTTAGTGGCCGAGGACCCGGCTCATCCGGTATGGGACAAAAGGAATATTCCCGGGAAATAGTATCGTAAGCAATGAAAAAAATAGAGCATTACAAAACTAAATCTTCTGCAGTCGATCATAGCCTTTGGCGCTTTGCTCGGCAAAGGCGATGATTAACCGCGGAAGATTTAGGTTTGCACCCCCCCGGTAGTTATTTCTTTATGTCGAAACCGCGCCCTTTCAAAGCTTCAAGCATTTCATATCCTATCGCTTCGTCATAATAGGAAAGGATATGTCTGAGCCAGTCGTTGTCCGACGTACCTCCGGCGCGGGTCGCATTGTACTGTTTTATTTCAGCATCATATGCTTTAAGCTCCGGAAGCATATCATCCTTACGGTAACCGTTATGATGTATGAGCAGCGAAGCAGGCATCTTGGGCTTCATGTCGGGCATCTCGCGTGGCACCCCGAGCGACAGACCGCATACCACGAACACTCCCTCCGGCAATCCGAGCGTTTCGGCTACTGCCCTTGGATTGGCAGTACGTGCATATCCTATGCAGCAACAGCCGAGGCCAACCGAGTCGGCTGCTGCCACAGCGCTCATCATCGCCAGTGATGCGTCGACAATGCCCACGATTACTCCGTCCATCGTATTGCGGAATGCCGGCATCTCGACTCCTTCACTTTTGGCAAACCCGCCTATACGGTTGTAGTCTATGCAGAATGCCATGAATCTGTTGCTGGTCTTGATTTGTTTCTGTCCGATTATCTCATAGAGCTTTTCTTTGATTGTCTGGTCGTCTACATCTATGACCGTGAACTGTTGGCCGTTGTAGCTTGTAGGAGTATTCCGTATCGCTTCGTAGATGAAATCGAGCTGTTCCTGAGTGATTGCCTCGCGCTCGAAACGCCTTATCGAACGACGGGTCAGCAATGTATCCTTTACTGATTTGCTTTCCATAACACAATATTAAACGTTATTATATCTCTATAACGATAAAAATACTATCTTTGTTGCATGAAAGCAATCGAACGACAACAGTGGGAGAGCCGTACCGAGCTGCTCCTCGGAGCCGAAGCCGTGGAGCGCCTTGCCCGCGTCCGTGTCATAATATTCGGCATGGGAGGCGTAGGCAGCTGGGTCGCCGAGACGCTTGTGCGTACCGGAGTATATCATCTCGATATTGTCGACTTTGACAATGTCGCGCCCTCCAACATAAACCGTCAGCTGCCCGCACTGTCCTCCACTGTCGGACAATCCAAAGTCGAGGTAATGAAGCAACGTCTTATGTCAATAAATCCGCAGGCATCTGTCACGGCCTACAATATGCTCTACACTCCGGATACGGCCGACTTATTTGACCTCAGCACCTACGACTACGTCATAGATGCAATCGACTCCCTGCGCGATAAAGTACTGCTGATACAGCGTGCCACATCATCCCGTTGCCGGTTCTTCTCGTCGATGGGCGCAGCACTCAAGACCGATCCGACACGCATACGCGTCGATGAATTCTGGAAGGCCAAAGGTTGCCGCCTCGCAGCCGCTTTGCGCACCCGCTTCAAACGCTCCGGCGAGCTTCCACGCCGTAAATTCAAGGTAGTTTATTCCGATGAAATAGTCGAGAACCGAGGCGAGAATCACGACACCTATTCCACCGACAAAATATCCAAGCCTACGGTCAACGGTTCGCTAATGCAGGTGACCGCCACTTTCGGCATAATCCTTGCCTCGCTTGTCATCAACCATTGCGCCGCAGCCTCCGATACCTGAGCAGTTCATCAGCCGATAATTAAAGTACCCAACAGGATAGAAAAGCGCAGCCTATACATAGGAAAGCGCGGCCTGGATATTGATAATAGCATGGTTTGTATAATGCAGCTCAAATAGCGGAGGGCCGCAGGCCCGGTGGTGTCACTATCCCCGTCCGACGCGTAGCGGAGGGCGGGGTAAAAGGGAATAAGTGGTGCGAGCCCACGGAGAGGGCGAGAGTGTGATTTCGGCTGCCTTATTTGAATTCTGTGCATAATTACAACCCCGTTTCGCTACCTTCCCAAAAGATGCCTCACCGCCGCTATCGGGTGATAGATTATCATCCTTTTGCCGCTCCATCTCATCACAGCACCTATACGTTCACGCATATCTTTACGGTAGCAATGTATCATGCATCTGCGGCAGGTCGGTTTCCCGTCTCCGTGCGGACATCGCGACAGCCTCGCGAGAGCGTATGCCAATAGTTCCGAGCATTCCCCGCATAAATCTCCGTCCGAAGCATGACAGTGCCCTTGGCAATACATCCGTATCATCGTCTCTACCGTCTTTTTCTCCCGCTCAATCCTCTTGCCCATTGATAATAAAAATAAAAAGGCGCCCCATAAGAATATCCATCTATGGGACGCCGTAATATTATACCGGATGATTATTTGCCGAAGTAGCGTTTGTAAAGACCGGCGAAACCTTGTCCGTGACGGGCTTCATCTTTTGCCATTTCGTGAACGGTATCGTGGATAGCGTCAAGACCCTGCTCTTTTGCATTGCGGGCTATGCGCATCTTGTCGGCATTTGCGCCGGCTTCTGCCTGCATGCGCTTTTCGAGGTTGGTCTTGGTATCCCATACGCAGTCACCGAGGAGTTCGGCGAATTTTGCTGCGTGTTCAGCTTCCTCGAATGCATAGCGGCGGAAAGCCTCGGCAATTTCGGGATAGCCTTCGCGGTCAGCCTGACGTGACATTGCCAGATACATACCCACTTCGCCGCATTCGCCGTTGAAGTGTGCGTTGAGGTCCTTTATCATCTCCTCGCCTGTACCTTTTGCTACGCCGATTTCGTGTTCGGTCACGAATGTAAGTTCAGCTTCAGTATCAAGTTCTTTGAATTTGCTTTTGGGTGCGCCGCATATAGGGCATTTTTCAGGAGCTTCATCTCCTTCATGTACGTAGCCACAAACTACGCAGATAAATTTCTTGTGCATGATGTTGTGATAATTAGATAATTATACTTCTTTTTACAATTTATGCCGCACGTGGATATTCTGTATTATCCTCAAATGCAGGTATACAAAATTATTAAAAGACCGATTAATTTGCAAATGATTTTCCATATTTTTTGGTCCCGGTTAGTTAATATATATTATCGGGGCACCCCATGTTTTGCGGCCGTATGTATTCTCCACGGTTTCATCGTCAGAAGGTATAAAAATAGGGGACATCAGGCGATGTCCCCTATTTATAATGATAAATGAAAATGTCTCGTTTAAGGGATAAGATTGTGTGCGCGGAACACCTTCTGTATCTTCTCCAGTGCGGTGGTCACCTGCTCGTGGGTATGAGTGGCCATCAGCGAGAAGCGTATGAGTGTGTCGTGCGGAGCCACTGCCGGCGATACCACGGGGTTGACAAAAATACCTTCGTCGAAGAGGTCGCGGGTTATGGCGAAAGTCTTGAAATTGTCGCGTATGTAGAGAGGGATAATCGGAGTCGAAGTGTTGCCGATTTCGCAACCCATGTTGCGGAAACCTTCGAGGGCGAAGTTGGTCACCTCCCAGAGTTTTTCCTGACGCTCGGGTTCGGTCTGCATTATCTCGAGTGCTTTAAGCGCGGCGGCTGTGGAGGCCGGAGTGATTGATGCAGTGAATATGTACGAGCGTGAATGGTGACGCAGGAAGTTGGTTATCTCTTTGTCAGTAGCGATAAAACCGCCGAGCGATGCAAACGATTTTGAGAATGTGCCCATCACGAGGTCTACATCGTCGGTCACGCCGAAATGGTTGCACGTACCGCGGCCGCCTTCGCCGAACACGCCGATGCCGTGAGCTTCGTCCACCATCACCGATGCGTTGTATTTCTTGGCCAAACGTACTATCTCGGGAAGATTGGCTACATCGCCCTCCATAGAGAATACGCCGTCGGTCACTATGAGTTTCACTTTGTCAGGGTCACACTTCTGAAGCTGCTTTTCAAGCGACTCCATGTCGTTGTGCTTGTATTTGAGCGACTGAGAGAACGACAGACGTCGGCCTTCTATGATTGATGCGTGGTCCTGCTCGTCCCATAATATATAGTCCTCGCGGCCGGTAAGGCATGATACCACGCCGAGATTTACCTCAAAACCGGTGGAGTAAATCATTACATCTTCTTTGCCGATGTATTTGGCAATCGCTGCCTCAAGTTCTTTGTGCAAATCAAGCGTACCGTTGAGGAAAGGCGAACCGGCACATCCGGTTCCGTATTTCTTCGTCGCTTCTATCGCTGCTTCTTTGATGCGGGGGTCGTTGACAAGACCGGTGTAACAGTTGGAACCGAACATCAGCACTTTCTTGCCATTGATGATTACTTCGGGATCCTGCTCGGAGGAGATGGCGCGGAAATATGGATAGATTCCTGCTGCTTTGGCTTTCTGCGGCTCTTGATACTGTGCTAATTTAGCCTGTAATAGCTTCATAGTTTATGTGATAATGATACAATGATGATAAACTATCTGATTGACTGCTTGTGACGTTTCCGTCAATTTAGGCTGCAAAGATAACATAAATATGCGAATAATTGACTAATTGTTTCGAAAAAAATGACCCTCAAATAATGTTTTTTATGATTTTTTTCAAACATGCGGGAGCAGGCAATTAACGTCCGGCCGTCAAAAAAATGCCCTATAATACTATCCTCTCCACAATCTTATAAATCATATATGACTTATTGGGCTTATTCGACTTATTCACCTTAGCCTTTATGTCCCCCATTACTAAAAAATACCCGTTCGGCTAAACTTTTTTAATTGGAATGATGTTTAAAAGTCGTGAGTCCTCGTGAATTGGAAATCAACCTCTTCGGCTCATACTTAATGATTACTAATCTTCAACTATTGATTGATTATGGATAAGAAAAGCATCAAAGGCACGCAGACCGAGAAAAATCTCCTCGCATCTTTTGCAGGCGAGAGTCAGGCCCGCAACCGTTACACCCTCTTCGCACAGAAAGCCATTGAGGAAGGTTATCAACAGATTGCCTCGGTATTTCTCGAGACTGCCGGACAGGAGTTGAGCCATGCGCAGCAGTTTTTTGCCAAGCTCGAAGGCGGCATGGTGGAAATCACAGCAGGCTATCCGGCCGGAGTTGTCGGCGACACTCAGACAAATCTTGCCGAGGCCGCAGCCGGCGAGCGCGAGGAGTGGAGCGCATTGTATTCTACATTCGCACAGACCGCACAGGATGAGGGTTTCCCCGAAATCGCCACGCTCTTCAAAAATGTTGCAAAGGTTGAAATCGAGCACGAAAAACGCTATCTGAAACTTCTTGAACGTCTTTCGTCAGGCACTGAATTTTCACAGGAAGAACCGGTAGAATGGATGTGCCGTAACTGCGGTTTTGTGTTCACAGGCAAATCCGCGCCCAAGAAATGTCCCGTTTGCGGTAAAGACCAAGGCTGGTTCGAGCGCAAGCAGCAGAACTATTGAAAGTAAAGCATATTGGGGGGCCTTAGGAAAGTCACCCTCTATAAAAATAGCTCATTAAAATAAATATTCGCAAAACCAAAGACAACGGAAGCCCTTCCACCACTCGGAACCGGCTTCCGTTGCCTTTTGCATATAATCCCATCAGTATCGGAGCATGTAGCAGACACTAATATATCGGAAATAATCCACCATCTTGTAGGGCTTCACCCGCATGCTGTATACTTAAGCTGAGTTGACAGGGGATAGGGGCGGGGGCGTCTCGCCCCCGTGGTAACTTTCCGCAGTTGAAAACCGCGGCTACTATGTAAAGTCTCTTGATAGTCAATCATATAGTAGCCGCGGTTTTCAACCGCGGAATATTAAAGCCGAGTTCTGCAACACCCTCGGTGTCATGGTATCTGCCACACTTCATATGTAAATAAAAAAAGCTGCGTTTCCGCAGCTTTTTCACTATTTTTTCTTTTCGTTGGAAAACCGGTTTGGAAACTCCAGATGCAGCCGTGGCCGTCGCATGGCGCGTATTATCAGGAACGCTCCCAGCAGTATGAACGGCACGCTTAGCCATTGTCCCATATTCAGCGTCATCTGCGATTCAAATGCAACCTGGTCATTCTTGACGAACTCAATCAGGAACCGGCATGTAAACAATATCACAAGGAAAACACCGAATATAAGTCCCGGCCGTTCCTCGTCATTGCGTTTCCAATACATCCACATCAGCAGTCCGAACAATGCAAGATAGCACAGCGCCTCATAGAGTTGCGTCGGATGACATGCCTGTCCCGGAAACTCCGACCCCCGCAGATAGATGAATCCCCATGGCAAGTCGGTGGGATGACCGTATATCTCCGAGTTAAACAGGTTGCCTATACGTATAAGCGCCCCTACAAGCGCCGTCGGTATGACTATGCGGTCAAAAGTCCATAGCGGACTTTTCTTCGTAGTGAATATCGAAAACAATATCACGCATACGATGATGCCGATCGCACCTCCGTGGCTCGCAAGGCCCCCTTCCCATATATATAATATGTGGAGCGGATGCTGGGAATAGACCTCCCATTCGTAGAAGAACACATGCCCTAAGCGCGCGCCTATGATAGTGCCGGCTCCTAACCACAGCAGAAGCACGCCGAGCCATTTCTCGGGTGCGCCTTCATGGCGGAACATCTTCTCCACTATCTTGTAGCCGACGAGAAAACCGATGGCAAACATCAGTCCGTACCATCTCACCTCAATACTTCCGAGATGAAACAGCACCGGGTCGGCGTTCCATGTTATGACTGCTGATATCGGGCTCATACGAGATGTTTTACCAGTTCCTCACGGTCGCCGTCCAGCAGGTCTATCACCGGAATTTCAATCATCGTGTATGCTCCCGGAGCCTGACGCATCGCAGCGCGGGCGGTGTCTACGAGTATCTGGGCGGTCAGTGCAGGATTGTTGATTGACATGTTGAACTCGAAGCGCTGGTTCTGGGTGCATCCCGATACGCCTTTGCGCACCATGTGTACGCCGTGACCCATATCCTTCACTTCGTCGACCGATGCCACTGCCATCACATGCGTTTCATCCGATGCGAAATAGGGATCGGCCTTTACGGCTGCTGCCACGTCTTCCAGGCGCGCGCCATCCTCAAGTTCCACATACACCATGCGGCGGTGTATGCCCGTTCCGAGGGGTATTGTCATTGACAGCGCGTTCTTTACGCCCGGTTTCGACTTTACGCATACGGTGTGTCCCATCGACATGCCGGGACCGAAATTGGTATAGGTGATACCCTTGGGTGCGGCAGCCTGCATCAGCGTGCGCACTATCGAGTCGCTTCCCGGGTCCCATCCGGCCGATATTATCGCTACCGTGCCGTTGGCCTTGGCTATGGCGTCAAGATTGCGGCGCAGCTCGGCTATCGAAGTGTGTATGTCGTAAGAGTCTACCGTATTGATACCTTTGGCAAGATATTCAGCCGCATATTTCTCGACTTCGCGGGTAGGGGTGCAGAGTATGGCTACATCAACTTTCCCGAGTTCATCGATGTCGGTTGTTACTTTGTAAGGTGCCAGCTCGGCGGGTGTGTTGGCCGTAGAGCGGCGTACCACGCCGGCTATCTCGAAATCCTGGGCCTCTTTAAGAGCGTCAAGCACATAATGCCCGATGTTGCCATAGCCGACTATGGCTGCTTTGATTTTTGTCATAGTTTATCTGTTTATAATTTAGTTTAGTTGTAGGGACGCGATTTATCGCGTCCGCATCATCTTATGTAAGTAACTGTTCAAAATAAATTTAAACAGTTACTTATTTTACCCTTTGACTATGCTTTCGGTGTCGCGGGCTATCATCAGCTCCTCGTCAGTGGGCACCACCACCACTTTCACTCGTGATGCCGGAGTCGAGATGACAGTCTCCGTGCCGCGTGTACGGCTGTTGAGCTCGTTGTCGATTTCCACGCCCATGAACTTGAGCGGACGGCATACATTCTCGCGTACTCCCGTCTGGTTCTCGCCGACACCGCCGGTGAATACGATGATGTCCACACCACCCATCTCGGCTGCGTAAGCTCCGATATACTTCACGATGCGCTTCTCATACATCTCGAGAGCCAAGTGTGCGCGTTCGTTGCCGGCCTTGTCGGCATTCTCGATATCTCGCATGTCCGACGACATTTCGGTCACGCCTGCCACGCCGCTCTCCTTGTTGATGATGCGTTGCAGCTCGTCGACAGTGAGATTGTGGCGTTTCATCAGATAGGTGAGTGCGCCGGCATCGATGTCGCCTACGCGTGTACCCATCATCAGACCTTCGGTCGGAGTCAGACCCATCGACGTGTCCACACTCTTGCCGCCGTCTACCGCTGTGATAGAGCCGCCGTTGCCTATGTGGCAGGTGACAATCTTCTGCTTGGCCGGATCTACGCCGAGTATCTCGCATACGCGTCCCGACACATAGCGGTGTGAAGTGCCGTGGAAGCCGTAGCGGCGTACCCCGTCTTCGGTATAATATTTGTAGGGCAGGGCATACATGAATGAGCTTGCGGGCATCGTCTGGTGGAATGCGGTGTCAAACACGCCTACCTGCTTCACGTCGGGAAGTATCGACGAGATAGCCTCGATACCGGTCACGTTGGCCGGATTGTGCAGCGGTGCTAAGTCGTAGCAGTCCTTTATCTGCTGCATTACCTCGTCGGTGATCAGCACGCTCTTGTTGAACTTCTCGGCGCCGTGTACCACGCGGTGCCCCACTGCGTCAATCTCGTCGAAGCTCTTGATGCAACCCTCTTTGGGATCGGTCAGCAGATGGAGTATTGCGAGTACCGAAGCCTTGTGGTCGCTTTTGCCGAGTTCGATTATCTCTTTTGACCCGTCAGGGCGTTTGTATTTCAGGAAAGTTCCGTCAATTCCCACCTTTTCCACTCCGCCTTCGGCCATAGTGGAGTCATTGTCTGTATCTATCAGCTTGTATTTTACTGAGCTGCTGCCGCAGTTGAGCACGAGTATTTTCATTGTATGCCTGTTTTTATGTTTTGTAGTAATTATGATTGTCCTGTTTTTGGGGGGGATGGTTATTTGTCCTTTTTAAGACCGATGGCCTGGTTGCAGGTCATGATGATGGTCTTGTAAATATCCTCGGGATAGCAGCCTCTCGAAAGGTCGTTGACCGGAGCGGCAAGACCCTGAAGCACCGGGCCCACGGCCTCTACATTGCCGAGTCGCTGCACGAGCTTGTAAGCTATGTTGCCTACCTCAAGCGAAGGGAACACCAATACATTGGCGCGTCCGCTGAGCGGCGAGTTGGGAGCCTTCTTGTTGCATACGCTTGGCACGATTGCGGCATCCGACTGCAGCTCGCCGTCGAGTATGAGGTCGGGATTCATCTCGTGGGCTATGCGTGTAGCCTCGATAACCTTGTCTACGCGGTCATGGCGCGCGCTTCCCTTTGTAGAGAAACTGAGTATCGCCACTCGCGGCTCAATGCCTGCGATGTCGCGGGCTGTCTGAGCGGCCGATATTGCTATCTGGGCGAGTTCCGGAGCCGTAGGATCGGGCACTACCGCACAGTCGGCGAATACCAGTATGCCGTCAGTGCCGTAATTCAGCCCTTCGGGGAGAAGCATCAGAAACGCGCCCGACACCACGCTTATGCCCGGTTGCGTCTTGATGACCTGGAATGCCGCACGGAGCACATTGCCCGTCGTATTCATCGCGCCGGCCACCTGACCGTCAGCATCACCCGCCTTCACCATAAGGCAGCCGAGATAAAGAGGATTGGCCGTTGTCAGGCGCGCCTCCTCCTCGGTGATACCCTTAGTCTTGCGGAGTTGGTAAAACAGTGGCGCATATTT
Source organism: uncultured Bacteroidales bacterium (assembly GCA_905210435.1). Classification (GTDB taxonomy): domain Bacteria; phylum Bacteroidota; class Bacteroidia; order Bacteroidales; family Muribaculaceae; genus JAGBWK01. Next base: position 30,692 of record CAJLWO010000009.1, read on the forward strand.
GTCAATCACCTTCTCGTCGCTCGGATTGACAATCTCAGCCTCCGATATATGGCTCAGATTCATGTCTTTGGCCATATGGTGTATCTCTTCGGGGTCGCCGATAAGTATTATCTTTGCAATTCCGTCGGCAATGATACGGTCGGCGGCGGTAAGTGTACGGGGCTCAGTGCCCTCGGGGAGTACTATGCGTTGCGGATTCTCTTTTGCGCAGCGTGTCAGACGGTCAAAAAGTTTCATCGTTTAGTATTTTAATGGTTAAATACTTCATCCCTAAGGAATGCTTTCGGTAGGAATGCAATTCAGTTTTATGTATAATCGTTTAATATATTATTACAGACAGTCACCTGTCATTTATGCATACTGAATCTCATCCGGTGTATGTATCAATTCACTTATGTACATCAGCCATGCATGTAAAATATATAATGTCATACCGACTGCAAATTTACAACCTTTTAAATAAAAAATACGTCAAAATAATACTTTTTTCACCACTCCAATCCCATATAAAACTCAAAATATATGAACAAATTTATAGTGACGCGCTTCAATGCTGTTTGCTTAAACTGAGTTGAGTGGAGCGGGGGCGTCTCGCCCCCGTGGTAACTTTCAGTGTGCAAGAATAATACTACGAGGGCGGAGACGCCCTCGCCCCATCCTAAGTCGTTAACTTAAGGATGTAAGTGGTCTTGCATAACTTCCAATAGTAGGGACGCACGGTCTGTGCGTCCGGAAAACAGCTGTTGATTATCAATGTATTATCGGACGCACAGACCGTGCATCCCTACCTTGTTTACCGAAATTTCGCAGTTTCGCAACATCCGCGGAAGGTTCGGCTTTTGCGACACCCGAAACTCCACCGAATCCCTCGACTGCAAAAAGAAGCAACGGAGAGCGAAAAAATCACCCTCCGTTACTTCTTTAAGGTCTTGTAGCATGCAATTATTTAGCTACGTTTACGCGGCGCTCTTTGATACGAGCTTTCTTGCCGGTAAGGTTGCGCAGATAATAAAGTTTTGCACGACGTACTTTACCATACTTGTTGACTGTGATTGAGTCGATAAACGGCGACTCGATGGGGAAGATACGCTCAACACCGATATTGTCTGACATCTTGCGTACAGTGAAACGTTTTTTGTTTCCTTCGCCTGAAATTTTGATTACAACACCGCGGTACTGCTGGATACGCTCTTTGTTACCCTCTTTGATGCGGTATGCAACTGTAATTGTGTCGCCCGGGCCGAATTCCGGAAATTGCTTTGCCGTTGCAAATGCTTCCTCGGCTACTTTGATTAAGTCCATTTTACTGATTTTAAAATGTTAACAACTGCGCAATATTCGCGAGCAACCTTGTCTCGCCAGAGATTACGCTTTTCCGACCGCAAAATTACAACATTCTCCCTCATTCTCAAAATTTTTTCCGATATTTTTTCTCCACATTCCCTTCGTTCAAAATAAATTTATCCCCTGCGGCTGTCGCTTATTTGCGAGGGTGGAGCCGCAGGGGATAAATTTTGCCTGTATATCTTACAGCCTCTATATGGCGTGTCAGGAATTATCTTACTTTCAGGCGCTGGCCTATTTTCAGCTTGGATTTCGTATTGATGCCGTTGAGCTGGCACAGGCGGCGCACTGTCACGTGGTGGCGCGCTGCGATTGCACCGAGTGTATCGCCCTTCTTGACCTTGTAGGTGGCTGCGCCCGACGATTTGCTGCCTGATTTCGTCGCCGATGATTTCGATGCAACGGGACGCGGATTGTTCTGATTGTACACTTTCGCGTATTCGGTATTGGCTGCCGGGTCATAGTTGCGGGCATCCTGATAGGTCGACTTCGTGAATGTGTATGTGTCGGTATGCACTGTCTGATTGGCGAAGTCGAAAATAGCTGCCGGATTGATGGCATAGCCCATATAGCGGGTCTCGAAATGGAGATGCGGGCCTGTCGAGCGTCCGGTGTTGCCGCCGAGGGCAATCGGGTCGCCGGCTTTCACATACTGGTCAGGTTCGACAAGGAATTTCGACAGGTGGCCATACACGGTCTCAAGGTCATTGGTGTGGCGTACGATTACGTAGTAGCCGTAGCCGCGGCGTTCGAAGTTGGTCAGTCTGACACGTCCGTCGAATGCTGCGCGGATAGTGTCGCCGATATAGAGTTTCAGGTCTACACCCTTGTGCATGCGGCGGAAGCGCTTGCGGTAGCCGTAGGGCGACGTTACATAGCCGGGGTGGGGCATGCAGAAATTCGACACATCGATTGTATGGCGGTCGGGCACATCCATGCCGGCGTATGCGTTGACAAGTTTAGAGTCCCAGCCTTCGGTGTAGATGTCCATTTCAGGCTCATCTTCGTTTTCGAAGAGGTTGTCGAGAAATTGCTGGGTGGTTTCTACTTTTATCTGTTTGTTGATATTGACTTGGCCTGCTATGAGATCTCTGTGCTGATCAGTGTGCTCTCCGGGAAGGCGATAGGTCTGTGCTTCGGCCGTGGCTGCTATTCCCAATATGGCTGCAAGAGATGCTAATGATTTTGCGAGTGATTTGAATTGCATTATTTCTTGAGTGAGAAGTTAGAGTGAGAACTTGTGTAGGTTAGTCGATTTCATCGTCGGCATACAGATATTGCTGTTGTGCCGGACTGTATTCAAAAATTTCGTCAGGTTTGAAAAAACGGTCTATTTCAATGGCCGCGTTTTCTATTGAGTCGGAGGCATGGATTATGTTCTCCTGTCCGCTCATGCTGAAGTCGCCGCGAATGGTCCCGGGCGCAGCCTTGCGTCCGTTTGTCGCACCTGTCATCTGGCGTACCACTTCTACCGCATCTTTGCCCGACACTGCCATGACAATGACAGGCGATGCCATCATCGACTTGAGGATACTCGGGAAGAACGGACGGTCGGTAAGATGTGCGTAATGCTGACGGAGTATTTCCTCGTCAAGCTGCATCATCTTGATGCCGTTGATCTGTAACCCTTTGCGTTGGAAACGCTCTATGACGGGGCCTGCGAGACAGCGCTGCACGCCCGAGGGCTTGATGATGATAAGTGATTTTTCCATTGATTTCAGGTCATTTTTTTCGGAGCCGCTCTGTAAAGAGAAGTGACCCTTATGGTGTGACTCGTGGTAACAGTTACCTCAAATTTACACACTTCTTTCGAAATATCGAAATATCAGGCAATTAAAAAATGTAAATAAAGTGCAAATGGTTTGAATTTTATTTGCATATTATTGTGAATCAGTGTGTTGTACGATTTATGTTTTACAACATAAAATTGAACTTTCTCAGCTTATCAGACTGAAATCTATTTTGCGGTCAAATATCAGACTGATAAGCCGTGACAGCAGCGCGTGTTGCGGTTGCGACAGTTCGGGGTCGGCATCAAGAGTGATGTCGGCCGCGTCGCGCGCCATCTGCACAATCTGGCCGTCCGCCGCCAGCGAAGCGATGTTCAGGTTGAGCATCATGCCGCTCTGCATTGTCCCTTCAAGGTCGCCCGGGCCGCGCATCTTGAGGTCGGCCTCGGCTATGAGAAATCCGTCGGTTGTCGAGGTCATAAGTTCAAGTCGTTTGCGCGTATCGCTCGCAATTTTGTATTTCGACATAAGCACGCAGTAACTTTGTCCCTCGCCACGTCCCACTCGGCCGCGCAACTGATGCAGCTGCGAGAGTCCGAACCGTTCGGCATTCTCTATCACCATAGTGGTGGCGTTGGGCACATTCACCCCCACCTCTATTACCGTTGTGGCTACAAGTATGTCGGCCTGATGGCTTGCGAAAAGATTCATCTGCCGGTCTTTCTCCGCAGGTTTCATCTGCCCGTGCACGAATGCTACCCTGTACGACGGAAACGTCTCCCGTATCATCTCATACCCCTCTTCAAGACTCTTCAGGTCGAGTTTCTCATTCTCCTTGATGAGAGGGTAGACGATGTAGGCCTGGCGCCCGGCACGCAGCTGCGCCCCGATTGACTTGTACACATCATACCGCCGGTCCTCGTAGCGCAGCAAGGTCACGATAGGATTGCGCCCCGGGGGAAGCTCGTCAATCACCGACACGTCGAGGTCGCCGTATATGGTCATCGCGAGTGTCCGCGGTATCGGCGTGGCCGTCATCACGAGTACATGTGGAGGCACGGCGCTCTTCTTCCACAGCCGAGCACGCTGCACCACGCCGAAGCGGTGCTGCTCGTCGATGACGACGAATCCGAGCCGCTTGAACTGTACGCGCTCCTCGATTACGGCATGCGTCCCGACAAGTATGTGCAGCGACCCGTCGGCAAGTTCCCTGTCGATAATATCGCGCTGTTTCTTTCGCGTCGAGCCGGTCAGCAGTCTTACGTTGACTCCTATCGGCGCCACGAGCTTCGACAGTGTCTCGTAATGCTGTGTGGCAAGTATCTCGGTCGGAGCCATAAGGCACGCCTGCGTGCCGTTGTCGAGCGCTATGAGCATGCAAAGCAGTGCCACAAGCGTTTTTCCCGACCCTACATCACCCTGCAGCAGACGGTTCATCTGTCGCCCTGAACCCATATCGGCGCGTATCTCCTTGATGACGCGCTTTTGTGCGCCTGTAAGCTCAAACGGCAGCTGGTTGAAATAAAACGAGTTGAAAAACGCCCCTATGTGCGTGAATCTCACTCCGGCAAGCGCGCGTTTTCTCCGGCGTGCATATCGCTGTATGTTGAGCTGAAGCATAAACAGTTCCTCGAACTTAAGTCTCAGCTTCGCCTGCTCGAGCAGTTGTGACGAAGCCGGATTGTGAATGATGCGCAGTGCGTCGAGGGCGTTTATCATCCGGTATTGTGCTGTCACTTCCTGAGGCAACGGGTCCTTAAGCGTTTTTATCGACGCGAGGGCTGTCTGTATCCAGGTATGGAATGTGCGCGACGATATGCCGCGGTTGCGCAGTTTTTCGGTCAGCGGATACACGCCGCGCATTCCCGTTGTGGCTGCTATCGAGGCCGTCGTGTCGATTTCGGGGTGCACGATGCTCCATCGGCTGTTGAATTGGCTCGGTTTGCCGAATAAGATATATTCGTTGCCCGGCGCGTATGCTTCCGAAATCTGCTTGATGCGGTTGAACCATACTATCTCTATCACCCCGGTGCCGTCCGAAAACAATGCCGTCAGCCTCCGTTTCGCCCCTTCCCCCTGCTCGGCAAACGATACAAACCGTCCTTTGAGCTGTACGTAAGGCATTTCTCCACTGATGTCGGCCACGCGGTATATGCGCGAACGGTCGATATAATGGGTAGGGAAGTGGTGCAGCAGATCGTAATAGTTCTTTATGCCCAGCTCTTTGTCCAAAAGCTGCGCACGTGCCGGACCGATGCCCTTCAGATATGTTATGTCGCGGTTGAATAATGTATCCACTTCTGCCTGAAAATAACAATTAGATTCGATTTATTTCCCGATTGGTAGCCGCATTTCGATTAGTAGTAGGGTGTTGCAAAACTTCCGATATATCGTAAATATGGTACGTCATCTTGTAGGGCTGCACCCCGGTGCAGCCGCAAAATAGCTGATAATCAGCCTTTGCTATCGGCTGCTCCGGGGAGTAGCCCTACATCATGCAACCGTCAGCGTTAGTTCTGCAACACCCACAACCGAAAATTTCCGGCCGCCCCACATGTCCTCCGTCACATTCCATTGCAATTAAGCAACGCTTCGGCTACAGCCATGTCGATAGGGTTCGTCACTTTAATATTCTCGTATTCCCCTTCGATAATGGCTATTTTTCCTCCCGTCACCCGCTGCACCATCGTCGCATCGTCAGTCACGGTATACTCCCGATAGTTCTCGAATGCCTTGCGAAGTGTTCCTAACGCGAATGTCTGCGGTGTCTGCACTGCCACATACTCACTCCGCGCTACCGTGTCGCTCGACCCGTCGGCGCTGTCGATATGCCTCAGCGTATCCGTCACGGCAACGGCAGGAACGGCTCCGGCATATCCTTCAGGTACCGTCGCCATACGCCGTATCAGGCTTTCGCTTGCAAGCGGACGCGCCCCGTCATGTATCATCACGGTCACATCCTCCGGTTCGCTTTGGAGCGCTTCAAGCGCCTTGGCAAGTGACTCCGTACGCGTACTTCCGCCGAATACCGTCCGCGGCGATACAAATCCGTGAGCATCGCACAGCGTTTTCCACGTCTCCTCCATCCTGCTGTCGATAACAAGCAGAATATTGTCGGCAGGCATGATTTTTGAAAAGCATCCGATCGTATGCATAAGCAACGGTTTCCCTGCAAAGTCGCAGAATTGCTTCGGCATGCTTGCCCCGAATCGGCTCCCGCTCCCCGACGCAAGTATAATGACTCTAGTTTTCTCCATATTCATTTCCAAAAAATAGGACTTATGTCCTCTGATTGGTTACAATGTTATTTTGCAAATTTACTCAAAATATTTTTTCAATGTAAAAACTCGGTTGTTAAAACTGTTAGTGGTGTCCGACAGGACACCGATTTAGTAGTAACCCTGTACGCCGGAGCTTGCGCAGGCGTGCGGGGGTAATTACACATACGTATAAAATAAAAAGGAACTTCGTCACGAAGCTCCCTTTTATGGTTTCCAATAGGTACAATTTCTAAGGTAAAAAAGATTGTTTTAGGTTTGTGATACAAATGTCGCTTGAAATATTGTGCTAACCAAACAATTTTATATGTTATCCAACATGTTTTTAAAATACATAGTGTCGGCTTTTAATTGGATGAATGATATAATATATTGTTGATTAGATGTTTAAAGCCTATATCCCTGCAAATCTATCAAATGTGAAATAATGTTAAGACATAGGCACTTATATGAATTTTATCAATTTTTGCCACAATATTGTCGTAATTCAAACGTGTTTCCGTCGAAGTATCCATAGCTGAAATATTTCAGCCAATCGCCGAGAATTATAAGATTTGCGCCATATGGCAGTTTGCGGTCAATCATGACATGCCTGTGCCCGAATACAAAGTAATCGACCGGCTCCTGCGGATGTTCCGTCTGCCACTCCCGGGCGAAAACCGCCAGGCTGTCTGTCGCAATATCAAATTCCGGCAACTCTTTTTCGTTCTGGCGGCTGTGGCTCGACCATCGGTGAGCGAACGGCACGGTCCATCTCGGATGTATTGCGGCGTAAAGTTTCTGGCAGACGCGGTTGCGGAATACACTGCGTATGAATCTGAAACCCCGTGGCAACCGGCCTACACCGTCGCCGTGCGATATAAGGAACCGCCGTCCATACAGCTCCGTCACTAACTGGCCGTCAATCACTTCCACTCCGATTTCATCGCGCACATAGTCAAACAGCCATATGTCGTGATTGCCGATGAACCACACTATCTTCACTCCTTTGTCGGCCAAGGCTGCCAGCGCTCCGAAAAACCTCACATATCCGCGTGGCACTACCGTACGGTATTCATACCAATAGTCAAGTATGTCACCCACCATATAGATTGCCTCCGCTTTGTCGGCGATACTCTCCAGAAACTCCACCACGAGTTTCTCCCGACGGCGCGAAGATGCGTCATACGTAGTGCCTAAATGCAGGTCTGAAATGAAATAAATAGGTCTTTGTGGCTCCATCAGGCTATCTGTCCTTTGTCGTTATACCTATATTTATGAATTGCATATCGTTGAAATATAGCATATTATATCTATAATATCTATATAATTATATATTCCGGCTTTAATCGTCCGAAAATTGTACTTTAAAGCAGTCCAAGCTCAAGTTTGGCTTCCTCGGTCATCATATCCTTGGTCCATTCAGGCTCGAATACCACATTTATGGTGACTGACTTCACACCCTCAATCGACTCCAGTTTGTAGCGCGCGTCGTCTACTATGAAATCGGCCATCGGGCAGTTGGGCGCGGTCATCGTCATGTCTATCACAAGATTTCCATCATCGTCAAGGTCAATCTTGTATACGAGGCCAAGACTATATATATCGACAGGTATTTCAGGGTCATAAACCATTTTGAGCATGGCTACGATTTTTTCCTCAATTTTCAAACGTTCTTCTGCAGTCATGATTTATAAAATTTTGTTTTAAAGTACAAATATACAACTTAGAATTGTTATATTTGCGCATTATTTTATATTTATAAGAGAATTTTCACAACTTAAAACAATATAAATATGAAAAATTTTCGTCACCTTTTTGTTGCCCTGTTGTTAGCAATGGTATGCTCTGCAGGAGCGCAGGCACAGTTACGTTTCGGTATAAAGGCTGGTACGGCAGTCAATAAACTGAGTTTTGACAAGTCGACTTTTGACTCCGACAACCGCGCCGGATTTACCGGTGGTGTCATGGTCGAGTTCACCGTCCCCGTCGTCAATCTCGGTTTTGACGCATCAGTGCTCTACGCACAGCGCTCTATCGATATATATAATAATGACGGATCAGTTTCCGAAACCGACCACCGCGGATATATCGACATCCCCGTCAACTTCAAGTGGAAAATGTCAATCCTCGGTCTCGGAAAAATTATCTCCCCATTCCTCACCACCGGTCCCGACTTCTCATTCCTTTGCTCGAAACAGAATTTCCACGACGTATGGGAAAGTCGCAAATTTGACTTCGCCTGGAACGTAGGCGCCGGCGTGCAGCTCTTCAACAAACTTCAGGTTGCCGCAAGCTACGGTTTCGGTCTCACCAACTCAACCAACGCCCTCCACGGCTCAAATGCCGCCGAAGACCTCAACTTCAAAGGTAAAAACCGCTCCTGGACAATAACCCTCGCCTACCTCTTCTAAAACAGTCAGCATAATAAAAGAGAGGGTGCTTAAAAACTCGATTTTCAACCACGGTTTGGCAAAATCGAGTTTTTAAGCACCCTCTCTTTTTTAATTCTTCTCCCAATTTCGATGCGGAAACATGTCATGTGCATCCTGCATGCGGGGCGCCCTTATCACATTATGCTGTCGTTTTCGGCGTCGAGGAGACGGGTGCGGATGCAGTCGTCGTAATAGTCTATCAGCATGCAGTCGTCGGGGAGATTGCCGAATTCCGCTTTGTTCTGCTCGGAAAATCCTTTCTGGCCGAGTATGAGCACACGCCATACCTGTTCTCTTACGACAAGCTCTTCCATGAACTTTTTGTCTTGTTTGAGTTTCTGATATTCCTGGGTGAAGCGCAGCGGCTCGGTGATGCCGAGCAGGGTTTTCATGCGCTCTTTGATGTCGCCGAACAGCATGCGGGTATTGGTTATCAGCGTGGAGTATTGTTCGGGTGTGAGCGACCCTCCGTTGGCGTCATATTCTTTTATGAGTGCCTGCATTTCGGCGGTATTGAATGTCTCCTCCTCCTTGTCGCCTTTCGAGCATGATGTGACGACTGCAAGCAATGCGATAGCAAATAATGAAAGCAGTTTTTTCATTGACGTAATTCTTTAGGACAATATTCTATTGACGGCGTGTCGATGGCCTCGCGGAGATAGTTACGTACATCTTCCCAGCGATAGAAGGGGTAGATGTCGCTCGGCATGTCGATGGCAATTTCCTTTTCGTTCATCATGAATTTGACAATCACGTCGCCCTGTTTGTTCCTGAAAAACACCATCTGCATGTTGGATGCCATGGGCGATATGTTGTATGACTGCCATACGTCGGCTATGTCATCGAGACCGGCCGAATAGCCGTGGCATCCGGTGAAGCGCATCAGGGCGGCCAGAGGCACGATGTTGCCGTCGTGGCCGAAACGCAGTGTGGCGCCGTGCTTGCCGTTGTTCACGTAGTCGTCGGCCGTGTCGAGAATGTTGCGCATGAGGTTTTTGGCGTTGTCGACATTAAGGCCGTCGCTGCGCGGATAGCTCGAATTCTTGATGTAGAAGGAGGCGTTGACTGCATCCCACAGGTCGTATAGCTCGTCGGCAGTGAACAGGCTGAGGAAATCGGCCTGCGTCTCCATGTTCTGCATGTCGACGGCAATCCAGTAGAGGCCCCACATCAGGTCGTCGGTAAAGATATTCTGTGAGATATAGCGCCCGTCGTTGAAAAGCGATGACATCAGGCGGTCGGGATTTACCTTCCCCTCGCGCCATTTCTCGTATTCCTGTTTCCAGGGAAGACGTCCCTTGTTGTCGTTGAACTCCCACGAAGGCGGTTCGCTGTAGCAAAGATACTTCATGTTGCGGGCATTCGACTCTTTGGGAATGACGAGCGACGGGTCAAGTTCTTTCAGTCCCTCTATGAAGTTGAACATGGAGTGCGCGCAGCGCATCACCTGAGTTGATGCAGCCGTGATTTCGGCATCTTTGGCGAATGCCTGCGGATAGGCTCTGTACATGCGCTGTGCTATGTCGTGATGCTGACGGGCACCAAGCGGGGTGAGTTCGCCCCCGCGACCTTCGGCCTCCTCCCATACATCAAGTAGCTTTGTATACGTATCCTCTCCGAGCGGCGACAGCTTGCCGGCGTCGTGTGCCTTGCGCATCACGTCAATCACATTCCTGTAGTCCTGGTCGGCTATGAGGTAGCGGGAGCCGTGACGACCGTAATGGCTCACATAGAATGTGGTATAACCCTTTGGCGCGGGAGTGTTGGCGCTCTCGGTCACCGGATAGGCATAGTATACGCCACCCGCTTTTTCCGGGGTGTCGGCGACTTCCTGACGGGCTTTCTGTGAGTATCCCGTAAGACAAGTCAAGGCAAAAAGCCCGATCAATAGTCGTTTCATCATTTCGAGGGAGAATATTATATGATTATCGGAGAGAGTGTGGAGAATCAGGAGGTATTACATTATGCCGCGTTCGCGGAGCTTCTTCTGCCATGCCCACGCCGAGCGCATTGTGTCGTCGATGGGAGTTTCGGCTTTCCATCCGAGCACATTGTTGGCGTAGGAGGGATCGGCCCATACCTTCTCGATGTCGCCGGCACGGCGTCCTACCACTTTGTAAGGCACTTTCACTCCGGTGGCGCGCTCAAATGAATCGAGGAGTTCTTTCACTGAAAGACCTACACCTGTGCCGAGGTTGAAGATTTCAATCTTTTCGTCGCTCTTGTCGGTGAGCATGCGTTCTACGGCTATCACGTGGGCTTTCGCGAGGTCGACCACGTTGATGAAGTCGCGTATGCAGTATCCGTCGGGCGTGTTGTAGTCGTTGCCGAACACGCTAAGCTCCTTGCGGATGCCGATGGCGGTCTGGGTGACGTATGGGATGAGGTTCTGGGGCACACCGTTGGGGAGTTCGCCGATTTCGGCCGACGGGTGTGCGCCGACGGGGTTGAAGTAGCGCAGGATCACACTCTTGAACGGTGCGCCGGCATTGATTACGTCGGTGATGATTTCCTCGGAAATCTGTTTCGTGTTGCCATAGGGAGATGTCGCTTTCTTGATGGGCGACTGCTCGGTGACGGGGTTCACGTCGGGCTCGCCGTAGACGGTGCACGACGACGAGAACACGATGCCCTTTACATGGTTGGGTGCCATCAGTTCGAGCAGATTCATCAGCGTGTTGAGGTTGTTGCGGTAATACAGGATGGGTTTCTGCATTGACTCGCCTACAGCCTTGGATGCGGCGAAGTTGATGATGCCGCGTATGTCGGGATAGTCGGCGAAAAGTTTGGTCAGTGCGGCCATGTCGGTGCATGATGCCTCGACGAAGTCGGGACGTATGCCAGTGATACGCTCGATGCCGTCGAGCACATCGATATTGGAGTTTGACAGGTCATCTATGATTACCACGGGATAGCCTGCCTGCTGGAGTTCTACCACGGTGTGCGAGCCGATGTAGCCGGTGCCCCCGGTCACGAGGATGCGTTCTTTTTTGGTTGACATAAGTAATGTTGGTTATGAATGTGGTTAGTTAGGTTAATTGGTGCAAATGTAGTTATAATTGAGTTATTTACCAAGATAATTTACCCTCATTTTGCAATTTTTACAATCGAAACACAATCGCATCTCAAAGCCTTGTCCTTTGAGTGTCAGCGGTTCGGGGAGTCGGGTGTTGCCGTTCTCTTTAAGGCATGCCCCGAGTTCGCGGCGCAGGCAGTAGCGGGTTTCCATAAGCACCAGCGGAGCGCTGCCTACCGGTTTTTTCAGTTCGATTGCCGGCTCGATGGAAGTGACGCCGCACTCGCGGTAAAACTTGTCGGCGAGCCTGTTGGCCACATTGCTGCGGTGGGTAAGGCGCGCGCCCTCCGGCGGCAGTGATTTCGGAGCGGCTGCCGAGGGTTTCAATATCGGCCGACGCGCAGCGAGAGTGGCTGTCAGTGCGTCGGCGAGCCGTCGCCTCATGTCCGACAGCTGTGAGGCCGGGATGAACTCGTCGCCGAGGCTGTCGCTGTAACCCGCGACAGTGAAAACCGTGCCTCCCCATTTCGAGAGCTGGCGGCGGCGGTGCTCTGTCGGATTGTTCTGCGCCTTTACTACGGGCTGTTGTGCGGTGACAGTCGTTGTGCCCTCGCCATCGATGGTGCCCGAAAGCGCTATCGTGTCGTCGCCGTGACGTGTAATGGCGATGGATATAGGTATCTCTCTCTTTGCGGATGGACGCAAGAGCATATCTTCGCGTTCTTTGTCGAATGAACGGTAAAGTTTTGTTCCGGCCGGAAGTGTCAGCTTTTCCGCAGGAAATATCATGCGGCCGGCTATACGGTTTGCACGGAAACCGCCAGAATGACCTTCGGGCGTGATATATGAAAGCCCGTCGCCATTGACAAGCGTTGCCGTCAGTGAGGCTTCGATTGCGTCGGCTGTAGTCCGGTTCACTTTCCCTACATATTCACCGAGCGATTTGGGCGAGTCGAGGGATGCGATTGATTTTGCTGCGCGCAGTCGGGGGGCAGTATCGGCATGAAGGAAATAATCGGTGTAACCGCGGTTGAACGATTTCTCCGGGTCGGGAGTGAATGTAGCCCTGACGATGCCGCGTGAGGCCCTGCAATATCGGTCGGGATTGGCCTCGATAAGCCGGTCAAGTGCGTTCCGGTAGGCCAGCGTGACCTCTTTGACATAGGATGCGCCTTTTAAGCGCCCTTCAATCTTGAACGATGATATGCCTGCATCGGCCATTTCACCGAGGTATGCGAGGCGGTTCATGTCGCGCAACGACAGGTAATGCTTCTTGCCTGCGATATTGCCTTCGCCGTCAACGAGCGTATAGGCCAGACGGCACATCTGCGCGCAGTTGCCGCGGTTGGCGCTCCGCCCGGTCAGCACCTGGCTCGCACGGCAGTCGCCGCTGTAGCTGACGCACAGTGCGCCATGCACGAACGCTTCGAGCGGTACGTCGGTGGCGGCATGGATTTCGCGTATCGTATCGATGCCGGTCTCGCGGGCTATGACTATCTGCGACATGCCGCAATCCTGAAGCCAGCGCGCCTTTGCCGCGTCGCGCGTGTCGCACTGGGTGCTCGCGTGCAGCTGTATCGGCGGACGCCTCATTTCAAGAATGCCCATATCCTGTACTATCAGTGCGTCGACACCGGCTCCGTAAAGTTCCCACAGCATTTTCTCCACGTCGTCAAGTTCGCTGTCGTAGATGATGGTGTTGACGGTGACATAGATTTTTACGCCGAACGGTGCGGCAAACTCCACGAGGCTCCGAATATCCTCGATGGAATTTCCTGCCTTGGCGCGTGCCCCGTGACTCGGAGCGCCTATGTATACTGCATCGGCTCCGTGGAGTATCGCCTCGCGTGCTATCTCAGTGTTGCGTGCCGGTGCGAGTAGTTCGAGCGGACGCGGTTGCTGTGTCATTGCTGTGGCCGACATACGGTTATTTCATTAATGCGAGGTCGGAGAGATTGAACGGAGTCTGCTGATAGACGTAGTAGTTGAGCCAGTTGGAAAACAGCAGATTGGCATGGCTGCGCCATTTTACGGCCGGTGCGTTGGCGGGATTGTCGTCAGGATAGTAGTTGCACGGTATCTTCGGATTTATGCCTTTGTCGAGGTCGCGGTGATACTCGAAGTCGAGTGTCATGGGCGAGTATTCCGAGTGGCCGGTGATGAAAAATTCCCGTCCGTCGCGCCCCATTACGATATAGACGCCGCTTTCGGGGCTGTCGGCCAGTATCTCCAGCCCTTTGCAGGCGGTGATGTCGGCGGGGTTGACGGTAGCGTAGCGGCTGTGGGGTACAAAGAACGTATCGTCAAATCCACGCAGCAACTGGTTGAGCGGGTCGAGGCAGCGGTGGCGGAACACGCCCGATATTTTCTCGTCGAGCATCACTTTGTCGATGCCGTAGAAATGATACATGGCCGCGAATGCCGCCCAGCATATATATAATGTGGATGTGGCATGCGTGCGCGCCCAGTCGAAAATCTCGGTCAGGCGCTGCCAATAATCCACATCTTCAAATCTGAGGCGTTCGACCGGCGCTCCGGTCACAATAAATCCGTCGTAATAATTCTGCTCGATTTCGTCGAAGGTCTTGTAGAACGCCGCTATATGCTCCTCCGGTGTGTTGCGTGAGTCGTGGGCGCCGGTGTCGACGAGGTCAAGCTCAATTTGCAGCGGCGTGTTCGAGAGAAGGCGCAGCAGGTCGGTCTCGGCCATAATCTTGAGCGGCATGAGGTTGAGCACCGCTATGCGCAGCGGGCGTATGTCCTGCGTCGATGCGCGACGTTCGCCCATCACAAATATATTTTCTTTTTTCAATTGCTCCACCGCAGGGAGCGATTCATCTACTTTTACCGGCATTGTTTATTGGAATTTATCAGTTGTTACATTGGGCGCACTTCATGTGCGTATGCCAGGAATATTTGCCGCAATAACGGCATTTGGTGTGGTCGGTGTGGTAATAACCTATTGTACCGGGGTTCATGGCCGCGTCTGACGATGCTGAAACGGGGTCTTCCACATGCGTCGGGTACTTGTTGATGCCTGTGCCTCCACATGTTGAGCAACGCTTTATGCGGTTGAACCTGTCGCGTTCGTATTCGTCCTTTATATCCGGTGAAACTATAATTTTACCGTTCTGGTCGAAATACAGGCCGCCGACACGTGTCATATACGTGGTGAATTCCGTTGTCCCTTTACATTTGTGACACAGACCGTTGCCGCCGCACATGGAGCATGGTTGGTAACATCCGAGCCCTGGCCAGTAAATCTGTCCTAATCCCTGACAGCCTCCGCACTTGCCGCTGCCGTGGCAGAAGAAGCAAGGTGTCGACGTGATAATCATCTCGCTGTCGCCGTCGAGCTGCTTGTGCTTTATAGTGGTATTACCGTACTGTTCAGTGCGCGACTTATTCTTATTTTTCTTAGGAGCGGATTTATTAGAGGATTCAGGTCTTGACGATGAACCTTTCCAGCTGTTCCAGCCGCTCTTCATGAGTAAATCCTCATTCCCTCCTTGTCGTGTGACACTAATAAAGAAAGTGAATGATGAATTCCGTGACAAACCTGCTTTGCGGAGTTTTGAAAACGGAAAAAATATTCTGACGTGCTCGAAACAATTGACTTTATATGGTAGATTAAGCTCTTTCCATGCTCTCAAGCTTTTACCGTCAATCTTATATCGATTGTGGTCGTTATCGCAAATATTTACTATCATCCATCCTCCGTTGCCGTAAGGTCCGGGCACGTCTACCGCTATGGTGAACATTAAACCTTCATCTCCATCCTTCGTTACTCCATCGGCCACCTTGATGTTAAACCCGTTGGAAGTGTAGGTTTGTGTGGTTGCTGCCGCGGTAAGAGCGGAAACTGTCATCAGCAAGGTTATCAGAATTGATTTCAGTTTGCGCATAATGAAAGTATATTATGAAAGTTGCTTATTTGCCATATCGGCCGTTATTCGGTCGAGCATGGCGTAGGCTTCGTCGCGTCCGGCGTTGATGAGCGCGGGGACGTGTACGTCGCTGTTCACTACGAGGCGGGTTCCGGCGTCGACAAGTTTTTTCCATTTGTCGGTGTGCGGGAACATGCGGTTGTGCTGGTGCCACGCCTTGGTGTTGATTTCGACGACTACGCTGGCGTCGGTCACGCGGTGTATGAGGTCGTCGAGAAGCGCCTGGTACCACTGTTCGCTCTCGATGCCGGGCTGGAAGTAGCCGGCATTGCAGCCTACCTTGTCAAGATGGCCTATGATGTCGAATCCTCCCGTCTCGACCATGCGGCACGAACGGCTGTAGAAAGTCTCTACGACATAACGTATATCGTTGTGGAAATATTTATCCATCTTTTTACGGAAATTCTCGAAATTGCCATCGATGTCGACATATTCTCCCGACCGGCACGGTATGAAATGAACCGAGCCGATGGAGTAGTCGAGGTGGAGTGACGCGAAATATTCATGCGCCGGGCCCCATTCATCGCCAAGATAGTCAATCTCCATCGAGCGGTAAAATTTCACACGGTCGCCGTAAGTGTCGCGGATACGGCGGTACTCCTTGTCGTAGCGGGCGACGTTGTCGCGCAGCATATTGCACGGCGACGGTATCGTGATAGGGGAGTGGGGCGAAAATCCGTAGTGCGTGAACCCGTCTTCGACCGCTTTTCGGGCGAAGGCTTCCATCGTGGCGCGTCCGTCGCAGAATTCCGTATGCGAATGCAGCGTGTACCGGCGGCTGTCGCCTATGTCGGCAAGTATTTCCTGTATCATTTTACGTTGCCTCCCGTTTCTGCTCTTATGACATCGTTGGCCACACGCTTGAGCTGGGCTTCGGCCTGCTCTATGTCGTCTTCCATTGTCAGTATCTCGGGGCCGAGGCCTGTATTGCCGTTACCGTATTCTATTCTCAATGCTGCGAGCCGTTTCCTGGCCTCGTCGGTAGCTTTCTTAAGGCTGACATACTGCTCCATAAGGCCGGCTGCATGCTCCGATGAGAATTGCCTGTACCGTGTCAGCACCCTGCCGTCGGGCAAAGAAAACTCGAATTGCGGCGCACGTTTTTTCACGCTCTCTCTAATATTGTCGAGCGCCTTGCGTACGTTGGTGAAATCGGCGCCGGCCGGCCATGTGTCGCGTATCGAGCGCAGACTCGCACGCTGTGCGAGAGTCGGGTCGTCAAGGTCGACATTGACGCGGCTCTGCGAGGGGATAAACATGTATATGGTGACTTTGTCGCCGAGACGGTTGCGGTCGGAAGCCCAGAACCCTGCTCCGGTCAGTTCGTCTATTGCAAGCATGTAGTCGTCGTATGGCGAGTTATAAGGCATGCCTATGTTCTGCGGCTGGAGGAACTCCGTGCCATTGTTGCGGGATATGAATATGTCAAGGCCGCCGAGCGACTCCTCGTTGTCCGATGCGAAATAAAGCGTCACTCCGTCGGGCATCAGGAACGGGTAGTTGGCGTCATATCCCTGGCCGAGATGGTCGCCCACGTTCTCCGGTTTCTCCCAGCTGTTGTCGGCAAGGCGGTGGATTGACCGCAGTGTGAATACGCTTTCGTCGTTTTGTGCGCCCCACAGCATTTCGCGGCCGTCCTCAGTGCAGTATACTACCGTAGGGTCGGAATACTCCGCATTACCGGGGAGAATGTCGGGATAGTTGAGCGAACCGGCTTCGGGCGAGAGTCGGTAAGCGTCAAGAAACGCGTCCTTGTCGACAGTGATGGAGTCGAACACCACGATTTTTTCCACGCGGTCGAGCATGGAGCGGGTTCGCGTCAGCTGCGATGCTGCGTCAGCGGAGTTGTCGGGCAGTTTTTTGCGTTTGTTTTTTACAATATATGCCTTGTACTCGTCGATGAGGCTTTCGGCATCGTCGACGCGGTATTCACGTGTCGCTATTTCGGCGAGTTCGAGGAGAGCGTCGTTGGAGCCTTTGCGCCGGGCATCCTCAAATGCCCTGATGGCGCTGGCGTCATCGTTGCGTGCCACGAGGCATTTGCCTCGCAGGTAATCAATCTGTGCGTTTTTAGGCTGAACGGCGGCAGCGGAGTCGAGGGCTTCGGCCGCTTCGTCGAGAGCGCCGTGACGTATCATCAACTCAATGTCGGCCATTGACTTGCCCCCTTTGGGAGCGGTTTTAGGCGCACCTGCGACAGTCATGCCGACAGCTCCCGCAAGAGCTATCGCCGTGATATATCTGAAATAAGATTTCATCGGTTGGCAAAATTAAATTTCAAATTACAAAGATACGAATTACCGCCGCAACCCCCAAGCCCATCCTACTGCAATTAACAGTTTTTAAATTACAATTGTCGCGTGTTTCATAAGGAGTTTGACACTCAAATAGAAATCTGTTTTCCCTGCCGTTGACTCCGGGCGTTGGCCGATTCGGCTCTCCGGTGCCCTAATTCCGAAAAAGCAGTGCACGGCAATATGACAATTGCCCCCTTTGCCGTTTATTAGGCTCAGGTCGAAATTGCAGTGCATGACAATATGACAATTGCCGGCTTTATTGTCCGCGGTTAATCATTGCCTCCGGCACTTTGCACCGCAAAGAAACCGCGGCTACTACGTGGCTGCTTCACAGCGTGTTATAGTAGCCGCGGTTTTCAACCGCGGAAAGCGATATTAAATGGAAACTGTAATGTGCACTGTAATTTCGGCTCTCCGAGTATGCATTCTGAAAATGTTTTTATTCGTGTCGATTTTTAACAATTCAACCGGGTATTGCATCTGACCCCTTTATTACCATGCGCCAGTACAGGCCACTTGTAATGAAAAAGGCTGCAAATTATTAATTTGCAGCCTTTTGGCGGAGAGGACGAGATTCGAACTCGTGGTAGGATTAGGTCCTACGTCGGTTTAGCAAACCGGTGGTTTCAGCCACTCACCCACCTCTCCATTGGTTTTGTCAGAGGTAAATTGACAAACTGATCTATTTCATTACTGTGTCTCTTTTCTGACTCAGCGGTGCAAAGGTAGGTCGTTTTTTGCAATTTTGCAAATCTTTTCGCAACTTTTTGCGCTCTATTTTTTACTGAGGGGCATAACGAGGGGTATTTGGTTTGCATATTCTGAGTTTTGCAACACTCTCCTAGTGTTTTTCCGGTTGTTTGAGGATTATTTTGTCGCCTTTCTTCACCAGGAGGAAATCATGGTGCTCTCCGAAGCCGTGTGAAATTAATTTTGTCTCGCAGTAGTTGACGATGTATTCGTAGCCGTCTTTAGTGAACCGATAGTCGTCGCACCGTTTAAGTTCGTCGGGGGCGGCGTAGTGTTCTTCGCGTTTCCCGCCGGTAATTATTATATCCGGCTTTTCGGCGATTGTCTTGGGGCGTTTCCATGAGGCATACCGGAGTTCGCGTGAATCGAGCGAGTCGATGCGTATTATATAGTCCTTTGTATTGAAACTGCTGATAAGCCGGTTGTATTTCGCGAGACTGTCGTGCAGTCCCTTGTGCGGCTGATGTCCGGTGTGTACAAAACGGTCGCCGTTGAAGTGCCACACATCGTAGCGGTCAAGAATCTCCTCATCGTCAACGAGCGGCACATAGAGGTTTTGGGTTGCCGGGTCATATTCGAATATCCAGTCATAGCCCTCTCCGTTGGTGGCGAAATACCATCCGGGGATGTCGTAGCTTATATGGAAACCGTATTCGTCGCGTTTTCTGTCGCCGTCAGTTATATTCACTTCCCATATGGAGTCTCCGACAATCCTGTACGCTTCAAGCCATTCGTCGGTAAAAGCGCTGCTTGTTTTTGCGCTGCAACTGACGAGATAGTAGGTCGAACCGTCGTTTTTATGTATCGCATGCACGCGGTCGTGATAGGACGAATAATTAAAACTTATCTTACGTTTCTTGCCGTTGTCGCCCACTATAGTCCATTCGGCCCAGTAATCGGGGGCTGTACCTCCGCCCTCATATATCCCGGACTCGATGGTAACTTTGCCATCTTCTGAAACGCATACGTAGCCGCCCGATGTGCCTTCGGCCTCATCGTCGGTAGCACTGTCGGTCGAATCTTCGTCCGCGTCCGATATTTCTTCGTCGGTAATTTCTGACACAATAGTATCATTCAGTCCCGACGGATTTTCTTCCGTCTTGGTGTCATGTGATTTATTGACGCAACCGGCGAGAATTACAAGAAATGATAACCCGATAGTTTTCATGATGGCAGTTTCTATTATTTGGTATACTGTTGTTTGTCTTTTAACTTGCATGAACAAAAGCTTAAAATCCGGCTTTCGGTAGTTGTGGTTCTATTTTTGTAGTCCCGATGGAATCATTTCGCAGTAGCGTTCATACCATTGTTGCTTTTCAGGTGTGTCTATTGGTGCAAATTCGTTGATTATGCATCCTGTGTACAAATCATCGGCGATTGCAAGTATTATATCTGACAGTTCAAGAGTCTGTTCAAGTTCCGTTTCATGCGGACAGAAAAGGCGTTGATGTTTTATCACTTCATAACCGTATATTACTCCCATGATGTTGCCGCATACGGAGCCGGTTGAGTCGCTGTCGCCGTCATGGTTTACTGCCGCGATTATGGCGTCGGCCACGCTGCCGATGTGTCGGACGGCACAATAAAGAGCAATCGCCCAGGTTTCTTCGGCAGTCCATCCTTCACCTAACAGGGCTATGTTGTCAGCGTCAGGCCTGTCATTGCGGGCGAGTGTCACGGCCTTTCTCGTCAGGTCGGCAAGATCGCGTTTTTCGTCAATGTATTCGCCCGCATATACATTGTCAAGACAATTTATTGACTCAAGAGCTATATCCCCGATATGATATTGTATTTCATCCGTATTTGTGCAAATCAATCTGTAAAGCAGGTGAGTCAGCATTGCCGCGGGTAGAAAGCCGAGAGGGTGCAGGTGGGTTGCAGCGGCTATTTTAGCCCCTGCTTCGTCCATTTCATTTATGCTGTAGTAGGGGTGTGCGGCCATAAGCAAGGCCATCGGGGCTACGCGCATTATTCCGCCGCATCCTTTGCTGTTGTTGGTTACCGTCCGGTGGCTTAATATGGCATTGCAAGCGTTGAGACACGTCGTTCCCGGAGCACGGCGGTGAGCAAGTTCCGGGATATCGCGCAGCCATGTGTAGTGGAAATCGTCATGAGTCTGTACTTTTTTCCTTCCTGTCTGCGTATAATACCAGTCAATATATGCGCCGTCCACATAATCCTCGGGGCGTCCGCCTATGCCGCGCATACAGCCGCGCGTTATACCCATCAGCATTCCGTTGGCTGTGAAGAGTGTCATCTGCGTGTCATCGCTTATCAGTGCTTTCTTTTCCCGATTCAGCTCAAAGTGCGTGATGCCACGGGCGCCGTAGTGTGCAAGTATATCCTTGCGGCTCATGAACTCGACAGGATAGCCTAAGGCGTCACCTGACGCACCTGCCGTCAGGCAACCGCGTATGCGGTCGTGAATACGGTTCATGACCATCTCTTTCCTTTGTCGGCAACTTTTTATAAACCGTTCTATGAAATTCAGCTGCTCTTTCGTTTCCGGGGTCACGCGGTGAGCTGATTTCGGCATTTCTTTAAATGCGGCTCTGAGTCGGTTGAGAACTGTCTCCTGAGTCGGTCCATTTATTGTTCGGGCAAAATAACAGGCTGTGATTGTTCCGGTGCGTCCTACGCCGCCCCAGCAGTGCAGATATGTGTATCCGTTCATTCGTGTCAGATATTCTATCCGGTCAATCAGATTGTGCACTGCTTCAATCGACTCTGGGGCATTCAGGTCTTTTATGGGAAACCGCATATAGGTAGTGTCCTTAGGCAGCAGATTGCTGTATTGGCGGAGTTCGCCTTCTTCCGTAAGATCGATGAAATGTCTTACGCCGAAATGATGCATCCTTTTCAGTTTCGTTTCTGCGGTATCTTTATCCCTGTCGCCCGGATATTCACCGGCATATAGCTTTCCCGACACGTGGTATGACTGGTTGAGAGGTCTTGAAACAGACGCATCAAAGTTGTCGTCAGCGTATTCTGTTATTGTTTCGGACATGGCTTAATATTTAAAATAAGAAAAATAGGTATGGATAAAAATTTCCTATTGATTATATTCTCAGGAGGTCGCGCATTATGGCGTCGGATTTGAGCCAGTGTTGTTCGGGGATGGAGAGGGCGGTGTCGGTCAGTGTGAGCCGGCCGGCGGCAATTAGGGGCGCGGCATCGGAGAGGAGACCGGTGAGGAAGGCGGCGGGGAACAGGCGCCGGAGCGTTTCGAGCGAGAGGCCGGAGGCGGTGCGCAGGCCGGTGATGATGTAGTCGTTGAAAATTTCGTCAGTGGTTTCGTCTTCGGTTTGCGCTACTGAGTCGCCGCGGGTGAGCGCCGCCATGTACTTTTTGATGTCGGGGGGATTGATACGGCGCAGTCGCCCGTCGTAGGAATGTGCCGATGCTCCGAGTCCCAGATATGGTGTCATATTCCAGTATGAGGAGTTGTGGCGCGACCGGTAGCCGGGTTGCGCATAGTTGGAGATTTCGTAGTGGAGATAGCTGTTGGCACGGGCGGATTCCGTGACATAGAGCTGCATTTCGGAGGCGAGCTCCTCCGACGCTTCGCTTACTTTGCCAGTCTGCAACATCGCGTATAGGCGCGTGCCCGGCTCGTAGGAGAGCAGATAGGCCGACATGTGGGGCGGCTTTATATCCATAAGCCTGTCCACATCGCGTTGCCAGTCATTTAAGGTCTGGCCCGGCAGACCGAACATCAAGTCGGTGCTGTAATTCCAATCCTGGCTCCCGAGCAGTTCGATTGCAGCGAGCGCCCTGCGTGCATCATGGCGGCGGTTGATGATCCGAAGCATATTGTCGTCAAATGACTGCACACCCATGCTTACGCGGTTTATACCCATGTCGCGGCACGCTGAAAGCAGCTCGGCGGTGACATCCTCCGGATTCATTTCGATAGTAAACTCCTCGATACGTGAAATGTCGACATTACCGGCGATTGCGCCGGCAAGCCGCTGTAGCTCGGCGACAGGCAACACCGACGGGGTTCCGCCGCCGATATATATCGTGGTGAACGGTTCGCTGATTTCGCCCCTGCGCAATGACAGTTCCGCAATCAGGGCATCGATATACCCCGCGGAAGCCGCAGGCCGCAACCCCGAATAGAAGTCGCAGTAGCTGCACTTCGAGTGGCAGAATGGGATATGTATGTAGAGTCCGGCCATAGTGCGTCAGTCGATTACGGGTGGTATTATACCGAGCATAGCTCCTTGAATTTGCAGTATTTGCAGTTGTCCTTGTCGGGATATGCGTAAAACGGTATGTCGGGATTGTATATCTCGTCGAGCATTTCGCCGAGGCGTTCGAGAAAACCTTCGTTTATGTCGCGGTAGTCGTTGACAGGCAGGCGGTTGAAGCTCAACGGACGGAACGGCTCGACAGCGACTTTGCGCAATTTGTAGATGAACGGCTGTATGGCGCCGTCATATTTCTCCTTCTGCGCGTAGGCGTTGCAGTACAGTAGCAGCTGGAACATTGCCTTGGGCTGAGCCATAGCTTTGCCGTGCTCAAACAGACGGTCGAACCCCGCTGCACTCATCTTGTCGTCGCCGGTCTTGTAGTCGACAATACGTATCATCGGCTCCGAGCCGGGCGTTGTCACGCGGTCGATGCGGTCAATGCGGTAGTTGAGGTTGATGGTGTAGCGGTCGTTGACCTTCATTTCGACATACTGCGATTCCTCGCCTGATATGAATTCAACTCCCGCAAATTCACTCTCGCGCTCAAACATCTTGAGCAGCGTGCGTACCATGATTTTCCGGAATATGGCGGCATCGCCCTGCAACGGGCGCGGATCGTCGGCCGGAAGGCTAAGATAATGCGTGCGTATGGAGCGGGCCACATACTCCTCCACGAGCTTTTTGTCGGAAAGACGTGAATAGATTTCCGGTGTAAGCGCCAGCGACGGAGCGTCCCCCTTGAGGTCGATATACATCTTCTCGGCCACTTCGTGCACGATGGTGCCGTATGTGCCCTCGTCCATGAAATCGTGTACCTCGTTTTCGGGATAATACCTCTCGATGTTGGCGAGATAGAACTGCATCGGGCAGTTGATATATGTGTTGAGCGAGTGAGCCGAGAGGTAGCGGCCGTTCTCTTTCGATAGATAGCGCTGCAGTTCCTTCATTATCGCGGGAGTCTTTTTCACGGCGAGTGCCTCGGGATTAATCGAAGCCATGCGGTATTGTGAGCCTGTGAACCGTACCTTCCCGGCCGGGAATTGATATTTTATCTGGTTGATGTAGCGCGACATGTCGCCGGCACGCAGTCCCGATGTGCGGGCATCGTAGAGGAGGTGCACGTTTTTAGCGCGCGCAATCAACCTGTAAAAATAATAGGCGTACATGCTTTCCTGGTGGTCGACCGTGGCCATGCCGTAGCCTCGGCGCAACGCGTCGGGGATGAACGTCTTCGCGTAGTGCTTTCGCGGGAATATACGTTCGTTCATCGACATCAGGATTATATTGTCGAAGTCGAGGCCGCGCGATTCGAGCACACCCATCACCTGCAGTCCTTTCAGCGGCATCCCCTCGTAGGCTACCGACTGGTTGCCGAGAATGCGTTCGGCGAGGTGGAATACCGTCTTATCCTCAAGAAATATGCGCCCGTTACTGAGGTATGTGTCGTTGAGGCGACGCAGTTCGTCGAGAGCGGCGCGGTAGGAGCGGATATATTGTATCTCGAGGCGCGTGGAGCTTGTCACGGGCAGGTCGGTTGAGTCAGACAAGTCGGACCGGTCGGACATGTCCGAATCTTTGAGATTGTCAGACTCATCCGCTTCTTTATCCTTGTCGATGGTGTCGGCCGGCTCGATGACGTCGGCAAGCCATAGCAGCAGACTGTCGAGGTAGTCGATGACACCGTCGGAGTCATTGAGATTTTTAACGATGCTGAACACCGGCCGTAGGGGTGCGTATTCCTTGGCGTCGAAAAATGTCAGCGGCACGTTGAAGATACGCTCCTTGTTGATTGTAGCGACAATCCTGTCGCATAGCGATGCATAACGCGCGCGTATAAGCGGGTGGGAGAGGAGTGCTATGACATCTTCAAAAAAGAATGTGTCGAGCGAACGCAGTTCACGCGCCCTAAGCTGCATCGACACTATGTTTTTAATCAGTGAGGCCACCGATGTATGGCTGAGCGGAAATCCCATCGTGACATTGACGGTGTCAATTTCCTTCGGCATGGCATTGAGCAGCGGCGACACGAGATTTTCATCAGGAAGCACTATCGCAGTCTGTTCGAGAGCCGGGTCCTGAGTCTCGGCACCGGAAGAATTTGCGGCGTGAGAAAACCTTTGCGGATAAAGGCGGCGCAAAATCGGCACGATTGCCTTTGCCTGACCGAATGTCGACGGAACGGCTACCACCGTTATATCCGGATAATCCTCCATCTTGTCGAGCCCCACGCGGTAGCGCGACGGGAACACCTTAACGTAGCGGCTTATGAACCGCGACGCACGGTTCCCCTTGATATACATTGCCGGGGAAGCATAGTCCCAGTAGAAATCGGCTATGCCCATGCGCTGCATCGACCTGAATATCGACTGCTCCGACTCCGACAATACGCTGAAACCGGTGAACACATAGCGGTCGCAGTCGAAATCGTCGGCATCCATCTCCTTCAACAGTTCGGCCACCTCGCGGTAAATCATGCCGCCGTAGCCGTAGCCTGCTGCGCTAAGCCGTTCCCTGAATCCGTCATATACTTCCTGCATCACCTGCCACAGCTTTACGAATCCTGCCACATTCTTATTGCCCGCTTTCCCTTTGCGGGATGAATTCACATGCACGGCATGATTCCAGAATTCCCTTACCGGCTCCGGCACAAGGTCTTCGTTCCAGTATTTGCGGATTACCTCGAGCTGCTCTTCGGTAAGGTAGTTGGCGCTTATCTCCTTCAGTCCTTCGATATTGCGGAACAGCTGACGGGCGTCGACCATATATCTGTCCACATCGCCGAAGTCGTTGATAAGTATGTCGCCCCAGTATTGGAAACGGTTGAAGTCGACCAACCCCTTACCGGCGGCGATGTCGGCGTCAGATAGATGTTTCTTTACTATCTCGGAGTATACCTCATAGAGTATGAACAGCATCTCTATGCGTGATATTTCGATTTTGTCGCTCAGGTCGGATATGAAATCGGATATGGTGATTACCGGCGGAGTGAGCGCGGCTTCCGCGCCTCCGGCCGTCAGCACTTCGCTGAAATATTTCGACAGGAATACTGCGCTACGTTTGTTGGGCACGACAAAGCAGTAGTCGGCAATGTTTCCCGGTTCGTTGTCGGCGTAAGCCTGTGCGACCTGTCTGAGAAACGGCATACGGAGCATGGTGCCTCCGTCGGTGTTGTCATGACTCATGGCTAACGATATATTGTGAAATGACGGTCGGCGTCCGTTACTGTTTAAGACATAATATGATGCTGACGGCAACATCAAACAGCACTATTTTGGCGTTGGCGTTGCCTGCTATGTCACGGCGCGCGTCGATGAACAGGCTTCGCAGCCGCTCCACATTGCGCTCGTTGATGAAGCGGGCGAAGTTGGCGCTGAATCGGCTCTCGTCGTTGTCGAGTGCGACGAGACGCGGGTCGCGGAGATTGTATATGTAGTTTTCTCCCGTCAGCCGTTCGCAGTATTCCATGAAACGGCAGCATTTCTCCCGGCCGAAGTCGGCGGCGTCATTGCTCCATTTGCGGAGTGCGCCCACTTTTTTCTGATATGCGAGACGCATCAGCGACATGAACATGTCGAGGAACTGCCTCGACTCGTCGGATGCTGAAAGACGGTGGAACGCCTCGAGCATGCTCCCCTCGGCAAGACGTGCTATACCCTCGGCGGCATCGTGTCCTACCTCCCGGTAATTCTCGAGATATTGCGCGACTGTACTGTCGTCAAGTCGTTTTACCTCGATGCGGCGCAGGCGCGAATAGATGGTCGGGAGTATTCGGGCAGGTTCGTTGCTCACGAGTATGAACAGCGTGTCGTCGTGCGGCTCCTCGAGCAGTTTGAGCAGTTTGTTGGCGCATGGCTCGTTCATACGTTCCGGAAGCCACATCAGCACAATCTTGAAGCGTGCGGCATGCGACGTGAAATTCAGTTTGCGTATCAGCTCTCCGCTCTCGTCGACGAATATCTGCGGCTGTGCGTTGACATTGCCGAGCATTTCCACCCACGTGTTCATGTCCATATAGGGAGAGTCGGTAAGGAACTGCCGCCATTGCTCTATCCAGTCGTCGGATACGGCGGCTCCGGTCCTGTTTTTCAGCTTTATTACAGGAAATGAAAAATGAGTGTCGATATGGTTGAACGATTTGTGCTGGATGCATGACGGACACACTCCGCAACTGTCGCCGTCGCGGCGGTCGGTGCAGTGGATATACTGCGCAAGGGCGCGGGCGAGCATCATCTTGCCGATACCGCTTTTCCCCTCGAGCAGAAGCGCGTGGGGTATGTGATTGTTGTCGACCATCTCGACGAGCTGTCGCTTGACGGAGTCGTGTGCCGGTATGTCGCTGAATTTCATGCTGCCTCTACATTATGGTGTTATAATGTGTTCCTTACAATCTCGCGCACTGAGTCGACGGCGTTGAGCGAGTAGTAGTGGATTGACGGTGCTCCGGCTTCATAAAGTTCGTTGACCTGTCGGATGCCCCATTCGATGCCCGCGGCTTTGCGTTCCTCGTCGGTGGTGCAGGCCATAAGGCGGCCGGTCAGCTCGCTCGGTATGTCGACCTTGAATATCTTCGGAAGCACCGAGAGCTGGTTGATATTCGTTATCGGTTTTATTCCCGGGATTATCGGCACATTGATGCCGATGGCACGGCACCGTTCCACGAAGTTGAAATATTTCGCGTTGTCGAAAAACAGCTGTGTCACGATATAATCGGCGCCGTTGTCGACCTTGGCTTTGAGAAACTGCAGGTCCATGTCGAAGTTGGGCGCTTCCTCATGTTTCTCCGGATAGCCGGCCACTCCGCATGAAAACGGTGTGCCGCGGCCTGTGTCCATGCTCGTTCCGTCGATGAAATATCCCTTGTTGAATTCGTTTATCTGCTGCTGCAGCTCCGTGGCGTGGAGATACCCGTTTTCATTGGGGGTGTACTTGCTGTCGTGCTTGGCTTTGTCGCCGCGCAGCACGAGCACGTTCGTGATGCCGAGAAACGACAGGTCGATAAGCGCGTATTCGGTTTCCATCTTCGAGAAGCCGCTACATATCATGTGGGGTACCACGGGTATCTTGTAGCGGTTCTGTATCGCTGCCGCCACGGCAACCGTGCCGGGACGTGCGCGCTGTGCCACACGCTGGTAAAGACCGCCGTCGGTCTGTTTGAAGACAAGCTCGCTGCGGTGGGTGGTGATATTGATGTAGCGCGGGTTGAATTCGATTAATTTGTCGATGCCGCGGAACAGTGTCTCTATGCTTTTGCCCTTCAGCGGGGGGAGAACTTCAAATGAGAACCCGCGTCCCGGGGTCGATTCTATTATCTGGGGAATGTTCATTGCATTCGTTATGATTGATTGTAGTATTATTATTTTCGTGGGGATTGGGTTTTGCAATACCTTTCACGCTATTTTATTTGCCGTCAGGATGCGGACGCGATGAATCGCGTCCCTACGGTTGGCCGATGTTTAGTTATCTGTTTTCTCCGTGTCAATCTTTGTCGCCGGGGCTGCGTCAATCTGCTCGCGGAGTTTGGCGGCGCGTGCGTTGAGGCGGTCGCGGTCGATGGTGGCGTCGCGCATCTCGTTGACGGCGCATGCGTAGCGGTAGGCTGTGGCTATTCCGTCAATCTGGGCTGCATTGAGCGATATGCTGCTTGTGCGGCCGTTCTGTCCGTTGAACAGTATCTTTACCGGCAATCCTTCGTGCGCCGCTACAAGTTCGCCTATGCCGCGGCTTCCGGCGGGAGTGAAGGTTATGACTTCGGAATTGCCTGTGCGGAAGTTGAGCGTCCCGTCATACGGAACGGTATCCGTAGTTGCAATCATGTCGCCTACGACAGCCGATACCGACCAGTGTCTCAGTGCGCCCGCGGGATTGACCGACGATACGAGATAGAATTCGCCGTTCTCCGATACGCGCGGCGACAGTCCCGTCTTGTTCATGAAAGCGGGGTCGACCATTGAGCTTTTAAGCATATAGCCTTCGGTGCCGGGCACGTTGACATGTGTCATAAGCGGCTTCAGGCTGTCGAGCATCAGTTTGTTGGCATTTACAGTGGAGTCGGCCGCGGCCATATCCTCGACGGTAATCTGCATAAGCGCTTTCGGGCGCAGCTGCATGCTTTGCTTAATTATATCGGTATCGTCGGCGAATCTGCTGTCAAGCGAATCGAGCAGCGATATGCATTCACGGGCATTGCCGTTGTTGAGGGCGTTCTGTGCCTTGTCGAAAGCAATCTTCGCCTCGGCGCCCTTGTTGTCGGCGCCACCCTTGCATGAGGTCATCGCAACAGATGCGATGGCTACGGCACATGCCGCCGCGGCTATATGTCTATATGCGTTGTACATCCTTTACTCCTTTTATCGTTTTTATTTTCTTTATAAGCATTTTCAGCACGCCTACGTCGTTGACGCCGACCGACAGATGCCCCTGGAACAGGCCGTCGTTTGAATCGATTGATATGGCACGCAAAGTAATGTCTTTCTCCTTGTTGATGATTGACGTGATATTGGTCACGATACCTATGTCGTCATGACCGACAACCCGCAGCGTCGTGGCAAACTGGTCGCCGACTTTACCCGACCACCGGGTGGGAACGACACGATAGGGGAAACGCTGACGCATGTGTATGGCATTGGGACAGTCGGCGCGGTGTATGCTGACCACGCCCTCCGACGATATGAAGCCGAATACTTCGTCGCCGTGTATCGGGTTGCAGCAGCGTGCCAGGCGGTAGTTTATCCCCTTGATGTTGTCGCCGATTACGAGAATGTCGCTTGCCGACGCATTGGACGAGTCGTCGGCCACGGGGAGTATGAACTCTTCGGCCGAGCGGGTCTCCGCCTCCGGCAGATTGCGCCCCGAGGCAAGTTCGTAAGCGTCGGTTACGGTAGTGAAGTCGAGGGTCTCGTTGGCGATGTCGTTGTAGAAATCGGTTACGGTCTTGTAGCCGAGTTTCTTGATTGTGCGCATCATCGTGGCCTCGTCAAGCTCTATCTTGCGGTTCTTGAAACGGCGCTGTATCATTTCGCGCGCAAGCTCCGAAGCCTGGTTGGAACGCTCGTTGAGGGTCTGGCGTATCTTCGTGCGGGCTTTCGACGTCACCACGAAGTTAAGCCAATCCTGCTTGGGCGACTGTGCGGCCGAAGTGAGTATCTCCACCGTGTCGCCGCTCTGCAGCTTGTAGTTTATCTTCTGGTTCTTGCCGTTGACACGTGCCCCGGTGCACTGGCATCCGAGACGAGAGTGTATGTTGAACGCGAAGTCGAGCACCGTGGCTCCGAGAGGCAGTTTGTAGAGGTCGCCTTTGGGGGTGAACACAAACACTTCCTTGTCGTAGAAGTCCATCTTGAAGTTGCGCATAAGCTCCATCGGGCCTTCCGTGCCCCCTTCGAGTATGTTGCGCACCTTGTTCATCCACGAGTCCATCTCACCCTCGCTCTTTATGCCCTTGTAACGCCAGTGGGCGGCGACGCCCTTTTCAGCCACGAGGTCCATGCGGCGCGTGCGTATCTGCACCTCTACCCAGCGTCCGTCGGGGCCCGATACCGTTATGTGCAACGACTCATAGCCGTTGGATTTCGGTATGCTTATCCAGTCCTTCATACGGGCCGGATTGGGCTGGTACATGTCGGTGACGATGGAGTAGGCGAGCCAACATTCGGCTTTCTCGCGCTCCGGCGGAGTGTCGATTATGATGCGTATGGCGAAGAGGTCAAAGATATGGTCTATGTCGTTCTTCTGCTTTATCAGCTTGTTCCAGATGGAATAGATTGATTTAGTCCGTCCTTTGATTTCATATTTGATGCCCGATGCGTCGAGTTTCTCACGTACCGGACGTATGAAATCGGCTATGTAGGCGTCGCGCTTGGCCTTGGTCTCGTTGAGATGGCGCGCAATGTCGTCGAAAGCCTTGCGGTTGGTGTATTTGAGCGACATGTCCTCAATCTCTCCCTTGATGGCATAGAGGCCGAGACGGTGGGCGAGCGGGGCATACAGGAAGTTGGCCTCATAGGCAACCTCGCGCACAAGCCGTTCGTTGGGATGGTGATTGATGAGTTTCATCAGCTCCAGACGGTCGATTATCATGATGATGATGACGCGGATATCCTCGGCAAATATCATCAGAAGCCTGCGGAAGTTGTCGCTCTCCACGGCCACCTGACGCGAATAGAGCTGGGTGATGTTGCGGAGACCGCCGAGGAGTTTTGCCACATCGTCGCCCCACTGGGCTCTGACGTCGGCCATGGATATGAAATCACACTCCACGAGGTTGCGCAGCATTATGGCCGCCACCATGTTGATGTCCGGACTCACGCGGTTGCATAGCGCGTGGGAAGTGTAGAGATTGTGCACTACCGGACTTATGCCGAAGCGGTCGGGCCGCAGGTGGCCTCCTTTGGCTGCTTCACGCAGCAGGCCGGTGAGAGTGCGCAGTTTGTCGGCGTCGATGCCTTGAGCCTCCATCTGGCGGTATAGTCCGCGACAGAGACCGAGCATTGTAGTTTTGCCTGACTGATGTAGTTGTGCGGTTGACATGTGCGTTTTGCTTTTTATCAACAAAGATAGCAAAAAAAACAGAAAAGCAGGCTGAATGGCGATTAAATCGTAGTTTCAGCCTGCAAAATTTTTTTAATTTTTTAAAGTGTAGACCGCTCATACCGGCTTTCCTTCGTTGCGCGGATTGTTGTTGAGCGTGCAAGTGCGTTCTTTTACCAGTTCTTTTGTGTCGGCATCGTCGTCTGCCTCGTTGATTGCCACTCCCGGATATGTCTGTTCGGCCTTTTCGATTTCGCTCTTCGGAAGTTTTTCGTCTTTCTTATCCATAATGTTGATATTTTAGTTAGCTGTAATGGATGCTTGGCCGGGCCACGGGGCCGCGGTTGAAATATTAACACCGGAAAGATCTAAACGGTTTGCAACGGGAGCTGATTAAGCTGGTCGATATAGTCGAGGATGGCATCGCGTCCGCGGCGGTCTTCGCTCGATGTGGCGAATATGGGCGGAAGCTCCTCCCACTGCTCGAGAAGGGTAGTGCAGTAGTTGGAAATTGATTTTTTGCCGGCTGCCGACGACAGTTTGTCGAGTTTCGTGAACACGATGGCGAAGGGGACACCGTTCTCTCCGAGCCACTGCATGAATTCAAGATCGATTTTCTGCGGTTTGTGGCGCACGTCAATCAGCAGGAAGAGGGTGGTCATCTGCATGCGGTTGAGGATATAGCTCCGTATGATTTTGTCTATTGCCTGCCGGCTGTCTTTGCTGCGCTGTGCATAGCCGTAGCCGGGAAGGTCGACTATGTACCATGAATCGTTGATCAGGAAATGATTGATAAGCAGTGTCTTTCCCGGTTTGGACGATGTCTGGGCCAGCGATTTGTGGCCGGTGAGCATATTGATGAGCGAGGATTTGCCTACGTTGGAGCGGCCTATGAAAGCGTATTCATGACGGGTGTCGGAGGGGCATTTGTCGACTGACGTATTTGAGATTACGAAGCGTGCGCTGTTGATTATCATGCTTTTGTGAAATGTTTATCTGTTTGTTATATGCAAAGATAACCAATTTGGAGATAAATAGTTGCGCAAAGGAACTAAAAATTGTAATTTTGCATTGAATCTGTATCAAAATGAATAAAAATCGCGAATCGACATTCCGCTTCAAACAGTTTTCGCTTTCCAACAGCCTCAGTGCCATGAAAGTGGGAACTGACGGCGTGTTGCTTGGCGCATGGGCACAAGTGCCGGGCGATAAAGCGGACGCCGCCGTGCTCGATGTGGGTTGCGGTACCGGAGTTATCGGACTGATGGTAGCGCAACGCTATCCCGGAGCATCTGTTGTCTGCATAGACGTCAGCGCGGAGGCCGTGACTGAGTGCGCGGACAATATCGCCCGTTCGCCGTTTGCCGGAAGGGTCGAAGCGCACGAGGCTGATTTCATGCGGTTTGCGAGCGACCGCCCGTTTGATCTGATAGTGAGCAATCCGCCATTCTTCACCGAACGGATACAATCACCCGACCGGATGCGCGCTGCCGCCCGTCATGACGATAGCCTGCCGCTTTCGTCGCTTATGCGGGGAGGTGCGGGATTGCTGTCGGATAATGGAAGGTTGGCTTTGGTATTGCCTGCCGGACGTGATGACGAGGCATTGTTTGAAGCATCACTGGCCGGGCTGGCTCCGACAAGATGCTGCCGCGTGTTTACTCGTGCAGGGAAACCGTCGCGCCGCACTTTGTGGGAGTTTTCCGCTTCGGCATCGGCTCCGTGCGTCGAGTCGCAATTGTTCATTCAGAACGCCGACGGTACTTTTACTGATGAATACAAGGAATTGCTCAAGGATTTCTATCTTGATTTCTGAACGGAGGTATTACGAATATTGAAAAATTGAAATAATATAATAATGGATATAAAGGAAATAAATTCGACATCGTTCAATTCACAACGCGGCAGCGGTTGGCTGCCTGTGGTTAATCAGCCGTTGCGTGCCATAGGCGTGCTTTTCGGTGTGTTTTTCATTATGCTCGTACTTCTGTCGGTCGTTTCGTCGCTGCTGATAGGTGACGGTTTTACAGCCAAGGGTATGAGAATATTCGCCATCGTGCAGGACCTCCTTGTCTTCATTCTTCCGGCTGTTGTCGCCGCTTTTGTGGCGACGCGCCTGCCTGCTTCGCTTCTGACTGTCAATGTCAGGCCGCGGCTGTTCTCGATAATTATGGCTATCATCGTGATGCTGACTTCACTGCCTGCCATGGAATTGCTGATAGAGTGGAACAACAACCTGCATCTTCCCGAGTCGATGAGCGGACTGGAAGAGAGTCTGCGCAATATGGAGGACTCGGCATCGACCGGCATCAGCGCGCTGTCGGGCGGAAACGCCGTAGGCGACCTTATAATGGGGATACTGATAATCGGTATTCTTACGGGAATAGCGGAGGAACTGTTTTTCCGCGGAGCATTGCAGAATCTGTTCATGACCATGCCGAAAGTGAAGAAGCATTTCGCCATCTGGGCGGCTGCATTTATATTCAGCTTCATGCATTTTCAGTTTTTCGGCTTTGTGCCGCGACTGCTCCTCGGCGCATATTTCGGTTATCTGATATGGTGGACCGGCTCGGTATGGGTGCCCGTGATAGCGCATGCTTTCAACAACTCCCTTGTGGTTCTCCTCTCATGGATTGCAGCCCGCAGCGGCGTAGCCGAATCGGTTGAAAACGCCGCCGCAATCAACCTCGGCACCGACTGGTACACGATAACACTCAGCGTGGCCGTAACCGCACTCGGCCTCATTGTCCTCCGCCGCGATGCACTCCGCCACCGTCGATTATAATTATTTGTGTACTCGCTTGTTGGATATTTAGATTTAGTCTTTATATATAATACTTCGTTAAATTTATAGCTAATCCGTTGATAACAAATAAGTTTATTAATAAAGTTTAGCAAAATAAAATAGGTCAAGTGGCTGATTTTCATTACCTTTAATGGTATCCTACCACACATTAAAGCAATGAACAAAACAGCACTTGACCAATATGAGGAAATCGTAACCGATGCTTTGAAAAATTGTTCAGCGAAGTTACGCAAAAGTTTTAAAACAGCATTCATCCAACTGATGATTTTGTATATGGTACTGCCAAGAAAGATTAATTTCACCCAAATGGGGCGTTACTCGGATAGC
>CAJLWO010000010.1 GCA_905210435.1 uncultured Bacteroidales bacterium
ATGGAATCAGCCCTAATTTTATCTTGACTCAAAAATCTTTATCGGACAGCAATAATTCTAAAACAGAATCCAATATGGCAACTCCAATTAAGGCTGTCCCTATTCTTACAGGTACTTTAGCTGACGATTTCATACGTCAGGCTGAAAAAAACGAGCGTAAGCCGCGCCGCGTACTTTCTGAAGAAGATGAGAAAAGAATCGCAGAGATAATGCGTCGTTCGCGTGAGTTCATTCCTTCATGGCTCAAATAATGGGAGACTCCATTTTTAATCTCGGAAACGACTGCACTTTGTATAAGCTCAACGAACTTATACTCAAAAATTGTGTACCATTCGATTGTGGAATGGACGACTTAAACGATTTTTTCGCAAACGATGCTATTACTTATGAAAAAGACCTCATGGGTAAAACCTATTGTTGGCTCGACAATTCCAACGATAGAAAAATCGTTGTTATGATAACTCTTGCCAACGCTGGTATTCAGACCACACACTTGCCGAGCAATCCAAAGCGACATATCAATAAAGCAATCGCCTATAACAAACAAGGCCGCACATATCCGGCTGTCCTTATTGGACGATTAGGTGTAGACAAAAATTATCAGGGCGCTCAATTTCGTATCGGGGCACAAATCATGGATTTCATTAAGAAATGGTTCTTAAGTGCCGACAATAAAACAGGGTGCCGTTTTATCCTTGTCGATGCCGTTAATGACCCGCACACCCTGACTTACTACGAACGCAATGGATTCAAGCCACTTTTCAGACGTGAGAGCGATGAAAAAAGCTTTTTATGGCATTTGCGAGACCGAGGAATTTAGAACTCGGATGTACTATTTCGACCTGTTGACATATTGAGAAATTCTCAATATCTTACAAATTTTGAAAAAATTAGAGGCAGTGTTTATGTGTGGCTCCTTTTTTCTTATGATTTGATGCAGTCTTTTGGCCTTTTGTTCATCTATTAGAGGTATCTTTAAATAAATGGACAAAATACAGCTTGTTAAACAATGCCAGTCAGGAGATAGAGAAGCCTTTGGAATCCTCTATCAGACTTATCTTGAACCTATGCGTGGAATAGTGACGTATTACGTCAATAATCCTGATACGGTATGGGACATTCTGCATGACGGTTTCCTTATAGCTTTTGCTTCAATAGCTTCTCTGAAAAACGCTGAAAAGGTTGAACCGTGGCTTACCTCCATAATGAAAAACTTGTCGCTCCAGTATCTGAGAGATGTGTCAAGCCACACTTCTGTTACTATGCCGGATACAGCGATAGCTGATAATGTCAGTGCCTCCGAAGATGAAGTACGCGAACTCACTTGGGAAGAATTGGACAAGATTATCGAAAAATTGCCTGAAGGATACGGCAAAGTTTTTCGACTGGCAGTTCTTTACGGACTTTCGCATAAAGAAATTGCGGCTTTACTTGGCATCGCACCGCATTCTTCATCTTCGCAACTTACGCACGCAAAAACAATGCTGCGACGTATGATTAAGCAATACCGTATGGAGATGGGATTGCTTTCATTACTTGTATTGATTACGATTATATGGCATTTTATTCCGAAACATGAGGATGTGAAACCGTCTGACTCTATCATAAGCAGTAATGATGACAGCAATCATACGAATTTGCCGGATACAATCACAGGCATAAGTGATGACAATGACTGCGTCGATGTCACCCCCAAAACAATATATAATATTCTGCAAAAACAAAAAACACAGAATGCAGGGCTTATTGCTGACGGCGTGGCTCAGAATGATACCATACATTCTGTTTCAAATGATAGTATAACACAAGATGACGAAAGGCCTGTTATCAGGTTGAACGGTTTGGATTATCCGATAACAAAGCAAAAGACACCGACTCTACGACATAGTTCCAAGCAGGATTGGAGTTTGTCCTTAGCATATTCCGGTATATCAGGACAGAACAATGCCAACAGGTATCGCATTCCTGACCCCACGCATCCCGATTTACCATCAGGAGAGCCGGATGCTGAAATTGAAGTTACCGAAACGACACACCACAAAATGCCGTTTATCATTAGTCTGTCTCTCAATAAGACTCTTACTCCTCGCTGGAGCATAGGAACCGGTTTGCGCTATTCATTTATGGAATCTGATTTCCATTATGAAAGCAAACTGTATGAACAACGTGTGAATCAGCAGATACACTATATAGGTGTGCCATTGAAATTCAATTACCGCATTTATTCTGCCGGAGGATTCTCTCTATATGGGCATGGCGGTGTAGCACTGGATATTCCAATAAGCGGACAACAGTCTGTCCGAAAGTCCTCTATTGATATGTCAACGCCTCAAACCGATAAATTCAATATACACGTTCCGTTGCAGTGGTCTGTTGAGGGAGGTCTGGGGATACAGTATCATTTTACGCCATCGTTCAGCATATTCGCTGAGCCGTCGATTCATTACTATTTCAATCCCGGTGGTGAAATCAAAACAATCAGGCAAGAAAAGCCTTTTGAATTCACATTGCCGATTGGTCTTAGGTTTACTTGGTAAGTGCATAAATAAATAGTCTGAGGCGTGCAGTCTTTAGGTGTATTCATTATCTATATTGTAAAACATATCAAAATACATGTAATGACTGACAAAGCAATTTTTTTAATACGTAAGACCGTATTCCTATTGGCTATGACTCTTATGTCATGTACGGATGACAGTTTGGCTAATGAGCAGGAACCACCGAGTCCGAACACTGTTTCAGGCACTATACCGGCACTATACATCGAAACCGAGAACCATGCTCCGATAGTATCTAAGACTGAATACCTTAATGCTACATATTGGCTTGACCCTATGGGAACGCAAGACATTACGGCTCTCGGAAGTAAAGCCAGGCCTTTACCAATGCAAATTCGTGGTCGCGGACATTCTTCATGGAAAGGAGCGAAAAAACCATATAAGATAAAACTCGATAAGAAAACAGCAGTGATGGGTATGCCCAAGAACAAACATTGGGCACTTCTGAAGCCAACCGAAAATACAGTGGCAGGTTTACAATTGGGTAAACTCATAGGGATGGAATGGACACCGAGTTTCCGTCCCGTTGAAGTAGTTTTGAACGGAGATTATATCGGGTTGTATTTCCTCACGGAAACTATACGGATTGACGAAAACCGTGTGAACATATATGAACAACAGGACAAGGAAACAAACCCAGACTTGATTACGGGGGGGTGGCTTGTCGAGGTTGACAACTACCATGACGAATGTCAGATAACAATTCCTGAAAACAACAGATGGAACCTTACACTACGCTATCATTCGCCCGAAGATTTGTCTGATGCTCAACTGAAATGGCTTACCAACGAGTTTAAGTCAATAAACTCAGCAATCTATTCTTCCGATAAGACTTCGACCGAGTGGGAGGAATATATTGACGTTGAAAGCATGGCACGTTTCTTCATATTGCAGGAAGTAATGGACAATCCGGACGGTTTTCACGGCAGCTTTTATCTTCACAAAGACTTGGCTGACAATGCCAAATGGGTAGCCGGTCCGATATGGGATTTGGTCTGCTATAACCGCGAAAAAACCGATTACACTTTCCGAATGAAAGTCCATTACGGATTTACGCCTCACTGGATAGGCGAGATTATTCAATACGACAGTTTCTGCAAAGCTGTTGAACGAGTGTGGCGCGAGATTTATCCGACTCGATTGTCGGAGATATATAATCAAATCGACGAAATTGTATTGCCCCTTGGCAGTGCATGGGCTAATGATTGCGCAAGATGGAATGAAGACCCGATCCAGACCGCTCAACTCCGCGCAGACCGTATAAAAAACGCTCTCCGGCGCAACATTGAATGGTTTGACAATCATCTTCCCATAAGTCAATATGCTTCCGCACAAATGCCGATGGAAAGCAATACCGATGCCACTGTCATAGTCTATGACCTTCAGGGCTCCTTTATTGGAAAATTCAAGAACGAAACGGAAGCTATTTCAAATCTTAAAAAAGGCATCTACATAATAAACCGACGTAAAGTCAAGATTGAATAGGATAAACGTCTCTTAACTTGGAATACAACACAAAAATTGCGTCTATCATCGGTAGAATTATAAAACTGACCGATAATAGACGCGATTTTGCATTATAGCTTGATTACTTGCAAGTATAAGCAGATGCTTTAAAAATACATTTGCTCACTTGACAGATAAATTTAAAGCGCTTACTTTGTCAATGGGGAGTAGTCGCGGGAGTAGCGGAGCATCTGGGGGATGTAGGTTTCGGTGTAGTCGATGGTTACGTCGGTGATGTTTCCGTCGGCGTCGAATACGGGGGTGTAGACGGGATTTACGAAACCTTTGTAGGGGGCTATGTTGAGATGGGCATAGCGGTCGAGAACTTCCTTGTGGAGTTTCGGGTCAACCTTTACGGCGTATTTCTCAACGAGGTCGCGGCCTGCTTCGTAGTCGCCTTCGCTCTTGATGCGCTGTATTTCGCCGAGCAGTTCGCCGAAGAGTTCGCGCAGGCGCTTGTAGTCATTTATCTTTATGAATGTCTTGCCGTCGATGTCGACCATCTCGATTACGTTGTCCTTGCGGCCATGCTCGTAGGCCCACTCGGAGATGAGTTTGCGGTTGCGCATGTGGGCTTCCTCCACATCCTTGCCCGGTTCGATACGCATCAGCTGGGTCATGAGGCCGTTGAGGATGTATTTGTAGTATTCGGCCTTGTAGGCGTCGGGATTGTCGAGCAATCCGAGTTCGAGCAGCTTGGGGTCGGCGAGATAGTAGAGCGCAAAGAGGTCGGCACGTGTTTCCTCGAGAGTGGAACCGTGAGCCTTCAATGCATCTGGGTCGACACCGGGAAGCAGACGGCCTGAGCCGTGGCCGAGGCACTCGTGGAGGTCGGTGTGCAGATTGTCTGTAATGAACAGATAGTCGTCAAGCAGCTTGCGGGTAGGCTCGTCGATGACAAACTCCTCGTTGAAACCGCTGCCGTGCGAAGCCTCGTCGTAGGCCTGGGTGATATTCTCGAGAGTCACCGATTTGGAGCCGTGAGCGGCACGAATCCAGTTGGCGTTAGGCAGATTTATGCCGATAGGGGTAGCCGGATATGCGTCGCCGGCAAGTATGGCGGCGGTGATTACCTTTGCGGTCACACCTTTCACCTCTTCCTTACGGAAACGGGGGTCGACAGGCGAATGGTCCTCAAACCACTTGGCATTGGAGCTCAGAGCCTCGGTGCGGTGCGATGCCTCGACGTTCTTGAAGTTGACAATCGACTCCCACGCACCGGTCATGCCGAGCGGGTCGCCGTAGCTCTCGATGAAGCCGTTGATGAAATCGACCTGCGAGTCGGTATCCTCAACCCACTGTATCGAATAGTCATCGAAAGTGGCAAGGTCGCCGGTTGTGTAGTATTCAATCAGTTTGTCAATCACGCCGGCCTGCTTGTCGTTCTCGGCATATTCGCGAGCCGCTTTGAGATTGGCTACAATACGCTCGATAGCGTCGGAATACATGCCTCCGATACGATAGGGCTGCTCGGTCACTTTCCCGGCAATCATAGCCACGCGTGTGTTGAGGCCGTAGGATATGGGATTGACTACGGTTGTATCCTTGAGCGCGTTGTAATAGTCCTCGACCTGCTTCTGGGTGACACCCTCGTAGAGGTTGTTGGCCGAAGTCACGATAAGGTCCTCCCCTTCCGCCTGATTCACACGTTTGGCGAGCACGGCGGGGTCGAATATTACCTTGCAGAGCATATCGAGTCCGGCAGGCTGCTTGTCGGCGGGAAGTTTCGAGACTTCGTAGCGCAGGAATGTTTCATCGAACTCAGGCACGAACTTGTCCATCGAATAGTGATGGTGTATGCCGTTGCCGAACCATATCTGCTTGAGGTATTTCTCAAGAGCCTTGTACTGGCGCGACTCCTTGTTGCCCGAATAATTCGTATAGACGTTTTCGATAAGCTGACGTATGGGGAGATTATATTTGCCGTTCTGGTCCCAGAGGATGTCACGTCCCGCGATGGCAGCTTCGGTAAGGTAATACACCAAGGCTTTCTGTCGGGGAGTGAGTTTTTCAAAATCGGGTACTTTGTAGCGGAGCACCTCAATGTCGGCAAAACGGTCGACCACGTAATTGAAATCGCTGTTGTCTTTCGCCATAGCTGATTGGGTTGTTACGGCGGCAGCCATGATTGCCGCAGCCGCGATATATTTCATTTTCATGTCGTGATGAATTATAGTGTTATTCAACATAGAGCACCAGTCCCTTGAGGTACTCCCCTTCGGGATGGTATATATTGACGGGATGGTCGGCCGGCTGCGTGAGTTGCTTTATGATACGCACCCGTCGGCGTGACTGCGCCGCAGCCGAGAATACAGCCAGCCGGAACTGCTCGCGGCTGACGGCCTGAGAGCATGAGAATGTAAAGAGTATACCGCCGGGGGCTATTTTCTCAAATGCCTTTGCATTGAGACGCTGATAGCCGCGCAACGCGTTGCGGAGCGCCGAACGGTGTTTGGCGAATGCCGGAGGGTCGAGAATAATGAGGTCATGCTCGCCCGACGCCATATTGTCGAGATATTTGAAAGCGTCTTCGGCAAGCGCCTCGTGACGGTTGTCGTCAGGGAAATTAAGGCCGATGTTGGCCGACGTGAGCGCTATCGCCTTGGCCGAGGAGTCGACCGATACCACACGCCGCGCGCCTCCGCGCATGGCGTAGACGGAGAAACCGCCCGTGTAGCAGAACATATTGAGCACCGAACGTCCGCGTGAAAAGCTTTCGAGAAGCGCACGGTTGTCGCGCTGGTCAACAAAGAATCCTGTCTTCTGTCCTTTGAGCCAGTCGATATGGAAATGCAGCCCGTTTTCGGTAGCTATATTGGTATCGAAACCGCCGACGAGATACTCGTTGACAGGGTCGAGACGCGCTTTATATGGCAATGTCGTTTCCGATTTATAATATACATTGGCCACTTCAAGGTCCTCAAGCTCGGTAAGAGCCATCGCGATTATGTCGCGGCAGTAATGCATACCCGGACTGTGAGCCTGCACCACCGCGGTCTTTCCGTATATATCCACCACCAGACCGGGGAGAAAGTCACCTTCGCCGTGCACCAGACGGTAGGCGTCATTGTCGGGTCGGTCAAGGTTGAGCGTACGGCGCAAAGCAAGCGCCTCTTTCAACCGGCGGCCGAAGAAATCCTTATCGATTTCCGTATCGCCGAAATCGAGTATGCGTACTGCGATACTGCCAATCTGGTAATGCCCTACGCCGATGAAACGACCGTCGGAGGCGGCAACCGCCACCACATCACCCTCCTCTACTGCCGGTGGCACTCCGGTCAAAGCTCCGGAAAATACCCAGGGGTGAAATCTGTCAAGCGACTCCTCTTTGCCGCGGCGTAATGTCAATATTGTTCGTTTTTCCATGACTACTGCATCGCATTATTTGAAGATGAAACGATAGATGTCGTTGCCGTTGGCATAGAGCAGCAACGCCAGGAGGAAGAACATACCGCAAATCTGCGCACGTTCAAGGAATTTTTCCGACGGTTTGCGCCGTGTGACAATCTCCCACAGCACGAACAGCACGTGGCCGCCGTCGAGTGCCGGAATCGGCAGGATATTCATGAACGCAAGGATAATCGACAGGAAAGCCGCCATTTCCCAGAATGTGCGCCAGTCCCATTTGGGCGGGAACAGGCTGCCTATGGCTCCGAATCCGCCTATCTGCGACGCACCCGACTTGGTGAAGAGCAGTTTAAGCGACTTGACATACGTAGCAAGCTGATTTGCTCCGTCAGCAATACCCTTCGGTATGGCGTTGAAGAAATTGTATTTTATGACTTCCGTCTCGTAAATCTCGTACGGAGCTTTGAGTCCGAATCCGAGTTTACCGTCCTCGGGAGTTGCATTGAGCACTACCTCCTTATCGCCGCGCACCACAGTAACGGGCACCTTCTTGCCCGACTTGGCCACAAGTTCGGCCGAGAGTTCGGTAAACGACGGTGTGGGCACGCCGTCAATGGCGATGATATGGTCATTCTCCTGAAGACCGGCCTCGGCGGCCGGCGAACCGGCGCTTACCTGCTTTACGACGACCGGCAGACGGTATTCAAAGAAGCCATGCTCGAGAGTTGTGGCAAAGCCTTCGGGATTGTGTATGACGGTGTCGCGGCCGTCACGGCGGAGGGTCACCTCTTTCGCCATGGCTACGTTAAGCACATTGTCACGGTCCTTGGCCTCGACCGGTTTGCCGTCGGCGAGCAAAATGATGTCACCGTTCTTATAACCGGCTTTCTGCGCTTCCTCGCTGAACTCCATGCCCGCGTATGCATTCTCGTATGGAATTGAACGGTCGCCCCAATACCATGCTATGCCGATATAGATAAAACAAGCAAGTATGAAATTGAACAGTACACCGCCGACCATCACCAGCAGACGCTGATAGGCGGGACGCGAACGGAATTCGTCAGGTTTGGCAGGCTGCGCCATCTGCTCCTTGTCCATCGACTCGTCAATCATGCCGGCGATTTTACAATAACCGCCAAGAGGCACCCAGCCTATGCCGTACTCGGTATCGCGCCATGACGATTTTTCCCTTCCGTCTTTTGTCTTTTTACGTTTTGCCGGAGCTTTCGGCTTCCATTTCACCAGCGAGAACCAGGGATTGAAAAAAAGATAAAATTTTTCGACGCGTATACCGAACACGCGTGCGAAAAAGTAATGTCCGAATTCATGCACAATCACCAGCAGTGCGAGTGCCAGGACCAATTGTGCTGCTTTAATCAAAAATGTTTCCAATGGGATATTGCTTTTATTTTAGATATTGCGTTATTTTATTGAATGCGATGTGTCGACATCAATTGCATCATGGGCGTTTCCTCGCTGCGACCGACGCCTCCGCCCGTGCACGCGCTTCGGCATTAGTATTGACATAATCCTCATAATTTGGATTGGCGATAAAATCGACCGCCGAAAGCGTCTCCTCAATCAATGCATATATATCGGGGAACGATATATGGCCGCGGAGGAATGCCGCCACAGCCACTTCATTCGCAGCATTGATGATACATGCCGTATTCCCCCCTTTCTCAAGAGCGAAATGTCCGAGCCTTATTGCCGGAAAACGGGAGCTGTCAGGCGCCTCGAATGTGAGCTGCGCACAACGCTCGAGCGTCAGCGGAGAGTCGGTTGTAGCCAGACGCGAGGCATCGCCGAGAGCATAACGTATGGGCAGACGCATGTCGGGAACACCGAGCTGCGCTTTCACCGAACCGTCGACAAACTCGACCATTGAATGCACTATCGACTGCGGATGCACTACCGGCGTGATTTTATCTCCGGGGATGTCGAAAAGCCAGCGGGCCTCGATGATTTCAAACGCCTTGTTCATCATCGTGGCCGAGTCGACAGTGATTTTCGAACCCATGCTCCAATTGGGATGATTGAGCGCGTCGGCCACCGTGACGCATGCTATCTGTTCTTTCGTCAGTTTGCGGAACGGACCGCCGGAAGCGGTGATTATGAGACGGCGCACATCTGATGGATTTTCACCGACAAGGCACTGATGGATTGCCGAATGCTCGGAGTCGACCGGCAATAACCGTGATGTCGACCTGCGCAACGCTGCCGTGACTATGTCGCCGGCAACAACAAGAGTCTCCTTATTGGCAAGAGCTATATCCTTGCCGGCTGAAATGGCCCGGAGCGTGGGCGCAAGTCCGCTGTAACCGACAGTCGCCGTCACGACACAGTCGAATGTGTCGCGCTCCATCGCATCGGCTATCGCGTCGCTTCCGCATGCTGTGGCTATGCCGAGCGGC
This sequence comes from uncultured Bacteroidales bacterium, assembly GCA_905210435.1. Taxonomy (GTDB): domain Bacteria; phylum Bacteroidota; class Bacteroidia; order Bacteroidales; family Muribaculaceae; genus JAGBWK01. Next base: position 9,827 of record CAJLWO010000010.1, read on the forward strand.
TCAAGAGCCTCCTTAAGTTTCCAATATTTTGAAGTGTCTGCGATAATCGCCATCGACGGGCGCCATTTGACCGCCTGCTGAATGAGGGTGTCGACCTTGCTGCCAGCTATGAGCATGTCGACTTTGAATCGGTCGGGATAATGGGATATGACATCGAGTGTCTGCGTACCGATAGAGCCGGTTGAGCCGAGTATCGCAATACGTTTTGATTGTTTCATTGCAAGAGAAAACTGTTCACACTATTTTTTCAACTTACAAAGTTAGCACATTTACCTCAATTCCCACAATTAAATAATGTAAAATCTCCCATTTATCAATCAGAAAGGAATATAGTCGAGGGGACGTAGTGCCTGCCCGTCACGGCGGAGCTCGAATTGCAACGGCACGCCACTGTCTTTCCGATACTGCCCGATACGCGAATCGGCATCAATCGCCACCCCTGTTCGAGTATAAATTTTACTTAGGCCGGAGTAGCGCGACAGATAGCCGTCGGGATGCTGTATTATCACTACATACCCTTTGTTACGGTCCATGTACTGGTCGACGACCGTACCGCGGTTGATAGCATACACGCCGGTAACGGCCTCTGTTATCTCAATATGCGGGACAGCGGGATTATCACCGGCCGTAACCATCGCGTCCCTTACCGGCGGGACAAACAGCGGAGCCTCGGCAAGAAGCTCCTGACGGTCTTCCAATATGAAATTCTCGCGCTCACTGTACATTCTCACGAACTCGCTTTCCACCGCGCTGCGTCCCGTCAAAGCCACGGAATCCTGACTTGCGGCAAGCGAATCCGACGGCACGCTCCTGTTTGCAGCAGTCATCATGCTGTCAGCCGCTATTTCGCCTGTCATTATCGCGCTCACATTATTCAGATAACTGTCATATATCTCAAGCTGACGCGCAAGTGAATCGGCACGCGCATCGACCTGAAGCAGGTGCCGGCGCTCACTGCCCGTAAGATAGCCCGGAAGAAACGTGCGCAACGGCGTAAGCGAAATAAGCATCACGCCCGCGCTGAACACCGCCAGGACAGCCACCGTTATCAGCAATATCAGGCGTTTGCGCCCCATCTTGACAGTCCATATACGGTTCAGCCCATTCTCATTGAACAGCGACAATCGATACCTTTTCGGTGTCTTAAATCTGATATTACGACGTTTTTGTTTCTCCATGACACAAAGTTAATAAAAAAATCATTAACTTTGTCTCCGTTTGTACTTCAACATCAGAATATATGACACTGATACATTCTATAAAAAGAGGTCTTGCGGCTGCTTTTTTGATTTTGGCAGCTTCCGTTCCGGCAATAGCCATCGACCTCCCTGTCACCACTGTCAACGGCAAAGACTATTATTACTACGATGTCCAGCCCAACGAAACACTTTTCTCGCTCTCGCAGCGTCTGGGCATTTCGCGTGAAGAAATTATAAATTACAATCCCGGACTTGACGGAGGTGTAAAATCCTACACGCGCCTGTATTTTCCTGTAGAATCCGGACTATCGACAATTTCGGCAGGAGACCATCTTACCACATCGCATGTCGTGGAGAAAGGAGAGACACTTTACGGTGTCTCTAAAAAATACGGAATAAGTGTCGACCGTCTCATCGCGCTCAATCCCTCGGCCCGCGATGGTATAAAATCCGGCGACAAGCTCGTAATCCTTCAGGATGATACCGCAGCTGTGCAGCCGGATAAAACTCCCCGAAGCCAGGGCGGGACCCACACTATTGCCAAAGATGAAACTTTATATCGCATTGCTGTAAACAACGGCATTACCGTTGAACAACTTCTCGCGGCCAATCCAAATCTTGATGCCTATAACTATTCGGAAGGCACCGTACTCAATATTCCGGCAGCCGGCACGTCGGTCAGCCATACCGGTAATATCACGGCAGTCGACGCCGACCTTCGCCCGGTCGATACAGCGGAAACGCCTGCCGACCGCAACCGGACATCTGACAATCTCTCCCGACTGCGTGCCAACGCTGTCGAAGTATCGGTCGATGACCTTGGCGGCAAAGCTGACAATGTAGCAGCAATACCCATTGCCGCGCATGAAGAGCCGACGGAAGAACAATCCGACGAGACATCGGCCGACACGTCAGCCTATGCATCAACAGCCAAGGATGCTTCAGCCCCTTTCAACATTGCAGTAATGCTTCCATTCAATCTTGACAAGGAAAAAGTGGATAAAGAGGCCGAAAACTTCACGGAATTTTATCGCGGATTCCTCCTTGCGGCACAGAATTTAAGCCAATCGGGACAGAAAGTCAATATCCACGCCTACGACACCCGAGGCGACCTCGAAACCGTAAAAGAGATAATGAGCCGCGACGAGATTGCCGGTATGGACATCTTCGTAACTCCGGCCTCAACCGTAGAACTCGACTACATAATAGAGCAAGCCGACAGCGACCGGCAGTTCATATTCAACACATTTGCCGTGCGCAACAATTCCTATCTCACCAATCCGAATGTCATTCAGGCCAACATACCGCACACTACGATGTATCAGCGCGCCATCGACGCCTTCATGCGCGAAATGGACGGACGCACACCGATTTTCGTACAGCGTATCGGAGCCACCGCCGACAAAGAGGAATTTACCTCGATGCTCAAATCGCAGCTTGCCGACAAAGGAATTGAATTTAAAGAAATAACCTACGAAAATACGCTCAAGGACGAAGATTTCGAAGGATTCGATACCGCCGCTTCCTACGTTATAATACCGCTGTCGAGCTCAGCTACCGAATTCAACAAAATAGCCCCCCAGGCCAAACGCTTCAAGGATACGCTCAGTTCGGAAAACGGGCTGGCCCTTTTCGGCTATCCCGAATGGCTCACGTTCCGCGGCGACCGACTCGAAAACCTCGGAGCACTCAACGCCACTATATATTCACGTTTCTACTACGACGACACTTATTATCCGGCACGACGCGTGGTAGATTCCTACCGTCAGGCCTACGGGCAAGAAATAAATTCCGCAGTGCCGTCGCAGGCTCTTATGGGCTACGATGTGGCAAGTTTCATAATCAAATCCCTGCGCAATAACAACGGTGATTTCCATATCGGCATCACGCCCTACGAAGGGATGCAGACCGATTTCAATTTCTCCGACAGCAACTGCGAGGGACTCGTCAACACGAGTGTCGAACTTATAAAATTCCGCGACGGAGGATTTACCGAGCATCACAATATCTGAGCCATATGCGACGTATAGTTTTATTGCTGACAGTATTTCTTGGAATCGTAACCGCCAAGGCCCAGACCCACTACATCCCCCATGTATGGGTAGGCGGACATGCCGGAATGACGATGTCGGAAATGTCGTTTTCGCCATCGGTAAGACAATCGATGGTACAGGGCATGACGGCAGGTCTGTCGTTCAGATATGCCGAAGAACGTCATGTAGGACTAATAGCCGAACTCAATATCAGCCAGCGCGGATGGAAAGAGGATTTCGAAGGCGCACCGTTCAGCTACAGCCGTCATCTGACATATATGGAGATACCAGTCCTGACACATATTTTCTTCGGCTCTCCTAAATTCAAAGGATTCTTCAATCTCGGCCCCGTTGTAGGCTATATGATTGGCGACAACATAAAATCAGATTTCGATTACGCCCATCCCGACCAGGTACCCGGATTTCCGCTCTCCAACCGCTCTACCGAACAGATGGCTATGGAAATCAAGAATAAATTCGACTACGGCATCACGGCCGGCGCCGGCTGCGAATTCGTTGTAAAGCGCCGCCACGCCTTCTCACTCGAAGCCCGCTACTATTTCGGGCTCGGCAACATCTACCCCTCAAGCAAAAAAGACACCTTCAGCGCCTCCCGCGGCACATCCATAATGATAACCCTCGGCTACATGTTCCGGTTGAAGTAGCTACCGGTGAAACAGTAACACTAATGTATCCATATATTAATTATAGGTAAAAGACTGTTTCTGCATCAGGATTTGCGGGAATTTATGCGTGCATTATACATCTGTTCTTTGATACCGCCATTTTTCAAAAAGTCATCCTGCAGATTATCTATATACTTTTTAAGAAGGAAATCAGCCTGATGAATTAATGTAATAGCTATATTGCATATGGCCTCATCACTTCGTTCACGTATCGCCTCACGGTAGAACGCCTAATCATTTCTGCGTGAACATATCCCTCTTGTTTTTACCGCTTTATCAGAATTAATATCCCACAACGAGAGATTCCTCACCCTCAAATAATCTTCATAGTCCAACAATAATTCCTGAAGACTTGCCTTAGCTACATTAAGTAATTTGATTTCACTCTCCACTGACGAAGTTCCGGCCTCGCATCCTTCCGCTATATTCTGACGTCCGCTACGTGCCGCCTGAATCATCTGGTCGACTGTACGGTCACCGATACAAAGATACTTGTAGGCAAAATAACTTGTGGGCAAAATAATAGGTAATATCATAGATGCATTCCGTTTTTTGAAATGCTATAAGATTTCTATAATTGCCTTTCTGCCGTAAAAACGTCTTCGCCATAAATCAACTGTTTAGAGTATTAATGATATCAGATATATATTTTTATAAGAAGGATAGGAGGGATAGGAGCTATACGGCCTATTGTGCCTATTGGGCTTATTGGGCTTATATCACATATCTGGGATATTGGGCTTAGTGGGCCTATAACCCCTATCTGCTAACCCCTATCTGCCCTATCCACTCCCTGCCGCTATATCCTGAATAGGCGGCGGGAGGAGGCAGTGGTTATGTCGGTAAGGGTTGCGAGGGGCATAGCGAGGGTATCGGCTATGTAGGCAGCAGTATGGAGGATGTAGGCCGATTCGTTGCGTTTGCCGCGATGGGGGACGGGAGCGAGATAGGGGGAGTCGGTTTCGAGCAGAATGCGTTGCGCACCTATCACGGGGAGGACTTCACGCACTTTTGAATTCTTGAATGTCACGATGCCGTTGATGCCGAAATAGAAATCGCCGCGGCGGCGTATGCGCTCCACGTCATCGGCCGTACCGCCGAAACTATGGAATACACCCTGCGGCACTTTGTCCAGACTATCAATCACCTCAAGCGTCTCGTCGAGTCCGTCGCGGCAGTGTATTATTACTGGTAGGTCACGTTCCGAAGCCATTATCATCTGGCGTTGCAACACTTCCATCTGACGTTCGCGGAACTGCTTGTCCCAGTACAGGTCAATGCCGATTTCCCCTATCGCCACATAATCGGCGGGACGGGAGGCCAGTTCGTCGGCCACATACTGCAACTGTGCCTCGACGCTGTCGCCGTTGACCTCGGTAGGATGATGTCCTATCGCCATGAATGTGTTGCGTGGATAGCGGCTGTGGAGCTGCCGCATAGGCTCCAGTGTACCGCGGTCGACATTGGGAAATATCATCGTATCCACTCCTGCGGCTACTGCCCTCTCGACAGCCGCGCCGCAATCGGGGGCAAACTCCTCCAGATAAAGATGTGTATGCGTATCAATCATAACATCATTTGTTACATCAACAGTCCCTTATTTGTTACGGCCGATAAGCGACCGTGCGAAATCGGTAAAAAACTGTGCGGCATCAGCCGGCAGGCCGATGCCGGCAAGCGCATCAATGGCATACCGGAGATAACATTCCACCTCGCGGTCGGCTTTCTCCCGAAGCGAAAGACGGTCATACACGGCGCGCACTGCGGATATTTTCTCATCACCTGCGAGACCGCGGTCATACACGTCGGTCATCCCCGCATAATCCTCCGTCATAGCCTGAATATGAAGCCAGGTATGCTTGTCGTTGAGTATATCGCCCCCTATCGGTTTGCCGAGAGTAGCCTCATTGCCATACACATCGAGAATATCGTCCTGTATCTGAAATGCGATACCGAGGTTAATGCCGTATGCACGGAACGCATCGCGGACACTATCAGAAGCGTCACCGCATATCGCGCCAACCACACATGCACCGGCAAGCAAAGCGCCCGTCTTGAGTGAAATCATCTCGATGTATTCATCAAGCGTCACATCGGCCCGGCTTTCGAAATCCATATCGAACTGCTGCCCCCGGTCAACCGCAAGTGCTGTGGAATTGAAACACTCAATCATCGACAGACGCACGCCGGCGGAATATCCGCTGCGGACCATGCAGTCCATTGCCACTGAAAACATCGCATCGCCCGATAGTATGGCCTGAGCCTGCGACCATCTCTTCCACACCGCCTGCCGGCCGCGTCGCGTCGGGGAATTATCCATAATATCATCATGGAGCAATGTGAAATTATGGTACAGCTCCACACCTACGGCAGGCATCACCGCTTTCTCCACATCAGCCTGCATGGCATCGGCCACGGCAAGCGTCAGCACGGGGCGCAGACGTTTCCCCTGCCCCTCCATCGTATATCTGACCGGGTCATAGAGCGATGCCGGCTCTTCGTATGCCAGAGCGGCGATGGCATTATTCACTATCCGGGAATATTCCTTTACAGTCTTCATTTCGTATGATGTTTCAATTTATAATCGTCCGTTATCATTATATGAATAATAACCGTGCGGGGTTATTATGATATGGTCGAGCACACGTATGTCGAGCAGTTCGGCCGCGCTCTTCAGCTGTCGCGTCAGCTTGTCGTCGGCCGGCGACGGATTCAGATTGCCCGACGGATGGTTGTGCACGAATATAAGCCCCGACGAAAGTTTGTCGACCGCGCTTTTCATCACTAACTTCACATCGACAAGCGTGCTTGCCGTACCGCCCCTTGATACCGTTTCCTCAAAGATGATACGGTTGGCACGGCTCAGATGCACCACACGGAACTCCTCGTAGTTGAGCAGTTCCATCTGTCCGCGCATACGCTCGTAGACCGTCTCGCTTCCCCTCACCTGCGGGTCAAGCTGCTTCATGTCGAGGGCGCAACGGGCACCCAGCTCGAACGCGGCGGCAAGCGATATGGCCTTGGCCTCCCCTATCCCTTTATACTTTTTCACTACCTCATGCATCGACATGCGTGCCAGACGCGACAGCCTGTTGTCGTTGTCACGGAGTATATCGCGGCTTAGGTCGACAACCGACCTTCCGGGCAATCCGCTTCCGAACACTATGGCGAGCAGTTCGGCGTTTGACAGCGCCCCGATGCCCTGACGCAATGCCTTTTCACGCGGTTTGTCGGCGACATCGAGGTCGGCCACGCGGGTACTCTCGGTCTGTACCGGCGGTTTGTCATACTCTTTCATGGCGAGATAGTAATTTATTTTCCCTTACGTGCGGCAATTTCCTCCTCGATATTGCGCCCTTTGCCCAATATAATCTTGGTAAAAAATGCCTTTATAAATCCCGTACCGTATCCTGCGAGCTGAATGAAAGCCGCAGGTACAGCCATGAGCGCCACTTTGACGCTGTGAGTCGATACCAAAGCCGAAACAAACAGCGCCAGAGCATACACCCCTATCGGCGCAAGGAACCACGGGGACACGAAAATCGCCCCTGCAATCAGCATCAGCAGCCCTATCACGAAGCATGCCGGGAGCGCATGCACAAGTTTCATCGAGCCGGGATAAAGCAGTTTGAGAGTGATACGCGACATGCCGAACACATGTACCTGCCTGAAAAATTTCCTGAAACTCAGACGACGCTTGTGGTATACCGGACAACGGCGTATCAGTCCGGTGGTGAATCCGGCAGCCTCGATGCGTTTGCTCATGTCGATATCCTCGGAAAACATCTCGCGGAAGCCTCCCACCGTCTCATAGACTTTACGGGAGAAACCCATATTGAACGTGCGCGGAGTGAATTTCTCCATGCTCGCCTTGCCGCCGCGTATGCCGCCGGTAGTGAGAAACGATGTCATCGCGAAATTGATGGCTTTCTGCGTGTCGGAAAACGACTCATGGGCCGCATCCGGACCTCCGAAACAATCAAACGGCGTCGTGTCGAGAACTTCGGCAAGCGTAGCGAAATAGTCGGGCGGTATTACGCAGTCGGAGTCGAAGAATACGAAATAATCGCCCGACGCGTGTTCCATCGAGTTGTTTCGTGCCGGCGAACGGCCTATATTCTCCTGCACTAAATATTTTATATCGATTTTTCCGGCATATCGGTCGCAGACATCACGGCACGGTACGGTCGAGCCGTCCTCCGTGATGACCACCTCGAAGTTTTTCACTGTCTGTCCGGCAAGACTCGCAAGCAAGTCGTCAATTTCGCCGGGACGGTTGTACACCGGTATTATAATCGAAAATCTTGGCATAATATGTTCGGTTTTAATCGTTTTGTTCAGCACATGCGGTTACGGTAATCCTCGTAGGTGAAACGCCGCAGATACTCCAGCGAGCCGTCATGACGGGCAAGCACGATGTCGGGATGCTGCAGGCCGTTGAACATGGTGGTCTTGACGGTAGTGTAATGGTTCATATCCTCAAGCGTCAGCCTGTCGCCCGCTTTGAGCGGCGCGGCAAACTTCCAGTCGCCCACATAGTCACCGCTCAGACACGAATTGCCGCCGAGACGGTAAGTATAGAGCGCGGCATCCTCATCTCCGTCGACACTTTCGGTGACAATCGGCTTATACGGCATTTCGAGCGTGTCGGGCATGTGGCATGCGAACGAGGCATCGATAATGGCTGTGCGCACCCCCTGGTTTTCCACTACATCCACCACCGAGGTAATCAAGTCGCCGGTACGCCACGTGAACGCGCTGCCCGGCTCGAGAATGACCTGCACGTGCGGATGACGCGCCTTGAAGTCATTGAGGAGAGAGATCAGATGGTCTACATCATATCCCTCACGTGTCATCAGATGTCCGCCACCCATATTGACCCATTTGGTCTTGTCGATCATCGCGCCGAACTGCTGCTCGAACGCTTCGAGTACCTTTGCCAGGTCGTAGGACGAGGATTCGCAAAGCTGATGGAAATGCAGACCCTCGATACCTTCGGGCAGCTTTCCTCCAAGCATATCGGCAGTAACGCCGAAACGCGAGCCGGGCAACGCCGGATTGTATATGTCGGTCTCGATGACCGAGCACTGCGGATTGACGCGCAATCCGGGCGACACATGATGTCCGTCGCCGGCGTTATGGGCGTCAATATCTTTCCTGTACCGTAGATACTGGTCTACGGAATTGAATGTGATATGCGAGCTACCCGCGATATACTCCTTTATCGTAGCCGGAGTATATGCCGGGCAATAGGCGTGCACGCGGTGGCCGAGCTCGTCGTTGCCCAGCCGCATCTCGTTGATTGAGCTTGCAGTGCTCTTGAAGCCATATTCACGGAATATGTCGAATGTGCGCCACAGCGCATTGGCTTTGAACGCCATGATTATCTCCGCGCCCGTGAGCCGGCGCACGCGGTCAATCAGGTCAAGATTGCGGCGTATCTTGTCCTCATACACAATGTAGAACGGGGTCGGAAGCGATGATATGTCGTGATTCATTTTTTACCGTATTTATTTTTACTGTCGTAGACTGATTATATGATTTTAAATCTTGCGAATTTAAGGAGAAGTGTCTTTATCTCGAGGTTGGAGAATTTAACGACGATGCGCGCGTTGACTCCCGACAGATCCAGTTCCTCTATCGTACCGATACCGAAACGTTCATGCTCAATCGCCATCCCTTGTGCGAGCTCTCCGGCATCATGTACCCTGAACGAGTTGTCACCAGACGTCGAAGCATTACGAACCGGCTTCGAAGCTACAGGACAGTCATTTTTTGTCTGTTGAGCTTTCGATGTGAAACTGTCACGCCCGAAATATTTCGCGCGGTAATTGTCGGACGATGAGTACGACGAGGCATTTGACGATACGACCGGAGCCGAGTGGAATGAGTCGCGGTATTTGCTGACCGGGTCGAACGACGGCTCCGCGCCGAACGCATTGCCGTTGGTAACACACAGATAGCGACCTTCGATGTCGCGCAGGAAGCGTGACGGCGAGCATGTCACGGTCTGGCCGTTGCGGAAGCGGCTCGACGCATAGCTCATCATGCAGTATTTCTTGGCACGCGTGATTGCCACATAGAGCAGACGGCGTTCCTCCTCTATTCCGGCAGGGGAATCCGACGACATGGCCGACGGGAAAAGCTCCTCTTCAAGGCCGACAATGAATACATGGGCGAACTCCAGACCTTTGGCGGCATGCACAGTCATAAGTGTCACGCGCTCGGTATCCTCCTTGTCGATATCCTGGTCGGTAAGCAAGGATACCTGCGACAGATACTGCGACATGTCTGGACAGTCGTTGCCCTCCTGCTCGCGCTGTGTCTCGGCGAAGTCCTTCACGCCGTTTAAAAGCTCCTGCAGGTTCTCCTGCTTGGAGATACTCTCCGGCGTATGGTCGGTTATGAGCGACGACAAGAGCTTCGTATCGCGGATTATCTTTACCGAAAGTTCGTCGACCGGCATTCGGGCGGCATTAGCGTCGATAAACGACTGTATCATCATACGGAAGTCGTTGAGCTTGCGTCGGGTGCCTGAATTCATGCCGAGCGTGTCCTCGTCGATGGTCGAGATGACGTTCCATATGCTCTTGCGGCCATCGATTGCGGCGCGTACAAGCTTGTTGAGCGTGGTGTCGCCGATACCGCGCGCCGGGTAATTGATGATACGCCGCAACGCCTCGTCATCGTCGGGATTGACCGTAAGGCGGAAATATGCTATCGCATCCTTCACCTCCTTGCGCTGGTAGAACGACAGGCCTCCGTATATGCGGTACGGGATATTGCGTTTGCGCAGCGACTCCTCGAGGATACGCGACTGCGCGTTGGTGCGGTAGAGCACCGCATATTCGTCATATCCTTCCGGCTCCTCCCGCTTGAGGTTGGCTATATGGGTCGCCACCATGAAGCTCTCCTCATAGTCGCTGTAGCATTTCACCACGTCGATACGGCTTCCCACGGCGTTTTTGGAGAACACCTGCTTGGGTATCTGATTGCGGTTCTTGGCTATTAGAGTATTGGCGGCGTTGATGATGGTCTGCGTCGAGCGGTAGTTCTGTTCCAGTTTGAATATAGCGAGATTGGGATAGGCGTTGCGCAAATTGAGTATATTCTTGATATTTGCTCCGCGGAACGAATAGATGCTTTGCGCGTCGTCCCCGACGACGCACAGATTGTTGTCGCCCGATGTAAGGCGCGACACGATGAGATGCTGCGCGAAGTTGGTATCTTGATACTCGTCGACGAGTATATAGCGGAAAAACTCGCGGTAATGGTTGCACACGTCGGGATTGTCGCGGAGCAATACGTTGGTATAGTAGAGCAGGTCGTCGAAATCCATGACATTGGACAAGACACAACGGCTCCTGTAGGCACGGTAAATCTGTGCCAGCAGCGGACGCCGGCTGCGGCGGTCGGCCTCGACAAGCTCGCGGTTACTCTCGTAAGCCTCGGGCGACAGCAACGCGTTTTTGGCCATCGATATGGCCGACTGCACCACGTTGGGCTTGTACACCTTGTCGTCAAGCTCCATATCCTTCAGGATAGTCTTTATGAGAGCTTTCGAGTCAGACGTGTCATATATCGTGAAATCGCTTTTAAATCCGATAAGCGCGGCATGCCGGCGCAATATGCGCAGGAATATGGAGTGGAATGTACCCATCCATAATTTCGACGCAATGTCGCCCCCGACAAGCGCATGTATACGTTCGCGCATCTCCCGGGCGGCCTTGTTGGTGAACGTGAGAGCCATGATGCGGTAAGGCTCGTAGCCCTTCGCCAGCAGGTGCACTATCTTGTAGGTGAGCACACGTGTCTTGCCCGAACCGGCTCCGGCTATCACAAGCGACGGTCCGTCGAGATATTCCACGGCACGGCGCTGCTGTTCGTTGAGTTTGCTTAAATAATCTTCCATTCGTGCGACAACTCCTCTAAATGAATTTCCCTCTAAATGAATTTATTGAGAGCGGAGTCATAATGATAGTCAATCGAGGCTAATTTTGAGCGAAGATCGTTCTCGTCGATGGCGAGGTCGTCGCACAAGGCATTGAGAGAGGGGTAGAAATCCCGGAGTTTCATGTTGACGAAACTCAACAGCATCACCGGGTCGGAAGGCATGTCACAGTTCATTTCTATTGCTTTTTTCAGTCCGTATATAATCGGTAGGTAAAGGTACAAAAAAACTTTCAGATGGCAAGAGGTGTTTATCTTAATAAATGACATATCAACTAACCAAAAGCATAAAATCATGTCAGACAGATTAAGCTACGAAGAGAAGAAGGAGTTGCCCGACAGCGTGTTCGGGCTGCCCGAGCGTCGTGAATTTCCTATGCCCGATGCCGCGCATGTGAAAGCGGCCGAGGCTTATTTCAGATATTGTCCCGAGGAACTGAAGCCGAAACTCGCACGCGCCATCCTGGCCCGTGCCCGCGAATACGGCATCGATGTCGAGAGCCCCACAGTGCTTTCCTACGCCGAGGAATAAACAAATCCATTTGCCAAGCCAAAAATCAATTGCACACTTGCACGCGTTTTACCTGCAAGTGTGCAATTATTGTATTAGCTTCGTTAACTAATTTTAAAATTTCTGTTTTGTTGATTAAAAAGGTTACCTTTGCCGTTGCAAATGCAAATGAGGCTCGATTTCGCCCCGTGCATGGCAAACCGTTGGGTTTCTCTCTCATTTTTTAAGAGACTGACAGTAATAGAAATGACAAAAGAAGATTTTAAAGATATAGCTCCGTTTGACGACTCGGAGTTCAAGGAGAAGATGGCGTCGCTGGTCAATGAACCCGGCTTTGAGCACGCCGTCAAATATGTGTTGCCGATGGTCGACTATCCTGCGTTCGTGCAGCAGTTGCTCACCATCGAATCAAAGGACGCGTTCCAGCGCAACATAATGGTGCCTTTCCTCGAGATGCTCGCGCAGAAGACTACATCGGGCATCACTATGGACGGTATTGATGACTGCCATCGCAAAGACACATTCACTTATATATCCAACCACCGCGACATCGTGCTTGACGCATCATTCCTCAATCTTTGTCTGTTGCGGCAAGGTTGTCGCACCGGCGAAATCGCGCTCGGCGACAACCTCCTCATATATGACTGGATAGAACGCCTTGTGAAACTCAACAAAGGATTCATCGTGAAGCGCAACCTGCGCATGCTCAAGGCATTCGAAGCCGCTAAACAGCTCTCGGCCTACATCCGCTACTGCCACACCGACAAGCATGAGTCGGTATGGATAGCGCAGCGCGAGGGACGCGCCAAGGACTCCAACGACCGCACTCAGGAATCGGTCATCAAGATGCTTGCACTCGCCGGAGGCGACTCCATAGTCGACTCGCTCATGACACTCAACATCTGCCCCACGACCATATCCTACGAATATGACCCCAACGACTACCTAAAGGCGACGGAATTCCTGTGCAAACGACGCAATCCCGAATATGTCAAGAGCCAGAACGACGACCTTCTGAGCATGGAAACAGGGCTTCTCGGCTTCAAGGGACGTATACATTATCAGGTAGCCCCCTCAATCAACGGGATGCTCGAAGGACTGCGCGGCATAACGGACAAGAACGAGATTTTCAGTTCGATCTGCGCCCATATCGACCGATGCATACACCGCGGCTATCATATATTCCCGGTCAACTACATCTGCTACGACCGCCTCAACTCCTCCCATCAGTTCGCCTACAAATATACCCCGCACGACGTAGAGGCGTTCGACAGGTATCTTGACGCACAGATTGCCAAAGTGCGGCTGACCGACGTAACCGACGACGACCGCCAGTTCATGCGTCACATGATGGTGACCATGTACGCCAATCCGCTCATCAACAAACTGAAGGCCGAGGAGGAGCACTAAACGGTTGCATATATAATATCTCTATCTATGAGAATAAATATCGCAGGCTTCATCATTCTGCTCGTCATCAATATCCTTGTCGACATCTACATTGCCCGTGCCATCAGAAAACGAATCAGACCGCGGTGGCCGCTGATGGTCCATTACGCGATATGCGGAGTGTCGCTGGCTCTGTTCACAATACTCTCAGTATGCATGCCCGTAGCTGAACTGTCCGACGGCATGTTCTGCGTTTTTGCCTGGATACTGCTTGCTTTCATAGCTCTCATCGTTCCCCGTTACCTGTTCACACTGATTGATCTTTGCGCCCGCATACCTGAATTGTTCCGGCACAGACGATGCCGTCCGGTATCCATAGCCGGAGGCGCAGTGGCAGTTCTGTCATTCGTAATGATAATATGGGGAGCGTGTGTCACACGGTTATCCCTTCAGGTAAAAGAAATCGACGTTACTGTCGACAATCTTCCCGAAGCCTTCGACGGATACCGCATAGCACAGATTTCCGACATGCATGTGGGCACTTACGGCTCCGACGATTCATTTGTCAGGAAACTGGTGAAAGAAATCAATGCCCTCGACGCTGACCTTGTGGTATTCACCGGCGATATAGTCAACCGCCACGCCGACGAGATACGCCCCTTTACAGCAGCCCTCGCCGGAGTGAAAGGGCGCGACGGGCAGTTCGCCATACTCGGCAACCACGATTATGCCGACTATTATTATCCCGACGACCAGCGTGCACGCGAAAACGACCGCGCCCGTCTGATAAATTTCTACAGCCTCACATCATTCGACCTTATACTCGACGACTACCGCACCATCTACCGCGGCAACGACTCAATCATAATAATCGGCGTCGAGAATATCGGCCGACCTCCCTTCCCCGCCTACGGCAATCTCGGCATAGCCTACCCCTCTCTCGACGATGACAATACTAAAATACTCCTCTCCCACGACCCGTCGCACTGGCACAACGATATAGCCGGCCATGACGACAAGAACATTGCCCTCACCCTGTCGGGACACACCCACGCCATGCAGACACGCCTGCTCGGCTGGTCGCCGTCGTCGATAATTCATACCGAATGGGAAGGGCTATATAACGATGCCGCCGACCGCCACAAACTCTATGTCAACATAGGCACCGGCACCGTGGGCACCCCGATGCGCATAGGGGCCACGCCCGAAATCACACTCATAACATTGCGCAAGAAATAACCGTAAACCGTAAATCCGCCATAATCTGCCGCCATGACAAAAGCCGAATACATATCACGCGCTCTTTCAATAGCCGTCAACATGATTGAACCGACCATCGACCTTCTTGATGCCGGAGCGACAATCCCGTTCATCAGCCGCTACCGCAAGGAAATGACCGGCGGACTCGACGAAGTCACAATATTCGACATCGAGAATCTCTCGAAAAAGTATGATGAAATCGTAGCACGCAAACAATACGTACTATCCACCATCGAAGCCGCCGGAGCGCTCACCGACGATATGCGCCGTGCTATCGAAGAATCGTTCGACCCGACGGAAATCGAGGATATTTTCGCGCCCTACAAGCCGCGTCGCCGCACACGCGCACAGGCCGCCCGCGAGAAAGGGCTCGAGCCGCTCGCCGACACCATCATAGCCAGTCAGCGCACTTTCTCGTTCGCCACCGGTATCCCCGCCGCCATACTCAAGGAGATGAGCGCCGACGAGGCCATGGCCGGTGCGTCCGACATCATTGCCGAACGTGTCAGCGACCACCCCGACAACCGCCGCGCCACACGAAATGTGCTCGAAAAATACGCATCGGTCAATGTTGCCATTCCCCGCGGCAAAGGCGAAGAGGCGGAAAAATATCAGAACTACGACCATTTCTCGGGCAAGCTGTCGCGTCTGTCATCGCACCAGACACTCGCTATAATGCGCGGAGTCAACGAGGGTTTGCTGAAGATGAAAATCAGTGTCGACGATGAGCGTTTGCTCGACACAATCATACGCCGCATACTGCGACGCGACGCCAACAAAGAGGTGGCCGACTTCATCACCGGCGCCGTAATCGACGGCTACGACCGTCTGCTGCGCCCGTCAATCGAAAATGAAGTGCTCGCACAGGCCAAGGAGAAAGCCGACGAAGCCGCCATACGCAATTTTGCTGCAAATCTGCGACAGATGCTGCTGGCGTCGCCGCTCGGCAACCGCCGCGTCCTTGCCATCGACCCCGGATTCCGTACAGGCTGCAAGGTCGTGTGTCTCGACGCCAACGGCGGCCTGCTCCATAACGATGTAATCTATCCTACGGCGCCGAAGCTCGACATCAAGGGAGCGGCACGCAAGATAGCCAATCTCGTCGAGGCGTACCGCATCGAGGCCATATCGCTCGGCAACGGCACAGCTTCGCGTGAGACCGAACGTTTCCTCAAGACAATATCATTCCCCCGTCCTGTCGAGATTTTTGTAGTCAACGAAGGTGGAGCGTCGGTATACTCGGCATCGAAAATCGCCCGCGACGAGTTTCCGGAATATGACGTCACCGTGCGCGGTGCGGTATCAATCGGTCGCCGCCTTATGGACCCCCTTGCCGAACTTGTCAAGATTGACCCCAAATCAATCGGCGTAGGCCAGTATCAGCACGATGTCGACCAGAAAAAGCTCAAAGAGTCGCTCGACACCACGGTGGAAGCCTGCGTCAACTCGGTCGGTGTCGACCTCAACACGGCTTCCGTGCAGTTGCTGCAATATGTGGCCGGCATAGGCGCCGCGATGGCAGCCAACATTGTGGAATACCGTGCGGCCAACGGCGATTTCAGCCGCCGCGAGGAGATACTCAAGGTACCGCGATTGGGAGCCAAGGCGTTCCAGCAGGCGGCCGGCTTCCTGCGTATTCCGGGTGGGACGAATCCGCTCGACAACACCGCCGTGCATCCCGAGAGCTACCCCATAGTCAAGGCTATGGCCAAAGATGCGGGAGTCGACATCGACAATCTCGTGAAACGTCCCGACCTCGTCAAAGCCCTCGACCTGAGCCGTTACGTGACCGATACCGTCGGAATGCCGACACTCAACGATATTGTCACTGAACTTGAAAAACCTGGACGCGACCCGCGCACACGTGCGAAAGCGTTCTCGTTCGACGAAAGCATATCGTCAATCGACGACCTGCTGCCGGGCATGGAACTCCCCGGTATCGTCAACAACATAACCGATTTCGGAGCATTCGTTGACCTCGGCGTGCATGAGAGCGGACTGCTGCATCTGTCGCAGATTTCCGACAAATTCATAAAGCATCCGTCGGAAGCCCTCACGCTCTACCAGCATGTACGCGTCAAGGTGATTGAAGTGGACAAGCGGCGCAAACGCATATCCCTGTCGATGAAAGGGATACCGCAGGACGGCATATAAACATGCATAACCGATGGATGACCGACATACCACACAGGTGACAATAATGCTGGGTAGTAATACCGGCGACCGCAAAGCCAATCTTGACAATGCGGTGAAAGCACTGTCGGGTCATGTCGACAGGATAGCCGTGACCCGCGACATCGACAATCCCGATTTCACCGGCCGCGGACCCGATTATCTCAACCGTCTGCTCACAGGCTCCACCACCCTCCCCCTTCACAGCCTGAAAGCCCTCCTGAAAGAAACCGAGACCGTACTCGGACGCGACCGCGCCACCCCACGCCTGGTGGCAATAGACATAGACATAGTGGTCTATGACGACGAAATAGTCAAGCCGTCGGAATACACCTCCCCTCCCTGTCAGGCACTCCTCGCTGCCAAAAAAATCGGTGCCGATGATTGGGGATTGGGAAAAAATCGCTAACTTTGACGAAATTTCTCTCCGACATTGTATTTCTCTCCCAATCTCTTTGACTATGAAGAAAAAGAACATTATAACCCGCTCCGTATCGGGAGCCGTGTATGTAGGACTGCTCATCGGGGCAGTGTTGTCGGGAGGAATTTGGATAATACTTCTGACAAGCCTGCTTGCCATGACAGGAGTCTATGAATTCATAGCCATGACAAGCGAGGGCAAGTTCCCGCGATTTGCATCGCTGCTCGACATATCGGCGGCAATAATGCTTCAGATAGCGGCCGGGGTAGGCTTTACCGGCTCGCGCAAGGCATTCCTGACACTTATGATGGTGTACATACTGCTTATTGTGGCGCGTACCGTCACACAGCTTTACGCAGTGCACCGCAACTCGGTCAACTCCCTGTCGCGCTCCATGATGGCGCAGATGTATGTGGCGATGCCTCTCGCGCTTTTCTCCACATTATACTTCACCTTCACCCCTCATATCATGCTCGCGATACTCGTGTTCATCTGGGTCAACGACACGGGTGCGTTCTGCGTCGGCTCGACAATGGGTCGCCACAAGCTGTTCGAACGCATCTCGCCAAAAAAGACATGGGAAGGATTCTGGGGCGGCATGCTGTTCTGCGTGATTGCAGCATTCATAATGCGCGGATTTTTCCCTCAGTATTACGACATCATGAGCTACGGCGATATATGCCGTATGGGCATACTCGTATCCATATTCGCCACCCTCGGTGACCTTGTCGAGTCGCAGGTCAAGCGCACGTGCGGCGTAAAGGACTCAGGCAAACTCATCCCCGGCCACGGCGGCATACTCGACCGCATCGACTCGCTCCTGCTCGTGGTGCCTGTATCGCTGATTTATCTCTATTTCATATCCTAAAGGTAAAAAAATTTCATCACAATGACTGACCAAAGATATAATCTCCGTGGCGTCTCGGCATCGAAAGAAGATGTACACAACGCCATCAAGAACGTAGACAAAGGACTTTATCCCAAAGCATTCTGCAAGATTATCCCCGACATACTCGGAGGCGATCCCGACTGGTGCAATATCATGCACGCCGACGGAGCGGGCACGAAATCGTCGCTCGCCTATGTATACTGGCGTGAGACCGGCGACATCAGCGTGTGGAAAGGGATTGCACAGGACGCACTGATAATGAATATCGACGACCTGCTCTGCGTGGGCGCCACCGACAATATACTCCTTTCATCTACAATCGGACGCAACAAGCACCTTATACCGGGCGAAGTCATATCGGCGATAATCAACGGCACAGAGGAACTGCTCGAGGAACTGCGCGGCCAGGGTGTGACGATTTATTCTACCGGCGGTGAGACTGCCGATGTGGGCGACCTCGTGCGCACCATCATCGTCGACTCCACTGTTACCTGCCGCATGCGCCGCAGCGACGTAATCAACAACGCCAACATAGCCGCCGGCGACGTCATCGTAGGTCTCGCATCCTACGGCAAAGCCACATACGAGAGCGTATACAACGGCGGCATGGGTTCCAACGGCCTTACTTCGGCCCGTCACGACGTGTTCGGCAAGTACCTCGCCGAGCGTTATCCCGAAAGTTACGACGCCTCCGTACCTCAGGAACTCGTATATTCAGGCAGCGCGCATCTGACCGACACGGTCGACGGCGTACCCGTAAATGCCGGCCAGCTCGTACTGTCGCCGACGCGCACCTACGCGCCCGTCATCAAAGCCATCCTCGACAAGATGCGCAGCGACATCCACGGCATGGTACACTGCTCGGGAGGCGCGCAGACCAAGGTGATGCATTTCGTCGAAAACAAGCATGTCATCAAGGACAACCTGTTCCCCGTGCCCCCGTTGTTCGACCTTATACAGCGTCAGTCGGGCACCCCGTGGGAGGAGATGTACAAAGTGTTCAACATGGGACACCGCATGGAAATATATCTCGCGCCCGAACATGCACAGGCCATAATCGACATCGCCGCCGGTTTCGGCATCGAAGCCCGCATAGTGGGACGTGTAGAGGCCGCTCCCGCCAACCGCCTTACCATAATTTCCGACAAAGGCACATTCGAATACTAAAAGCGAATACCAAGAGGGGGTTCAAACTACGCCAATATCTGCAATAATTGAATCCTGTATACGGATTCAATGAACCGAGGTTGAAAACAGCGGCTACTACAATGCTGACCATCAGCATAGTGGCCGCGGTTTTCAACCTCGGTTAGTTTGACCGGATGCCATTTGCATGAAACTTTTTCAAGAGTGCAGGCGTTGGTATATACGTGAGGATTATAAACTAATTTCTATTCACGTGTTTTACTTCAATATATCCGGACGGACAGCAAGATTTGCATTGGCGGCAGTGGCAGCAGCCACCGTCGCACTGGCTACAGCCTCTTGCGGCAAAAGCGACGGAAACACATCGCAGCATCTTGAGAATCACACTCTCCCCGACACCCTTGTCATAGCCACACTCTACTCTCCGAGTTCCTACTTCATATACCGTGACGAACCGATGGGCTACGACTATAACCTCATATACCAGTTCGCCCAGGACAAAGGTCTGGAACTCAGGATAGAGGTAGCGCCGTCGGTGCACCGAGCCATCGAGATGCTCGACAGCGGACACGTCGACCTCATTGCCTATGAAATACCCGAAATCACCGAATATAAGGACAAACTTGTGCCCTGCGGACCGCGCAACGAGTCATATCAGGTGCTTGTACAGCCCAAAATAGAAGGAAAGGCACAGATTACCGACGTTACAGATCTTCCCGGACATGAGGTCGCCGTGGAAGACGACACTAAATACATGTACCGTCTCGAAAACCTTGACAACGAGCTCGGAGGCGGCATCATCATCAATGCCATCGACGCCGACACCATCGACGCCGAAGCCCTCATCGAGATGGTTGCCGACGGGAAAATACCGCTCACTATTGTCGACAACAACATCGCACAGATAAATGCCACTTACTTCCCCACGCTCGATATTTCGGTAGATGTAAGTTTCCCGCAGGAATCGGCATGGGCCGTATCGTCAAAATATGCGTGGCTCGGCGACTCAATCGACGCATGGCTTGACACCGACCAGTCGCGCGCGACCAACGCCGAACTCCACAAGCGGTATTTCGAACAGGCAAAGGCTCCGCAAGTGGCCATGTCGCTTGACCTGAGCGACGGAACGATTTCAAAATACGACGCCTGGTTCAAGAAATATGCCTCAAGCATAGGATGGGACTGGCGCCTGCTCGCGTCGCAAAGCTTCCAGGAGAGCCGCTTCGACCCCAAAGCCAAGTCATGGGCGGGCGCACGCGGGCTTATGCAGCTTATGCCGCGAACCGCTAAGGCCTACAATCTGCCGGTAAAAAAGATGAACGACCCCGAATCGTCAATCGCAACATCGGTAAAGATGCTCGACGACCTCGACAAAATGCTGATGAAAAAAGTTCCCGACGACCGTGAGCGCCAGAAATTCATTCTCGCCTGCTACAACGGCGGCATCGGACACGTGACCGACGCGATGGCACTTGCCGAAAAATACGGAATGGACCCCACGAAATGGGACGGCAATGTGGAGAAGGCCATACTAATGAAATCAAATCCCGAATACTACAATGACCCTGTAGTGAAATACGGATATATGCGAGGCCGCGAGACAACCGGATACGTGGACAAAATCATGAAATATTATGACCGGTTCAAACGCGAGATTCCGGCATGAGAAATACAAAAATTTAATTTTTTATAAAAATTTCGACAGATTAAGTTAATTTTTTGTACCTTTATTCACTCTAAGGACACCCGATTGCGCGACAGCGTGTCGGAAACGATAGCAACAAACAATTATTGATAACATTATCAACGACTTATTTATGAAAAAGACTTATCTTAGCGCAGCATTGATACTCACTGTCGCTGCATCATTTTCTTTCTCATCGTGTATAGGTAGTTTTTCTTTGACGAACAAGCTCCTCAACTGGAATAAAAGCGTCAGCAACAAGTTTGTCAATGAGTTGATATTCTTCGGGTTCTGGGTACTTCCCGTATATGAGGTAACAGCTTTGGCCGACCTGCTGGTGCTCAACTCTATCGAATTCTGGAGCGGAGACAATCCTGTGGCAAAAGGCACAAAAGTGATTGAAGGTCAGGACGGACGTTACCTTGTGGAATGCGACGGCAAAGGCTACACCATCACTTCAGAAAACGACGGTTCGGTAGTACGTCTTGATTTCGACTCCGCCGACAAATCATGGAGCGTGGAGGCCGACGGCAAGAGCGTCAAGCTGATGTCGTTTGTCGACGACAACCACGTCAACATGCTCGATGCCAACGGTGACTACCGCCTCATCGAACTGTCTGATGCCGGTCTGCTGGCATATCAGAGCATAGTTTCGGGTCAGATGTTCATGGCTGCACGCTGATATACTGTGTGTCAAGGCTAAACTTTATCGGTTGCAGGGACGCGATAAATCGCTTCCGCACCTTAAAAATGGGAAAATACCACACCGTAGCGCGGACGCTATAAATCGCGTTCCTACTGCATAACCGGATTTTGGCACGACTTATTATTTTTTTATTCGGACAACATTCTAACAAACACAAATAATGGAAAACGAAGAATTGATCAAAACAGTCACTGAAAAGGCAAAAGGTTGGCTCGGCGACGGATATGACGAAGAAACCCGCAAAGAGGTAGAACGCATGCTCAATGCCGACGACAAGACAGAACTTATCGAATCATTCTACAAAGACCTCGAATTCGGCACCGGCGGTCTGCGCGGCATCATGGGCGCAGGTTCCAACCGTATGAACATATACACAGTCGGCGCAGCCACCCAGGGACTCGCCAACTACCTCCTCGAAGCATTCCGCGACCTTCCCCAAATCAGCGTTGTCGTAGGTCACGACGTGCGCAACAACTCACGCAAATTCGCCGAAATCGTTGCCGCCATCTTCTCGGCCAACGGTATCAAGGCATACCTCTTCGAGGACTTCCGCCCCACCCCTGAACTCTCGTTCGCTATCCGCCACCTCGGATGCCAGAGCGGCGTCAACATCACGGCGTCACACAATCCCAAGGAATATAACGGCTACAAAGCCTACTGGGCCGACGGCGCGCAGATTATCGCTCCCCACGACGTCAATATCATTGACAACGTCAACAAAATCAAGAGCGTGAACGAAATCAAGTTCAACGGCAATCCCGAACTCATCCAGATTATCGGCAAGGAAATCGACGATGCGTTCCTGACCGCCATCAAGGGCCTTTCGCTCAGCCCCGAAGCTATCAAGCGCCACGCCGATCTCAAGATAGTGTATACCCCTATCCACGGCACCGGCGTCAAGATGATACCCGACTCACTCAGGAACTACGGCTTCACCAACATAATCCACGTACCCGAACAGGATATACCTTCGGGCGATTTCCCCACCGTGGAGTCACCCAACCCCGAAGTACCCTCGGCTATGGCGATGGCTATCGCAAAAGCCAAGGAAGTGGGAGCCGACCTCGTTGTTGCATCCGACCCCGACGCCGACCGTATCGGCTGCGTCATCCGCGACAACAAGGGTGAGTACGTGCTCATCAACGGCAACCAGATTGTCATGATACTCCTCAACTACCTGATGACACGCAACGCCGAGCTCGGCATGCTCAAGGGCAACGAGTACATCGTAAAGACAATCGTCACCACCGAGACCATCAAGGCTATCGCCGACGCATGGAACATTCGCATGTTTGACTGCTACACCGGCTTCAAGTGGATTGCCGCCGTAATACGCGACCACGAGGAGACTTCACGCTACCTCGGCGGCGGCGAAGAGAGCTACGGCTTCCTCGCCGAAGACTTCGCACGCGACAAAGACTCCGTATCAGCCATCTCGCTCATGGCCGAAATATGCGCATGGGCCAAGGATAAAGGCATGGACTTCCTGCAGATGCTCCAGGACATCTACATCAAATACGGCTTCTCACGCGAAGAGGGTATCTCGGTAGTGCGCAAAGGCAAATCGGGCGCCGAGGAGATTATTGCCATGATGAAGGCATTCCGCTCCAATCCTCCCGAATCGCTGGGCGGAAGCAAGGTTGTCACCATCAAGGACTACGCCGACCTCAACGTGACCGATGTCACCACAGGCACAGTATCCAAGATGGATATGCCTACCACGTCAAACGTGCTCCAGTATTTCACCGAAGACGGCACGAAGGTATCGATACGTCCGTCAGGCACCGAGCCCAAGATTAAATTCTACATCGAGGTGAAGGGCACTATGGCTACCAACGCCGACTATGACAAGGCCATCAGCGAGGCCGACAACAAGATTGCCGCAGTCAAGACCGACCTCGGCATCTGATAAAGTAAAAATCACCGAAGGGTGTGTCATAATGCCTGAAAAAGACATTGTGGCACACCTTTTCAATCATATTTATCGCATCATGGAGGTAGTCTACGAGGACAACCATATCATAATCGTCAACAAGGCCGTGGGCGAAATCGTGCAGGGCGACAAGACAGGCGACACGCCGCTGAGCGAAATCGTCGGGCAATGGCTGAAGGAGAAATACGCCAAGCCGGGCAACGTGTTTGTCGGCGTGACGCATCGTCTCGACCGTCCGGTAGCGGGGCTTGTAGTGTTTGCCAAGACGTCGAAGGCTCTCACGCGGCTCAACGAGATGTTCCGCAACGGCGACGTGCACAAAACCTACTGGGCCATATCGCGCGGCATTCCGCAGCAGCCCGAGGGAGAACTTACCCATTATATCACGACCGTGGAGCGCACCAACAAGTCATACGCCTATACCGAACCGCGCCCCAATGCCAAGGAGGCACGTCTGCGCTACCGGGTCATAGGCAAGTCTGACCGCTACAACCTGATAGAAGTAAATCTGCTAACAGGGCGCAAGCATCAGATACGCGTACAGCTGTCGGCTATCGGATGCCCTATAAAGGGTGATTTGAAATACGGCGACAAACGCAGCAATCCCAACGGCGGCATATCGCTGCTCGCCCGCAGGATTGAATTCATACACCCCGTATCAAAGAAACCCATTGTCGTGGAAGCGCCATTGCCGACCGACGACCCGTTATGGAAAATCCTGACGCAAGAGTGACGAAATCGATATATAAAATGTGAAAAAACTGTTTGCTTAAGGATGACGTCCGGGCAGTTAAGTAAACAGCATTGGAACTCGAGTTATCGCGTCCCTACAATTTGATTGAAGTATATTCAAACCCTGCAATGCATGAAAAAAGAAGACCTTAGAATAGTATTTCTCGGCACGCCTGATTTCGCTGTCGAAAGCCTTGACCTGCTTGTAAAAAACGGATTCAATATCGTGGGCGTGGTAACGGCCACCGACAAGCCGGCCGGACGCGGCCACAAGATGCTCCCTTCGGCGGTAAAACAATATGCGGTAGAACACGGACTGCACCTCATGCAGCCCGAACGCCTGAAAGACGAGGCTTTTGTCAACGAACTCCGCAGCCTAAACGCCGACCTTTTCATCGTAATAGCATTCCGTATGCTTCCCGAAGTGGTGTGGCAGATGCCGCGACTCGGCACATTCAATCTCCACGCCTCGCTGCTTCCCAAATACCGCGGCGCAGCTCCGATAAACTGGGCGGTAATCAACGGCGAAAAGGAGACCGGTGTCACCACATTCTTCCTGCGCCACGAAATCGACACCGGCGACGTCATCCAGCAGCAAAGCATAGCCATCGGCGAGGATGAGAACGTAGGGTCGGTGCACGACCGACTCATGCATCTCGGTGCACAACTCACTCTCGACACTGTCAACGCGATACTCGAGGGCACCGTCACATCAATACCGCAAAGCTGTTTCAGTTCCATCGAGCCAACTCCGGCACCGAAGATATTCCGCGACACGTGCCATATCGACCTTGCGCGTACCGCGGCCGAAGTGCACAATCTTGTACGCGGACTCTCACCCTACCCCGGCGCATGGATTGACATCACTCTCGCCGACGGAACACCCCTCACCGCAAAGATATTCGAGACAAGACCTGCGGCTTCTCCGGCCCCCGCATCGCAGCAAGGCAAAGTCTACGCCCACGACGGGCATCTCTACCTCGGCGCCTCCGACCGCGCTGTAGAAATACTGTCGCTGCAGCCTGCCGGCAAGCGCCGCATGACTGCCGACGAATTCCTACGCGGCACGCGGCTGTGATATAAGAGCTTGTCTAAAATTACCCATTATCCAATAACCGTTTAACAAATACCCAATTACTACAATGAAAAAATTACTTCTGATTTTTGCCGTCGCAGGAATGCTTACTCTCGCTTCATGCTCGGGCGGCTACGACAGTAAAACTGCCTACGAACTGTGCCAGAAATGCAAAAGCGACTCTTTTTCCGAATCCGATGCCAACAAGCTTCTCAAGCAATATGAGGGATGCTGGAAAGAAATAGCCAAATTCAAAAAGAAAAAGGCAGAAAGCGAACTTTCCGAAGAAGAACAGGACAGGTTCCGTGAATGCCTGTACGCCATGAACGAGATTGAAGGCGTACTCAGAGGCCGCGTCGCCCGCGAATATCCCGAAATCGAAGAAAAGGTGTTCGAAATAACCAGGAAATATAACACTGTCGAATAATAACGCGCAAACCGCATAAATATCCCCGCGACACCATAAAAAGACGCATCATAGGTAGCGACGATGCCGCAGGCTTCATCTATATGATTAACCCGGTCATGGCGCGAAGCGCCTTGGCCGGGGCGGAAGATATCTTGCTGTGTGATGTTGCCGCAGGCATCATCAATACGTTTCATATTGGGAGACACTTATGTGAGTATAGCTTATGTAGATTGACGATGCCTGCGGCAACGTCATCCCCCCGCATATTAACCCGGCCAAGGCGCTTCGCGCCATGACCGGGTTAATCATATAGAAGATGCCTACGGCATCGCCAACAACATCGCCCGCGGCTCCCCATATTATTGCCATGAATAAGATTTAACAAAAAGTTATATTACTGTCCGCTAAACTTTTTCAATCGCTCAGAAAAAGTTTAGCGGACAGTAATAATTATTTTTACACACTGAAAGTTATCATGGGGGCGAGATGCCCCCGCCCCTAGCACCACTACAAAGTAAACAGCATTGGGACGCGATTCATCGCGTCCGCGCTATAATTGTGATAGTTAATACATTATGCTATTCGGGAGCAGACGCGATGAATCGCGTCCCTACAATTTTATTCGTATTTCTGAGCCCTCCGGCAACAATTATTTGAAAAATTGGGAAAATGCTTTGATGATGTATTCGTGGTCGCGGACGGAGGCTGTCTCGCGGACGGAGTGCATCGCCCACTGCGCGGCACCCATATCGACACCGCGGATATCGAGTTGTGAGGTCAGGATATTGCCGAGCGTGGAACCGCCGGCTACGTCGCTGTGGTTGACGAAATACTGGAACGGAACGCCGGCATCCTCGCAGATAGCCCGGAATACGGCGGCGCTGTCGGCATCGGTCATATATTTGCAGTTGGCATTGATTTTGATTACCGGACCGCCTCCGAGAACGGGATGATTTGTCGGGTCGTGCTTCTCGGCATAGTTGGGATGCACGCCATGGGCATTGTCGGCCGACACCATGAACGAGTTGGCTACCGCACGGAGCAGCGACTCGTTGTCACCTCCGAGTGCGTCGTTTACGCGCGACAGTATATTATAGAGCACCGGAGAGGCCGCGCCCTGCTTCGTGCCGCTGCCCGTCTCCTCGTTGTCAAACACCGCCACCACGCGTGTCATGGCCGAGGGAGCATCGCATTGCGCCACAAGAGCGCTGACCGCGGCGTGTACCATCGACAGGTCGTCGATACGGCCCGAGGTGATGAACTCGTCGTTATATCCTACTGTCATAGCCGGAGTGACATCATAAAGCGTGAGGTCGAAGTCAAGTATATCCTTCACGTCCACGCCAAGTTCACGCGCAACAGCCTCAAGCATGAAATTTCCGGCCTCGAGCGGTTCGCTCACCTGCGCTATCACGGGGAGCATGTCTTTCTGCTTCGACAGTTTGTTGCCGTCGTTGACATTGCGGTTGAAATGAATGGCGAGATGCGGGATAGTGAGAATCGGACGACGGAAATTGACAAGTTCGGCACGTGGATGCAACGGGTCGTCGCCGCGGAGTATCACACGCCCGGCCACCGAAAGAGGACGGTCGAACCACGTGTAGAGTATCGGGCCTCCGTACACTTCGGTATTGAGTTTAATGATGCCGCCGTCGCACACCATACCGGCATGAGGCTTTATGCGGAAGCCGGGAGAATCGCTGTGGGCGGTGATTATCTTATAACCTGCGTGCGCCTCGCCGGTGCCGATACAGAATGCGAACACCGCCGAACCGTTTTTCATCACATAGTATTTGCCGCCACGCTCGAGCGTCCATCTGTCAGAAGCGTCCAGACGCGTGAAACCGGCATCGTCAAGCATACTTGCCACGTTGGCCGCAGCATAGAAATTGCAAGGTGAGTTGTCGAGAAATTTCATCAGGCTTTCGACCTGAGTATGGGGATTTAAAGTTTTCATGATTGCAGATTTTTATTCTTTGATACTATCACCGTCATCTTCCGATGGCAGCTCTTGAGCGGAATCCGTTTCCGGCTTGGTAGCGGAGTCGGGCATCATGCTTTCCTTCACAGCCTTGCTTACGGCATCAAGCGGTTCGGGTGTCAGCATGGAGGCCGGTTGCGATGATGCTGCCGGACGCGAAGTGCCTCGGTTGCGGGCGGCGTCAAACAATGCCTGCAAGTCATCGGGGAAATCGAATATATCATCGGGAGCGGCAGGCCTGTGGGCTACATACCATCGGAACGCCGGAAGGAAGAACAGCGATTTCTTGGCAAGGTAAAGAGGGGTTATGGTCGCATTGGTCTCCGACCACAGTTTCATATATGATATGGCATTGTCCTTGAAATCGGCGGCAAGGAAAGAGCTTTCGATGTTGCACACCTTGTTGATTGTGGAATCATTTTCCTCGGGGAATGTGATAGCGAGCACATTGCCGTTGACATCAAGGTGGTTGAGCGCCCCGTCGCGGAACGTCGCAATCATCTCCTTGCCGCTCAACTGGTTGAAGTAACCGTCTTCGACAAGTTCGGCCATGAATCCGCCGGTGGGTATGATGGCACGGTCGAGCGTCATACGTGATTTTGCTCCTGAGTCGGCCGACGAGACAGTATCCTTGAGATGTATCTGGATGACATCGCCGAGAATCTGCCTGTTCTCGCTCCACACAATCGGGCTGTAATCCATGTAGACCATAGTATCGGCCGACACGTAGGTAAGCGAATCGCATAGTCCCTGCATATCCTTACGGTAGAATTTCACATGCGGCGCGGCCACGACATAACGTATCGTATCCGACACCTCCTCCACCTTAAACGGCGTTGCAGGCGAGGGTGCCGCATTACCCGACGCCTTTATTGAATCGGCAACGGCATCTGCATCTACCGGCTGTATGCCGGCAGCCGCGAGCGTATCGGCCGGCACGAGCTGTGCAAGTTCGGTATATATTGTGTCGTTACGCTGTATGATATTGCGGAAAGCGCGGATAGTGTCGCCGTGGAGATAGATGGTCTCGATGGAGCGCGTAAACGTGTCGTTGACATAGAGGGTATCGACCTTGTCTGGGTCGAAATCGCCGTCGCCGACCGGGCGGTACTGTATGACACGTGCACGACCGGTGACAAACGCGCTGTCAATCATCTGGTCGAAATAGCCATAGTCACCCTCCATTATCATCTTGTTGATGGTATCGGTCATTATCATGTTGCCGAATGCTTCGCCCTGTCCGAGACGGCGGTCAAAATAGATGGTATCGGCGGTAAGGGTGGTGCCGCGGCTGCTTTCCATCGTCGACACGACTGTCGAGCGGCTGTACAGACGTGTGGTCATCGAGTCGGTATTGTACTCCCCTTCCGAGGTGTAGATGATACCGTCGGCGTTGCGCACGGTCGACTCGTCGTCCATACGCGCTATGTGCGTCAGAGTGTTGTAATACAGGTTATGGGTATATATCTCAAGAGTGTCGCCGTCATTGTTGTTGCGGCTCACAAGATGCACATTGCCTGTGAAGATTGCCTCCTTTGACGTGGGATTGTATTCACCGTTGAGCGATGTCAGGGTGTTGAGCGAGTCGAAGAGCTTGCCGCCCACATGCTCGTAGTAACCCAGGTCGATGCCCATATCGTAATTGAATACTGGTGTCTCGAGCGTGACATCTCGGTTGATAAGCCTTACCTTCTTGCCGTCGTCGGCATAGAGTACGGCGAGCTTGAGCGAGTCCTCGTAGGCGAGCTGGTCGGCATAGATGAAGAGCGTGTCGCCCTGCTCCATCCTGACATTGCCGAATGCGTCGAAATTGCCTGTCTCGTCGCTGAAATGCGCACTGTCGCAGTACATATACATGCCTCCGCGCCGGAAACGCACGTCGCCTACGAGTATCTGGTAGTCGATGCCCGGTTTCGACAGCAATCGGTCGGCATGCTCAAGGAATACGCGATCGGGATTGCTGTGGTCAGCCGAAGGGATTACGGGTACTATGGGGGTGGTGTCGCGCTTTGCATTCTGGGCGCGTGAAGGGCTGACAATAGTTATCAGCACTAATGTCAGTATGAACAGAAGTATTGGAATCGGGCGCTTTGTCATCGCAGTCTGCTACACTCGCTCACGCGGCCACTACGGATACCGCGCAGGCGGTTATCATTTCAATTTAAGCCATCCGCTGTGCCGGAATTCGCAGTTGTCCCAACCGTCCTCGATGCGCACATAGGTGTCTTTTATTTTCTTGTCGAGCCAGTCGGTAAGTTTTTTTGTACGTAGAGACGACTCGCACATATCTTTTATAAGCTGGTAGTCGTCAGACATGTTGGCCTTATGAGCAGGCACGCGGTTGGTGAGCTTCACGATAGCCACAATGTCGCAGTTGCGCTGAGGGTCGGTCATGATGAACGGCTCGGATATTTCACCGGGCTCCATCTTGTCGACCACCTTGGCTATTTCGGCAGGGAGCTCGCTCATCTCGAAACGCGTGGTACGGTCCTTGCTGTTGACCATCACGCCTCGGTTGTTGCGCGTGTCCTTGTCCTGCGACAGATAGGGAGCCGATTCCTCGAAAGTGAATTTGCCGTTCACTATATCCGTGCGGATAGAGTCGAGGCGGTTTATGGCTTTTGTAAGGTCGGCGTCTGACACCTTGGGGCGCAGAAGTATATGGCGGGTGTTGATACGGTCGCCACGCTTCTCGATCAGCTGTATGATATGGAAGCCATACTGCGTCTCTACGATTTTCGATACTTTCTTGGGGTCGTTGAGGTTGAACGCGACAGCGGCATACTCCGGCTCGAGATGTCCGCGGCCGAGAAAACCGGTCTCGCCGCCACGGCTCGCGCTACCGTCCTCGGAATAGAGGATGGCAAGCGTGGAGAACTCGCGTTCGCCGCGGTTCACCTGGTCGGTATAGTCGCGCAGACGCGCCTTTACATCTTCAATCTCCGAACGAGGTATCTCGGGATTTAGCGTGATAATCTGTGTCTCCACCTGCAACGGCACCATAGGAATGGAATCCTGGGGCAGATCATTGAAATAATGGAGCACATCGGAGGGCGTCGTCTTGATGTCGCTGGTGATATTGTCCTGCACCTGCATTATGCGGTAGTTGTCGCGCATTGTCTGTGTAAGCTGCTCGCGGAACTCAGGCAACGGTTTACGGAAATATTCCTCAATTTTCTCCTTCGAGCCAATCTGGTCGATAAGCATGTTGATACGAGCGTCGACCTGCTGGGTGACCATAGCCTCCTGCACCTCCACTGTATCGACTTCGGCCTGATGGAGATACAGTTTCTCTATTGCGAGCTGCTCGGGTATAACACAGTAAGGGTCGCCGTTGATGGGGACACGCTCGTAGCGCATCTGCTGATACATTTCCTCGATTTGCGACTTATAGATAGGCTGGTCGCCGACTACCCAAGCCACCTCCTCGACGATATTGTTCTGCGACGAGAGCGTAAGCGCCGCCATTACCGCGGCCGCGCCAAGCGTATATTTCCTGATGGTAGACAGTTGCATGATGAATTTATTATATGCCTGATGTTCTGTTATGTAATGCAGCGGAATGGCAATTTTACGACCGCCGCCATGATATTTGTGACAAAATTAACGCTTTCTTTCAATATATCACCCAATATTACATTAATAATCCCCTATTACTAAGTATTTTTAACAATATCGTAAAAAAAGCGAATGCAACACGTGAATTTTTTGCAGATATTCTTTAAATTTGCACTTTCAATATCAGTCAATTATCATAAATTCTAACCAAATGGCGGAAATCAAGGACACCAACAATCAGCTCGACGAGACACAAAACGCTGAAAACCAAAATTCTAAAGGTTATAATTTTGTAGAGCAACTTGTTTACGACGACCTCAAGGCGGGTAAAAACGGAGGACGGCTCAACACCCGTTTTCCACCCGAGCCCAACGGGTATCTGCATATCGGCCATGCTAAAGCTATATGCATGGACTTCGGTGTAGCCGAAAAATTCGGCGGCACCTGCAATCTTCGTTTCGACGACACCAACCCCGTAAAGGAGGATGTGGAATATGTCGACTCTATCAGGGAGGACATCAAATGGCTCGGTTTCGACTGGGGCGACCGCGAATATTACGCGTCGGACTATTTCCCCCAGCTTTTCGACCTCGCCGTACGTCTGATTAAAGAGGGCAAGGCTTACGTCGACGACCAGACATCGGAGGAGATCGCCGCACAGAAAGGCACTCCCACCACGCCGGGAACCGAGAGCCCCTACCGCAACCGCACTCCCGAGGAGAACCTCGACCTGTTCATGCGCATGAACGCCGGCGAATTTGAGGAGGGCGCACGAGTGCTCCGCGCCAAAATCGACATGGCGTCGTCCAACATGCACTTCCGTGACCCCATCATGTACCGTATCATCAAGCACCCGCACCACCGCACCGGCACAACGTGGAAAGTATATCCCATGTACGATTTCGCCCACGGCCAGAGCGACTACTTCGAGGGTGTGACCCACTCGATATGCACACTTGAATTCGTGCCTCACCGTCCGCTCTACGACTACTTTGTCGACGAGCTTGCCGACGAGACATACCGCCCGCGCCAGATTGAATTCAACCGCCTCAACCTCACGTATACCGTGATGTCGAAGCGCAAACTCCTCCAGCTCGTCAAGGAAGGTCTCGTGGCCGGTTGGGACGACCCCCGCATGCCGACCATCTCGGGTATGCGCCGCCGCGGCTTCACTCCGCAGTCGATCCGCAACTTCATAGAGCGCATCGGCTACACCAAGTATGAGGCACTCAACTCGGTATCGCTCTTAGAGCACGCCGTGCGCGAGGACCTCAACAGCATAGCCACCCGTGTCATGGCCGTAGTCAATCCTGTGAAAGTGGTCATCACCAACTATCCCGAGGACAAGGTGGAGACCGTGGAGATGGAAAACAATCCCGAACAGCCCGGCTCGGGAACACATGAGATGCCGTTCTCACGCGAAATCTATATCGAACGCGAGGACTTCATGGAAAATCCCCCGAAGAAATTCTTCCGTCTGGCACCCGGCGGAGAAGTACGTCTCAAAGGCGCATACATAATCAAGTGTGAGAATGTGGTAAAGGATGCCGACGGCAATATCACGGAAATACACTGTACTTACGACCCCGAAACACGTTCGGGACTTCCCGGAAGCCAGCGCAAGGTCAAAGGCACGCTTCACTGGGTATCGGCAGCCCATGCAGTTGATGCTACTGCACGTCTGTACGACCGTCTTTTCAACGTGGAAAATCCCGCCGCCGAACCCGACCGCGACTTCCGCGACATGCTTAATCCCGACTCCCTGCAGGTGGTCGAAGGCATCAAGGTAGAACCGTTCGCGGCGCAGAACGCCAAGCCCGGAACCAAATTCCAGTTCCAGCGCATAGGCTACTTCACGCCCGACCTCGACTCTACTCCCGACCGCCTCATCTTCAACCGCACCATCGCCCTGAAGGACAGCTGGGAAAAGGAGCAGAAGAAATAAGTATAAACCCTGTCTGCGGAAGAGGACTCATGCAAGCGTCCTCGAGCCGGGGAATATGTTATTTTAACCAAATACACACCGCGGTTAAAAACCGCGGCTACTATAAATCTGATTACCAATCGGTACAGGATAGTAGCCGCGGTTTCTAACCGCGGAAAGATATATTTCCGACCAGAAATATAATTTTACAGGAATGGACAATCAGTTAGAAAAGCTATATAATAAATTTCGCGAAGAACTCGCCGGAAACGACATATCAATCTATTACGACGAGGGGGACCTTGCCGACATCTTCGACTATGCCGGCGATGTGCACGATGATTATATCCGTCTGGAAGCGCTGCTTTTAGGCAACAGGCTTTTCCCTGACAGCGAAATAATGCTCGAACGGCGGGCCATATGGCTCGCCAACATGGGCAATGAGCCGTTGCGCCAGTTCATTCTCGACCACCCGCGTTCCAACCCGTCGGTGATGTGGGAAACGCTGCGCATACGCGCCAACGCGCCCTACACCCCCGAACAGGCCGTAAGCGAACTCGAATCACTCCTTGACCGCTTCCGTCTTGACGACGACGAGTCAATCATACAGTTCGTAGGACTTGTGCGGCATCTCGAGCAGGAAAACTGGCTCGTGGCCAACATCGACCGTGTGCGCGACCGCTGCGACTACCCGCCTACACTGCTTTTCGAGATAGCCCGCATGGCCGAAAACCGTCCGCAGTCAACTTCCGCTCTCCCGCTTCTGGAGGAACTTACCGAGCTTGACCCGTTCAACACCGATTACTGGGGACTGACGGCCGAACTGCAGTCAAACTGCGAGCAATACGAGGAATCACTCGCATCGCTCGAATATGCCAAAGCCCTCGAGCCTGACGACGTGGAGCTGCTCACAATCGAAGGCTACAATTACCTGAAGCTCAACCGCATCGACGAAGCAATCAACGCGTTCAGACATGCGCTTTCGGTCGATGCCGACTATTTCATAGCCAAACGCAACCTCCTCGAAGCCTACCGCATGAAGGGGGACGCGCCGAAATGCGCCGAACTGATACGCGAACTTTTCCGCGCCGACCCGACAGACACGTCGCTGCTGTGCGAGATGCTGCTTACGTTTCCCGACGAAACCGACGAGACGCTGGCGCACTTCTACGCCAACACCGATGCCGACGAAAATGAAGCCATAGTGCATGTGAGCGAGCTTTGCCGGACAGGCAATGAGACTTCGGCGCTCAACTACATGCGCTGGTACCAGAAATCGTTCTCACTGTCGACCCAGGGCAAAATGGTGTTCATCGAGCTGCTATACCACAACGGCCGCTATCAGGAGGCCTACGACTATCTTATCGACAACCTGAAATCGCCGGTGCTCTCGTCGTCGGAACTTCCCATCATAGCCGTCATCGTATCCATACTTCTGAAGCTGCATATATTTGACGAAGCGCTCCATTTCTGCAACAACTGGCTTGAAAAACTGCATTCAGCCACGGTGGAGCACAACAGTTTCCATCTGATCAACCGCGGGCTGCGCGACATACTGACCGACGTGAAACAACTGCTCACCGTCAATCCCACCCCCACCGACGAGCAAATCAACCGCGTGGCGCTGTGAGATTACTGAAAGCATAGCCGACCGGCCGAATGTTAACGTTAACATATTTTATATAAACGTTCAACCGTTTGATTGCCGAAATTTATTAATTTTGGGCAAAGCTACAACATTTCCGACGAAACGGGCCGCTAAAGAGTGTATGCCGGCATAATGCCTGACTGCTGCGAACTTTCGCCCGAATCAAATGTTAATCATATAAATAATAAAGGAAATGGCGGGCGATAACCGCTCCGAGGGATGATAATCAACACGCGAAAATAATCTTAAAAGAGCCGCCCGGCAGTTCCGGAATGTCAAACTTAAAAACTGATGGCAATGAATCAAAGAAATTATGGGAGTCAGAAGCCGGTATTGCCCTTCTCCCTCCGACTTTTTTTCGGCATTTTTATGATTTTGGTTTTTGGCTTCGTGGGACTGATGTTGCTGTTCAACTGGTTTAACGTAATCTATGACCCGTCATGGAACTGGCTGCGCTGGGTTGGCGGTCCGATTTTCATACTGTACGGCATATCGCGCGGCTACCGCCTCTTCAAAGCGACCAAGTCAGATGACGAGGAATAGTGCGTATACCAACCACCCCAAAATACCGATAGAAAACTTATGTTAAAGAGAAACAGAATACTTGCTGCTGCGACCGTTGCGCTTGCAACAGTCGCCGTGGCATGCAATCCCAATCCGAAAGTCGGACAGGACGGCAACTCCGTATCGGCCACATCGGGCGTCACCGTGATGGCATGCGACGAGTCATTCCAGCACATCATGGAACAGGAGATTAATGTGTATGAATACCAGTATCCCAATGCATCCATACTGGCTCGCTATCTCCCCGAGCAGCAATGCATCGACTCGCTGTTGCACACCAACAACACCAAACTTGCGGTCACTTCACGTCCGCTCACCGCATCGGAAATGCGTTATCTCGAACTGCGCAAACGCCAGCCACGCTCCAAGATGGTGGCCGTAGATGCCATCGCCATAATAGCCAACAAGGACAATCCCGTCAACGAAATCTCCACCTCCGACCTCGGCAAAATACTATCGGGAGAAATAACCGAATGGAAATGGGTGGAGCCCGACAATAAATCCGGCAACATCGACATAATATTCGACTACAACGGCTCAAGCACGGTAAGATACATGACCGACAGCATCATGGACGGCCGACCGTTCGGCAAAAACGTTTTCGCCCAGAATTCAAATGCGAAAGTGGTGCAGTCTGTATCAGAACGAAAAGGAGCCCTCGGCATCATAGGCGTAAGCTGGATTTCTTCCGACCTCAAGGGAGTGGAGATGTCGACCGCCGAACTTTCGGAAGCATCGCAAAAAAACGATACGACCAACCTCGGATTCACCCCCGACATAAAGGTTCTCGCAGTGACCGGCAAAGGGCAATTCCCCGGCGAAGGGAAAAAACCGTATCAGGCATACATATTCGACGGCTCATATCCGCTCTACCGTCCAATATATCTCACCGTCACCGGATACAAAAACGCCACACAAAGCGGATTTTTCACATTCGTGACAGGATTTGCCGGCCAGAAACTGATACAACTTACCGGCGTATTACCCGCCGCAATGCACCCGCGTATTGTCAATGTCGACTGACACAGTCCCGACAATGTATCGACAATGTATCGGGACTAACGCCATAAATTTGTTAATTTGACTCAATAAATCAAAAAATTTACATATATTATCCACCCGACAGGCATACGGACATTGCTACTAAAGATAAAAATTTGTAATTTTACAATTATTATTACATCAAGGCTATATAAAAGACAACATATCGGATAAAAAATCGTTATAATCACAACGGAAAAAATAATTAAAAAAACAGATACAACATGAAATTAAAGACATTATTAGCTTTCATGCTCGGAGCTGTAGCCATCACCGGTTCAGCCCAGGGATTCAAGGATGCAGTGGAATATTACCGCGCCGACCAGCCTGACGAAGCGGAGATTATCATCAACCGCACTATCAACGAGGCCGGTACCGACAAATCAATGGCCAACTTCTACCTCGGCCAGATCGCATTCCACCGCCAGAACTATGCCAACGCGAAAAGTTTTTTTGAAAAAGGCATTACGCTCAACGCCGACAACGGCTACAACTATGTAGGTCTCGGCGAAGTCGCCCTCCAGCAGGGCGACAAATCGGCTGCCGACGATTTCTTCAAACAGGCGGCCAAACTCAACAAGAAAGATGCCGTACTGCTTACCGAAATCGCACGTGCTTTCTACAATGCCGACGCGGCAAAATATGCAAAAGACATTCAAAAATATCTGAAAGATGCACGCAAAGCCGACAAAGACTGCCCCGCAATCTTCATTCTCGAAGCCGACATGCTCGCTCCCGTCAATGTCGGTGATGCGGCAGGATATTATGAAATGGCCATGAGCGCCGCCGACGGTGTGAAATATCCCGAGGCTTTCGTGAAATATGCACGCACATATTTCCCGGTCAACCCCAACTATGCTATCGACGGTCTTAAAAAACTGCTTGAGCTTCAGCCCAACTCGGCTCTCGCTCAACGTGAGCTCGCCGAAAAATACTACGACAACGACCAGCTCACAATGGCGGCCGAGCAATACGGGAAATATATCCAGAACCCCAACCACTTCAAGCGTGACGAACAGCGCTATGTAGGTCTGCTCTACTTCGGAAAAAAATATGACGAGTCAAACGCACTTGCCGCAAAAATTCTCTCCGAAGACCCCGATAACTTCTACATGAAGCGCATGCGCATGCTCAACTATGCAGCTCTCGAACAGCCCGAAAAAGCCATCGAAGAGGGTGACAAATTTTTCCAGACAACAGGTGAGTTCGTTCCCAATGACTACACCACATACGGCGACATGTACATCGCGCTCGGTCAAGACTCCATAGGCGTACTGCAGTATGAAAAAGCTCTGACTCTCGCCCCTGAAAAAGCATCGCTCTACAAGGACATCAGCCAGGCCTATACCGCAGCGAAAATGTATGGCAAAGCAGCTGAAGCCCAGCAGAAATTTATCGACATGGATCCCGAGCACACCACCAACGACGTGATGATACTCGCCCGCCGCTACCAGAATGCAGCAGCTACCTCAGCTCCCGACAGCCCCGAGCATGCCGACTTCTCCCAGAAAGCCATCAAGGCCATCGAAGAGGTTTACTCCAAAGTACCCGACAACCTTCAGGTGCTCACTACCCGCAGCCGCATCTACCTCATCGCCAACAACAATGAGATGAACGATGACATCGAGCAGCAGCTCGTAAAGATTGTGGAGATACTTGACGCCGATCCCGAAAACGTAACTGCACGCAAGCAGGATTACATCTTCGCACTCAACCTTCTCGGCAGATACAATCTCTCCAAGGACCGTGAAAAGGCCAAAGCCTACTACACAAAATTCCTCGAAATCAACCCCGAAAACGAACAGCTCCGCACATTCGTTGAAAACCTGAAATAAAAGAATATTTTCAAATCCAACGAACAAGCGGGACGTCCCTGACAGGAGCGTCCCGCTTATTCGTTATATAACTATTGAGTGAATATGTACGAGGTAATGTGTTCATTATCAGTGTAGGGCTGCACCCCGGTGCAGCCGAAACCAATGCAAATGGGTGTTATCATCAACGGCTGCACCGGGGTACAGTCCTACAACGCACTCGTAATCAACAAGTTAATCAACTGAATAGTCACTTCGTTATGACATTATGTTAATACAATAAAATCCTTCAAAGAGGGTGTTGCAGCCCTACAATCGCTATGTATTACATTTGTTGGTTCAGAACAGTTTTTTTGGTTTGGTTGCCTGAAATTCCTTGAGGTAGAGAGGCACGCTGTAGGCAAGGTCGAGGAAGTCCTTGCGTGTGAAGGCCTGTTCGGCAAGCGGGAGCATGTTGGCGGCCAATGGATGTATGCCGGAAATGAAAACGGCATTATCTGACGTGATGACATCGCGGGCTTTATCGGAACCGTTGCCGAAAATAAGCAGGCGCCTGTCGGCGAGATAATTGTCAAATGCTTCAGGAGTGAGAATCAGCGGCGTGGGTGCGACAATGGTGTCGAGAGCCATGTCGTAGACGGCGGTATAGACCTCCATGCGGCGCGCGTCAATCATCGGGACAAACAGTTCGTCACTTTCTACCGGGTGGTTGAACATGACATCGACCGCCATGATTTTAAGCGTATCGATACCAATCAGCGGGATATTGAGCGCATAACACAGCCCCTTTGCCTCCGACAGACCGATACGCAATCCGGTATAGCTTCCGGGACCGATACTGACGGCAACCGCGTCGAGTTTCATCTCATGCGCCGCGATATGGTCAAGGCAGTCCTTTATAAATCCGCTCAGCAGCGTGGCGTGGTTATGACCGGCGAAATCCTCACGGTGGCACAGCACCATGCCGTCGAAAGTGACGGCCACGGAGCATACATCGGTCGATGTCTCTATATTAAGTATTGTCATTTTGCAAAATAATTTTCTCCTGACGCTCTATTTTTTTTATGCAAAGTTACGTTTTTTTTCACGTATTGTGTAATTTTGTGGAAAATAAATCTTTTGGACCATGCTATTATCAATGACAGGTTTCGGCAAAGGAATAGCCGAAAACAGTTCCAAGAAATTCACAGTAGAGATCAAGACACTCAATTCGAAGCAGCTCGATTTCTCAAGCCGCATGCCCGCACAATACCGCGAGATGGAAGTTGAATGCCGCAATCTCATAGCCGCACGCATAGAGCGCGGCAAAGTAGACCTTGCAGTCACCGTGGAAACACTGGGAATAAACTCCGACGTAAGCATCAACATAGAGAGAGCCGCCGCCTATAAGGCGCAGATCGAACGTATGTCGCAGGAACTCGGACTGCCTGCGCCGGCCGACTGGTATTCGGTACTCCTGCGTTTCCCCGACGTCATGCACACCGACAGTACCGACGGCATCGACGACGATGACCGCGCCACACTCCTCAAGGCCGTCGACGCCGCCTGTGAAGCACTGCGTGAATTCCGCGCCAAAGAGGGGAAAAAGCTCAGCGAGTTTTTTGCCACGCGCATAAACAGGATTGCCGGATTGCTCGCCGAAGTACCCAAATACGAGACCGAACGCATCACCAAAATACGTGCCCGCATCGAGGACGCGCTCGCCCAGATACCGCAGGCCGACTACGACCGCGGACGCTACGAGCAGGAGATGATATTCTACATCGAGAAGCTCGACATCAATGAGGAAAAGCAGCGTCTGGCCCAGCATCTGGAGTATTTCACCGAAACGATGGAGGCCGAGCCCGGACAGGGTAAGAAACTCGGCTTCATAGCCCAGGAGATGGGTCGCGAAATCAACACTCTCGGCTCGAAGAGCAACCACGCCGAAATGCAGATTACGGTGGTGAAGATGAAAGACGAGCTTGAACAGATCAAGGAACAGGTACTCAACGTACTGTAACCAATACATCACATTTTAACAACAAAGACCACATATATGTCAGGAAAACTCATCATAATATCGGCGCCTTCGGGGTGCGGAAAGTCAACGATAATCCACGACCTCACGCAACGCGGCAATATTGACATGACATTTTCAGTTTCAGCCACCAACCGCAAGCCGCGCGAGGGGGAAATCGACGGTGTGCACTATCACTTCCTGTCGACCTCGGAGTTTCACGACCGCATAGCCTCAGGCGACTTCCTTGAATATGAGGAGGTGTATCCGGGCCGATTCTACGGCACGCTCAAGAGCGAAATCAACCGTGCGCTCGACGCCGGAAGCAATATCGTGCTCGACATAGACGTAAAAGGGGGCATCAATGTCAAGAAACTTTACGGCGACCGCGCGCTGTCGATATTCATCGAGCCGCCGTCGGTGGAGGAACTGCGCCGCCGCCTTGAAAACCGCGGCACCGAGTCGCGCGAGGTTATCGACGAACGCATATCGCGTGCGGAGTTCGAACTGTCGCTTGCGCCGCAGTTTGATGCAGTCGTTGTCAATGACAATCTCGAGCAGGCCATCGACCGCACCGAGCAGCTTATCATCGACTTTATCGGCTCAAAACCTCAGGCATAGCAGGTAACAAGACAATTCCGCCGAAAGCAATGCATACACACCGACGTATCGCCCTGATGGGTGGCTCATTCAATCCGGTGCATATCGGGCATCTCATGGTGGCCGACTATGTGCGTCAGGCCGCACGTCTCGACGAGGTGCTCATGTGCGTAAGCCCCCTCAATCCGCTCAAGGCCGGGCATACCGACCTTGCATCGGACAGCGACCGTATGGCCATGCTCCGGCTTGCCTGCCGCCGCAGCGAGGGAGTCACGGCGTGCGACATAGAACTGACAATGCCGCGGCCATCGTACACCGTCGACACGCTCCGTCTGCTCGCGCAACGCTTTCCCGACGCCTACATATCCATAATCATAGGGAGCGACAACTGGCTCGTGTTCGACAAATGGCGTGACAGCGACGAAATAATCCGGCGCTTCGGTGTCATCATCTACCCCCGCCCGGGTTACGATGTCGACGCAAAGTCCCTCCCCGACAATGTGACAATAATCGACGCTCCCACCGTCGACCTATCAAGTACCTTCCTGCGGCGCAAACTCGCCCAAGGCTTCGACATGAACATTTTCATGCCCGACGGAGTATATAATTATATCAAAACACGAAAATTGTATGGCACTTAATCCGAATGCAATCGCTTTCACAGGCCTCGCCAACGAATACTGCCAGGCGGTAGAGAATGCCCGTGAATATGAACAGGGCGACTTCCTAAAGACGATGCTCAAACTGTTGCCGCGACTTTATATAACGGCCACCGACCTCCACGTCGACGATGTCGACCAGTATGACGCCTATATCGACTCAGCCCTCGACGAAGACTATTACGACTCCGTAAGGCGCGGCATGGAGGAGGTGTTCGGCCCGGATGACGTATATCTCGAGGTATTTGAGGAGGACATGAAATTCAGCGACACTCCCGTATCGGCCAGCATAGCGGAAGGTCTTGCCGACATATTTCAGGTACTTTACAATTTCCTCGCCACCGTGCGCGACACCACCGACGAGACCGTATCGCTCGCTCTCGTATCGGTAAGCGACGACTTCAAAGCCTACTGGAGCACCACACTGTGCAACGTGCTCCGCGCCCTCAACGCCATCGCTGTAAGGGAATAACCGCAATGCAACCGCGACTCAATCCTGTTTATTTCAACTGAGTTAGTGGAGCGGGGGCGAGATGTCCCGCCCCACTCTATGCCCCTTAAGTGAACCGTGCGTTCCTACTTTTGGAGGTTTTGCAATACCGCTGTTTATTGATTTGTCAGTCGTCGGAGGCTGAGATTTCCGACAGTTCGCGCATTTCGGCGTATTCGGCCCAGTCGGGGTCGTTTTCAGCGTAGATTTCAAGCGGGAGGAGCGGGAAAGGCGCAAGCGCTTCGTTGAGTTTCTTCTGGAAGATGTGTGTCGACAGGGTGTAGAATACCCAGTCGCGACGGTTATCGCCGGTGTAGATTCCGGTCAGCACTGCCACGGGGTCTTTGTCAAACACCGCTATAAGTGCGTCGTGCACTTCTTCCATAAGCTGCGAGGTAGCCACATCGGGCATTCCGTTGGCTTCGCCGTCATACTTCCATGTCACCTCCACACGGATTGAAAATTTCGGATTATCACGGAATTTATCTACGTCGCGGCGGCCTGTCACCATTATCAGCGAGCCGTTTTCGGCATCGGTGGGCGATGTCCACCAGTCTTCATTCTTTGCCATAATTAAGTATTTATCCGCAAAAGTAAGCAACACGGCGAAATGTTCAAAAAGAATCCCGATAATTTTTGGCACAAGCGGGAATGTTTGTTAAATTTGTAGTCAGCAACTTTGCGAAAAACAAAACAAGAAAACAAAATATAGAAAATGGAAGTAAAAGGAAAAATCATTGCCGTGCTCCCCGAAATATCCGGGACATCGAAAGCAGGCAATCCCTGGAAAAAGAAAGAATACGTGCTTGAAACCCTCGAGAACTATCCCAAGAAAGTACACTTCGATTTCTTCGGTGAACGCGCCGACCAATATCCCCTCAGCGTAGGCGATGTAATCACATTGAGTTTCGACATCGAGAGCCGCGAATATCAGGGCCGCTGGTACACCAGCATACGCGGCTGGAAAGCAGAGAAGGGCGATGCCGCCATGGCAGGCGCACCTGCAGCTCCCGCCCAGGCGATTCCCGCATCGGCATTCCCCGGCGCAGGTGCTCCGGCTGTACCGCAGTCACCCGCACCCTTCCCCGGCAGCGACGGCACCGAGGATTTGCCTTTCTAAGAGCTTGCGACCGATGTGGCATATCGCCGCACATGACCGCAATATTACGGCACAAAAACGATATAGAGATGAGACGCTGAAATGGCGTCTCATCTTTTTTGTCTACGGAAAAATATCTCTCTCGTAGTATCTGACAAATGTTATGTTTATTAGGCCATGAGAGCTACGTTTATTATTTATGTATAGGTACTTTTGCGGGTAAGCGTATTTCATGCTTATTGTTTTCAACCAAATTATCAACTTTAAATCTTAACCATGAAAAAAACTTTCACTCTTTTCCTTGGTATGGCGGCAA
Organism: uncultured Bacteroidales bacterium; assembly: GCA_905210435.1. GTDB lineage: Bacteria > Bacteroidota > Bacteroidia > Bacteroidales > Muribaculaceae > JAGBWK01. The sequence goes on from CAJLWO010000010.1 coordinate 53,715, forward strand.
TGGCCGTCGCGCCGGCGAAAGTTGCAGCCGACAACATTTATGTGAAAATCGACCACAACAACCCCGACATATCCATAGTGCAGGGTTCCGGAAAATTTGACATGACCAACCTTTTGTTGGGTAACCCGTCATCTGACCTCACGGTCGACCTTGGCGAAGTCGATTTTGACAAAGGTTTCACAGGCGCATACGCCGACATGGCCAACGGATGGGAAAACAACGTTGACGGCGCGGTAATACTCAGCGCAGGCCCCGACCTTGAGAGCGCCGCGCCCTTCGCAAAAATCCCCTTCAAACATTTCTTCACCTACAATCTGCCGTGCCGCTACGGGCAGAACTTCGGCAATGGCATCGAGGAGTATACAGCTCCGACGGGCAAACAGCATGTATATGCATCGTTCGAAGAGGGCAAGTCGAGCGCCAATTTCTTCGGCATAGGTCTGACCGACGTCACCTATACCGACGCCGACTACGTAAACGACAACTACACGAAACCGTTTGAGCAGGTATACACCACCGACGCCGACAAAGGCATACGCATTCTCTGGCCCGACGAAGACTCCCGCTGCGCCGACAGTCGCATCATCATCAACGGCAACGGTTTCTTTAATGTGAACGACCCCGAGCAGACCACCGACGCAGGCAAAATCGACGGCGACGGTTCCATAGGCTGGACGGGCAATAACCTCACGATGAAATCGCGCGAGACTATAGATTTCGGTTCCGGCCGATTCAGCCAGATTGTAATCCGGACCAAGATGTCGACATGGAACGCCAGCGTCAACCTCAATAAATTTATCGAGGTGTACATTGACGAGGTAGCCGAAGGCAACAGAGTGGGACGCGTGTGGTACGGCATGGAAGCATGGCGCGACAACACATACGTGCCTTTGATTTGTAATTTCGAGAAAGAGGTCAGCGGCACCCATTCACTTATCGTAAAGTGGGGCGCCGAGGGTTCATGCAATGTGATGAACGTAGGCCTATACGAGGGACACAGCTGGCCCGTCACCCAGACGCCCGACCCCTCACTTTATCCCATGAACGAGCAGCCTTCCGACAACGCCCTTGTGTTCAACTTCGTACAGGGCGACGGCAACAGCCGCAGCGACGTTGACGGCGACGGCAATTCAAAAATCTACAATAACGACTGGAAATGCACTGTCCTGAAAAAAGGCCAATGGGAAAACGACAATGTCGGATATACCGGCAACGGTACCGTGCTCCGCATCTCGGCAGCCGACGGGTCGGACTACGATTTCGGCACTACTCCTTTCGAACACATCGTGGCACGCTACTCGACTGGCGACGGAAATTACCGCGGAACTATCGACGAATCTAACTTCAGATTCTACGTTGACCTCGAAAAAGAGGGCACCATCGACTGGAACAACAACGATGAAGTCAACGCTTTGCTCGCCGACAAAAATCATGTCGGTATCGTGCGCATGCAGGCCACCGGCGGCTGGGGCAACGTATACGGACTCCGCGGCGATGTCACCGACACCGAAAATCTGAACGGCAAGCACACCCTCTACATCGTCTACAAGAGCAATGACGGCGCCAACATCAAGTCGCTCCACTTCGAGCGCGCTGCTGAAGTAGTCAAACCGACAATCGAGCTTGGCAGCGACACCGGCACCAGCGTTGCCGACGGCATCGCCACCGTCACCGTCAGCTATACTGTAAGCGAAAACCTTATTGGCAAGGAAATCACCGTATCGGTGAACGGCAAAGATGTCGACACATTCACACCCGAAGCCACCAATGGCACTGTCGATGTGAAGATTGACATTACGGAAGGTGTCCCGGAAACAGGTGCTGTCTACACTATCGGCCTGATGGCCGAAGGCATGGACTCTCCGGCCACGGTCGACGTCACAATCAAGTCATCGGCAATCGAGGCAATCGAGGCCGAAAACACCCGCGGCGTACGCTACTTCAATCTCAACGGCATCGAGGTGACCAATCCGACAGCAGGCGCGGTATACCTCAAGGTCGAAGGTAGAAAAGCGACTAAAGTGCTCATAAAATAAACACAATAGGTACAGGAATCTCCTTTAGCAAAGCAAGCGTGCTGCATCGACCGATGCAGCACGCTTTTATTTGTAGCCATAAGATTTAAATCTTAGGTCTAATTAGGTCTAATTAGTCTAATAGGTCTAATTAGACTAATTGGACTAATTGGGCTTATTGGGCTTATTAATCTATAAATCCTTATACGTAGCCGCGGATTATACCGCGCTTGGAGTTCTTGATGAAGAGGATGATCTCGTCACGTTCCTTTGAGGCGGGAAGCTCGGCTTCGATACGCTCGAGGGCGTCAGTGACATTGAGGCGCGACAGGTAGAGGTAGCGGTATACTTCCTGAATGTCGCGTATCTGGTCGTTGGTGAAGCCTCGGCGACGCAAACCGATGGAGTTGACACCGGTATATGCGATAGGCTCGCGGGCTGCCTTGACGTATGGAGGAATATCCTTGTTGATAAGAGCGCCCCCTTGTATCATCACGTGGCAGCCGAGGTGACAGAACTGGTGTATCAGTGTGCCTCCGCCGATTACGGCATAGTCATCGACCACTACTTCGCCGGCAATCTGCGAAGCGTTGGAGATGATTACGTTGTTGCCTATGACGCAGTCATGGGCGATATGCGAGTAGGCCATGATGAGACAGTTGGAGCCGACCTGGGTCTTTCCTTTTGCGGCCGTACCGCGGTTGACGGTGACGCACTCGCGTATTGTGGTATTGTCGCCTATGATGGCGGTCGTCTCCTCGCCGCGGAATTTCAAGTCCTGAGGTATGCCGGAAATCACGGCGCCGGGAAATATGTTGCAGTTCTTACCGATACGGGCGCCGTCCATAATCACTACATTGGAGGCAATACGCGTGCCTTCACCGATTTCCACATCGGCCTCGATAGTCACAAACGGGTCAATCACCACGCTGGGGTGTATCTTGGCAGCCGGATGTATATAAGCTAAGGGTTGTTTCATTACTGTTCAGGTTATCTGTATTGTGATAATGATAGGGGCCTGACGGCCTCAATCAATGTTATTTATTCTTGACAATCTGTGCCATGAACTCGCACTCGGTGACGATTTTCTCGCCTACGAAAGCGTAGCCCTTCATCATGGCGCAGCCGCGGCGCAAGGGAGTCATGAACGACACGTGGAATATCAGGGTGTCGCCGGGGACGACTTTCTGACGGAATTTCACATTGTCGATTTTCATGAAGTAGGTGGAATATTTCTCGGGTTCGTCGACCGACGAAAGCACAAGCAGACCGCCTGTCTGTGCCATTGCCTCTACCTGAAGCACACCGGGCATCACCGGTTCCTGGGGGAAGTGACCCTGGAAGAAAGGTTCGTTGACCGACACATTCTTTACGCCGACGATGTAGCTCTCGCCTTTCTCGATGATTTTGTCGACCATCATGAAGGGATAGCGGTGCGGGAGAAGACGGCGTATCTGGTTGACGTCCATGATAGGCTCTACCGAGGGATTGTAGCGGGGAGCCTGAATATCCTGACGCTTGATTTCCTTGCGTATCTGTTTTGCAAAAGCGGTGTTGAGCGAGTGGCCCGGTTTGGTAGCAATGATACGGCCTATAACGGGGCGTCCGATAAGAGCCATATCGCCGAGTACGTCGAGAAGTTTATGACGTGCAGGCTCGTTCTCGAATGCCAGCGGCTTGTTGTTGATATAGCCGAATTCGTTGACCTGCTTGTGGGGTGAGCCCATTATGTCGGCTATGTGGTCGAGTTCTTCCTGTGCCATCGGGGTGTCGTAGATGACAATTGCATTGTCGAGGTCGCCACCTTTGATAAGATTAGCTTTAACAAGCGGTTCAATCTCCCGCACGAACACAAATGTGCGGCAGGCGCTGATTTCGCCGGGGAAGTCGGAGAGATTGTCGAGCGACGCGAATTGGTTGGCAAGCACCTTGGAGTTGAAATCGACCATCACGTCGACCGAGAAACCGTCGTCGGGGAGCGCGATAATCGAAGCGCCGGTTGAATCGTCGCGTACCTCGATTTTCTGTTTGATGATATAGAAATTCTTATCGGCAGCCTGCTCGACGATACCTACATTGGCGATGTTGGCGCAGTATTCGGCCGCGCTGCCGTCGAGTATAGGCATTTCGGGAGCATTCAGCTGTATGAGGCAGTTGTCGATGCCGGCAGCATAGAGAGCGGCGAGCGCGTGCTCTACGGTGCTGACTTTGACATCGCCGCGTTCAAGCACTGTGCCGCGGGTAGTTCCGGAAACATTTTCGGCAAGAGCGTCTATTATCGGTTGACCCTCAAGGTCGATTCGCTGGAATTTATATCCGTGATTTTCGGGCGCCGGGAGAAAAGTTGCTTCAATCTCAAGCCCGGTGTGAAGGCCCTTACCTTTGACTGTAAACTGGCCTTTAAGAGTTTGCTGCTTCATTATTCAATTGGTTTTGTATATTTTTCTGTTCATAGGGTTGGGGAGAGATGTGTCAAGTATGGAGACATCTCCGATTACCGATTTTTCTCAAGAGCCGATATGCGTTCCTGCATCTTGGGTATGCTCTTTAGGTAGACGAGGTTGCGGGCGAAATCGCGCGCCTCGACCACCGGGTAGCCCATAAGTCGCTTCCCGGAGCCTACCGAATTGGGCACCCCTGACTGCGCTCCGATCTGGTTGTCGTCGCCCACGGTGATATGGCCGGCGAATCCTACCTGCCCGGCTATCATGCAGCGCGCACCGATTTTTGTAGAGCCGGCTATGCCTACCTGAGCGGCCATGACTGTGTTTTCGCCTATCTCCACGTTGTGGGCCACCTGAATGAGGTTGTCGAGCTTCACTCCGTGGCGTATGCGTGTCGAACCCATCGTTGCGCGGTCTATACAAGTGTTGGCACCGATTTCCACATCGTCGGCTATGTCGACATTGCCTATCTGGGGTATTTTATTGTATTCATGGTTGACGGGAGCAAAACCGAAACCGTCGGCGCCGATTACCGCGCCTCCATGTATGATGCATCGCTTGCCGATACGGCAGTTATGGTATATTTTCACACCGGGTTTTATCACTGTGTTGTCGCCTATCACGACATTGTCGCCGATATATGCCTGCGGGAAAATCTTGACACCGCGGCCTATCTTGGCTCCGCGGCCTATATAGGCGAACGCTCCGACGTATACATCGTCGGGGAGCTCCACGCCCTCGGCGATATATGATGGCGTTTCTATGCCCGAATACTGCGGCTCGGTCATCTGCGCGACCATCTGCAGCAGGTTGGCAACGGTGGCATACGGGTCGGCCACCTTTATGAGCGTGGCGCTCACGGGGTGTTCCGGCTCGAAATCGTTTCTGACGAGCACTACCGACGATTGCGTATCGTAGATATAATGGGTATATTTCGGATTGGCAAGAAATGAAATCGCGCCGGGATGACCCTCTTCGATTTTGGCTATCGTGGACACTGTCACTTCTCCGTCACCGACTACCGTGCCGCCGGTGAGCTGCGCTATCTGATTAGCTGAAAATTGCATTATGAGGTAAATGTCAGTTAAAATCATGGCAGGTAACATGCCGGCATACCGCTATGCGGCATTGTTGCCCTAAAAACTTTTTAATAACATGCAAAGATGCGAAAATTTATCCAATTTTTAACAATAATATATGCAAAAAATGACGCGACCCCTGCCGAGCCGCGTCATTTAGACTTATTTTTATGCCGTTTACCCTAATTTTTCAGTCCATGTCGAGCAAATCCAAAGTCGCCTCGGTGAAATACGGGCGAAGTGTCTCAAAGGGAATAAGACATTGCGGCATGCCGGCGGCGTAGGGAGCTATCTCATATTGCTGGTAGAGGAAGCATACCCCTTTTTCCTCGAAATAAGGGGGATTGACGGGGAAGGGAAGTGTGCCGTTATTGACAAGAAGCATGTCGTTGAATTCTTTTTCGGTCTTCACTTCGAAATACTGCTCCATCAGTCCTTTTTTGACAAGTTCAAGCACCTTGTCGGTCGTGCCCGGGCGGAACATATCCATACCGAGCATATTGCCGTCGGAAGCTGCAAAAGTCTGGCCGATTGAAGCCGCGCCTCCGTGAGCGCCACCGGTGAAGATATACGAATTATAAAGCATGGTGACATAGCGTGGCGCGGTGACAAGCGGCATCACCTCGTATGAAAATTCATACGACATGGGAGGATAACCGTCCACACTGTCCCGGCCGAATGTATCGTTCCATTCGCGCAGGTCGCTTTCATTGTCGCCAAGCACGTCTTTGACCACATACTTTGCGAGAGGTTCGCCCATGGCTACCGAGCTGTCGGAGTCCTTGAGCATGGAGCGTATCCACTTGTCGACACTGTCTACAAGTGGATTGTCCTTGTCATCCGATTTGAGATAGCCGAGAGAGCATTCGGCTACCGCCTTGCTATTGCCTATTACAACTGAATCCTTAAATGACACTTTTTCGACGACATAAGCCGGAGCGGCATCTTCATTCTGTCCGTCAGGACGCGTATCACTGTCCTTTGTGCCTTTTCCGGAATTGCACGCGATAAGTGACGCCATGCAGGCCACGACTGCCAGATTTATAATTTTCATGATGTTAAGTTGTTTTTTATAAATTGCTTAATTATGATTATTTTATTTCTGAAGTTCGATATACTCCGGAGCGATGGTGATGACGCGCTGCTTGTACAGCAGTCCGATTGCCTTCTTGAAATCCTTCTTGCTGCACTGGAACATCTCCTGGATAAGTTCGGCCGACGAATGGTCGCTCACTGGAAGACGTCCGTTGTTCTCACGCACCTTGTCGAGGACATGTGCGGCCAGGCGCTCCACCCTTACAGGAGCGACCGGCGAGAGCGTAAGGTCAATCTTGCCGTCGTCGCGCACGCGCTTCACGTAAGCGTCGATTTCGACACCGAGCTCCACGGGGCGGAATGTCTCGTTCTGGTATATAAGTCCGTGATAGAGGTTGTCGACTATGCAGCGATAACCCAATTCGTTATGGGTGTAGACGAGGGCCTTTACCTTTGTGCCGGGAGCATAATCGGGAAATTTGTTGCCTATGAATTTCTCAATCTTTGCCGAGGCGACTATGCGCTGAGTGGCGTCGTCAAGATAGAGATAGACCAGATATATGCCTCCCTGCTTCATCTTCGACTTCTGTTCGCTGAAGGGCACGAGCAGGTCTTTCGGAAGCCCCCACTGGAGGAAAGCGCCGATACGGTTGACCTCCGTCACCTGAAGATAGGCGAACTGCCCCACGGTGGCAAACGGTTTTTCGGTAGTGGCTATGAGACGGTCCTCGGAATCCTTGTAGACGAACACTCTCATCTCGTCGCCGGGACTCGGCACGTCGGTGATATATCTCGCCGGGAGCAGTATCTCGCCCGACTCGCCGCCGTCAAGATATAATCCGAAATCAACTATTTTTACAACTTTCAGGTTGTTATATTGTCCTATCTGTACCATTTTACTATTAATGAGTTGTTTATTTGTATTTCAACAACAAAATCAGCCGTAAATTTCAAATAAATTACAAATTTACGTATTTTTGTGATTTATTAAAATATCTGTTTATGAATATGGAGCTTCTTACAAAATATTTCCCGCAGCTTACCCCGCGCCAGCTTGAGCAGTATGAGATGCTCGGGTCGCTGTATCCTGAATGGAACGAAAAAATCAATGTCATATCGCGCAAGGACATCGACAACCTCTACCCTAACCATATACTCCACTCGCTTGCGATAGCGCGTTTTCTGGAAGATTTGCGCGAGGGCACTTCGCTGGTCGACCTCGGCACGGGGGGCGGATTTCCCGGCATACCCCTCGCCATATTCTATCCGCAATGCCGTTTTCACCTCATCGACCGTATCGGCAAAAAAATAAAAGTGGCACAGGCTGTGGCCGAGGCCATAGGACTGGAGAATGTGACGCTGCAGCACGGCGACATGGGTGAATGCCACACTAAATTCGACTATGTGGTGAGCCGCGCCGTAATGCCGCTTCCCGACCTCGTCAAAATCACTTCGGGAAATGTCGACAGGAAAAACAACGCCAACAAATACCCCAACGGACTTGTTTGTCTTAAAGGGGGCGACCTCTCGGAGGAAATCGCCGAAACACGACGTCCGGCCATCGACGTAGCGCTGACGGAATATTTCAGTGAACCGTTCTTCGAGACCAAGAGCCTTATTTACGTACCCTATCAATAACCGACAAAACAAGTCACGGCTATGAAAATACAAAGTTTTGAATTCAATATGTTCGGGGTCAACACCTATATAATATTTGACATGGCCACGTGCGAAGCCGCTGTCGTCGACCCCGGCATGATTGCCGCACGCGAATGCGCCCGCATCGACAACTATATCGAAAGCAACAGGCTGCATGTCAAATACCTCATCAACACGCACATGCATATCGACCATCTGTTTGGCGACGAATACATAGAAAAAAAATACGGCGTAGGCATCTCGGCCTCTACCGACGACAGCATCCTGTCGTCGCGCATTGCCGAACAGGCGCGCATGTTCCGGCTGCGCACCGATATGCCCGAAATGCTGAAGGTTGACAATCCGCTCAAAAACGGCGACCGGCTGATGCTCGGTGCCGAACCGATTGACATAATCGCCGTACCCGGCCACTCCCCCGGCAGCATCGCGCTCTACTGCCCCGAATCCAAATTCGTGGTAACGGGCGACGCGCTGTTCAAGAACTCCATCGGCCGCACCGATCTCCCCGGCGGAAGCCACGAACAGCTCATATCAAGCATCACAAAAAGGCTGCTCACCCTCCCGCCCGATACCACAGTCTACCCCGGTCACGGCCCCTCCACAACCATAGAGTCAGAACTCCGCCACAACCCATTCCTGTAAATTATTAGTAACCGTTCGAAATAGGCCGACTTTTAGATAGCGTTTTAGATAGCGAACTTAGC